>JARLHO010000169.1 GCA_031292215.1 Syntrophobacteraceae bacterium | reverse complement strand
TTCTTCAATGGTCCTTTGTTCCGCATCATCGGCTTTTTTCAATCCAAGGCCTTCGGCCTCGGCTATGGTAAGAATGGCTTCGAATCTCTCCCTTAACCCGGGCATTTCATCCATCCGCTCCTCAAGACTCTTCTTTGGATCACTCATGGGGGACCTCCCTTTCCTTATGGTTTCCCATGATGACCTAGTCTATCAAGTCGACCGGTGCGGGATGGCAGACGCGGATAAACAAAGCTCTGCGTGACTGGCTCAAAGAAAAAGAACCGAAAAAATCAAATCGGGCTTAAATCCTCGGAAATCAAGGCGTCAATCGGTTGCTCTATTGCAAACGGTCAAACGAGAACTTGCTCATCTTGCACCACAGATGTGAAGCGGCGGTGATCTTTGCCCTTACCCAATAATGTCTTGTTGTCCCAACAGGCAGTTGCCTATCCTTTTCGGCGCCTCGGCGCCACGGCTTACAAGAGGGGGCGAACAGTCTTATTTTTGCTTGGACTTCGGCGCCCGGTCGAAAGAAGACTGCTTCCAAAGAGCCTGCGCCAGTGCCGCAGCTCTTATCTCATATAGCGCCTGTTCGAGGTTCGCCTCGGGGACGAGAGGATCAAAGGCGAGGAGGGCCGGCTCAAGCTTTGAGTCCTCGATTGCGGGCGCCAGAAGCTTCTCGATCATTGCCGGCAGGGATGTCAACTGCCGGTAGCTCTCGTCCATGGTGCGGAACTTATCGGGATGGAATTCCGGCGGATAGCGCCGGGCCAGGCGTTGGTAAGCTTTTTCCACCGCCTCCGGGCCTGCATCGGGGGGAAGATTCAAATTGTGGAGGGCTTCTTCTCGGGTCATCGTCTGTGCTTTCGTTTCGAGCTGTTTTTCGAGCCGCTTTTGACCAGCTTTAGCATAAGGCGCCTGATTTTGTCCATCGCTTGCCGGGCGCCCGTTTCTCCGGCTTCGACCTTTCCGGCGAGCGCCTTTTCCAGGCGTATTAGAAAGGGCGCGTGGCCGGGGCGAATCCTCGGGTGTGCAAGGAGTTCATTTAGCAACGGATCGAGGGAAGCCATCGGAAGCGTTGCAAGCTCATCGGAATGCTCCGTCATGAATAGTATTACGGCTTCGAATTTTTCGGTAATCATCCTGTCGAGAGATTTCAGCGGGAAAAAGTCATCCTCCATATTCTCCACTCTCCCGCCGCGCCTTAACTCATTCAAGGCGAACTGCCATACCCCTGCCGGGCGGTGGGAACGGACGGCATTCAACCAGCACAGGTGTCCGTCAACGGTGAAACGATCTTCAGGATGACAACGCAGGTAGTTCCGAACAAGATCGAGCAACTTGTATTCGGCAAGGGCATCCAGTTCACGGCGCACTATGCCCGGCTCCGCAGGTTTATTTATTTTTCTATCCCCAAGCCTAAATAGGGGAGTATCGGCCAGGATCAGGGGCTCACACAGAGACAACTCCAGACTTGAACAGATCTGAGTGGCAAAAATCCCGAGGAGACCTTCGTTTTGCTCGTAGCGGGTCAGAAGCGGTTTGAGCGACCCCACTTTCGGGTAATAGTATCCGGCCCACTGCGTTGCGAGCCATTCCATATCCTGCTGCGTCGGGGAGGCTAATTGATCGAGATATTTTTCAGCACGCTTTCGCAAGCCGCCATTGCGGTAATGCGAACAGATAAGGACAGTCAGTAGCCCCGTTCGTACGCCGGCGCAGTTGGCCTTCAGGACGGCGTCGAGGAAATCCATGAGTTTCTGGCCGCTCTGGATGGAGTTCCGGGTAAATTCCAGGTCCTGCAGGACAATCGGCTCCATCACGCGGACCAATTCTTTTTTTTCTCGCGGAGATAAACCGGGAAGCCGGCTGGAGATATCGGCGAGAATTCGCCCATACAGGAACAGGAGCTGTTCGGTGAGCTGCGGCATGTGTTGATTTTGCTCTTGCGCAAAAGCGTCATCGTCCCATTCCTCTTCGTCATCGAAGAAGTCCGAGAAATCCAAATCCGGTTCTCCTGATCGATTCGAGCGGACTTCGAGCCGCAGATCGCTAAGAAGAGCCAGCTTTTCCTCGATGCTAAGGCTCTCCGCTTTCCGGGCAAAGTCATCGTGGCGATTTTCAGTATTTCCGTCCATCGATTGCCTGCAATTTATCGATAGCTTTCGTTCCACCTCATCGAGCTTCTCTCCTGCCAGCCGTGGCAGAAGAAACGGCATCGAGCCGACCAACTGCGAGGCTTGATTGATGAGCGCCTCAGGAGCAAGGCGTTGGCACATGAGAGCAAGATTGCGCACGAAGGGATGAAGCAGGACCTCCCGGAACCCCGTGGGCATGGCATCGGTGCGCGCGAGCAGGCTGCGGTCCAGCTTCTGTAGATCGGAGATGCCGATTGCGTCCCAGCCTCCGGAGGCGACAGCCTTATTATTGAAGCGCCGGGCCGAGGCGATCAACTCACCCAGGTCGCTTGCGCTTTTTCGCAATGCGTCCGGCAGCATGCCGGCGAGCTGTTCATAGTGGCGACGGGTGATCTTGGCGGGTTCCAGGATGAATTTTTGCAAAACGGTCCTCAGCTTATCCCCGGTTGGCTGTGAGGAGATAAAGTCGGCGAAATTGGACCTGAGCCTTTCGGCATCGGGGGGCAAACCTTTTAGCTCCAGGACGTCCTCGGCGGTATTGCGGCCCTCGATAAATCCCGCGAGGCGCGCGAGGAACCGGAAGCCGGGGTCATTGGGCGGCGATTTTAGCGCCCCCACTTCGCCGCGGAATTGATCAAAACCCCGCTCCCGCTTCAAAGCATCCCCGATTACGGACTTCCAGGATTCCCTGTACTCATTGGCGTTGGCCGAAACCAGTCCCTCGCTTTCCAAGAGCCTCAACAACTCCCAGTAGCGGCCGGAGCGAAAATACTTATCGATGTCTCTTCGAATACGCTTCTTCTTACTCACCCGACTCCAGCACCTCTTCTGCCTGCTCCATCACAGCCAACAACCGATCCTCGAGTTCGTCCACCCGATCTTCGTCGTCTACTGTCCGGATGGCGGCTTCATATTCCGACGCGACCCGCAGGAGGTCGCCTCTTAGCTCCTCGCCCAAGCCCGCCTCCGCGGCAAGTCTTCTGGCCTTCTCCGCGATGTAATTAACAGGGGATTGAGCCGATCCGCTCGACGCAGCGTCCTCGACCCTCCGGTTGCGGATGTCCAGGGTGACTTCCTTGCGGTTATCGTAACCCTTCTGGTCGAGGTTGATACGAACCAGTCCTTCCAAATCGTAGGCGAACTCCACGATCACCGGAGATCTTGCGGGCGCGGGCTTTAGCGGGTAGAAAAAACTTCCAATAAGCGTGTTCTCAGCGCAGGAAGCATTTTCTCCCTGGAAGACCTCCACCTCCACGCCGCTTTGCTGGTCGCCAACCGTCCAAAAGACCTCGGAGCGGCTAACCGGAATTCTCGTGTTTCTTCTGATTATCGTGGAAAAATGGTCGGCATCGCCCGTTTGCGGATCTATCTCGTCCAGGGTCTTCAAACCCAGGGAATGAGCCGTTACGTCCAGTAAAATCTGCCCAATGGAGTCCCCCGTAATGAGCCCTGCCTGAATGGCGGCCCCGAGAGCCACGCAGAGGTCCGGGTCTACCGAATGTGCTATGGGTTGATCGAAAAGAGTCGATAATGCTTCATGAACAGCGGGCATTCGTGTGGCGCCGCCGACCAGGATGACCTTCCCGATTTCTTCCGGACCCAGGTGCGCTTCTTCAAGCGCCTCGATCACCTTGGTCATGGTCCGTTCGATCAGATCGGCTGTCAGCGATTGGAATTGCTCTCTGGTGAGTTCGAAGTCCAGATTGAGCGGCCGTCCCTTCAACATCGCCACGGCTACTTCGTTTACTTTCACGTAGGGATGGTCGGACAGGGCTATCTTGGCCCGTTCGGCAATATCTAGAAGCCGCACCTTCAAACTGGCATCCTCTGTGAGCGCTTCTTTCCCGGCCTGTTCTCGCAATTTTTCCAGTAAATGGTCCTTTAGCCGCTCATCGAAGTCATCTCCTCCCAGGCGGGTGTCTCCGCCGGAGGCGAGGACTTCCTTTATTTCTCCCTTGATCTCGAGGATCGAAACATCGAACGTCCCCCCGCCAAGATCATAGACCAGAACACAGGGAGACTCATCGCCTTGGGGCGAGAGCACATGATCGTAGACCAGGGCGGCGGCCGTGGGCTCGTTAACGATGCGCACCAAATCCAGCCCCGCAAGCTCTCCCGCGCGAATCGTGGCCCTTCGCTGGGCATCGTCGAAATAGGCGGGTACGGTAACCACCACCTTTTCGATCCGCTCACCCAATGTTTCAGAAGCACGCTCGGCCAGGTATTTTAGAATGCAGGAAGAAATTTCCTCCGGCGAAAAGCTCTGTTCGCCTGCGCTGACCGTTGTCTCCTTTCCCATTAGCCGCTTTACGGAGGAAACGGTGAGATCCGGAAAAGCAGCCCGTCGATTTCGGGCGCGCCGCCCCACCAGGTGTGCCCCGTTTGCCGGCTCAAAGCTCACGACCGACGGCAGAATGGCCGTCCCCTCTTCGACAGTTATAGCCGTGGGGACCCCATCTTTTAGGAAGGCGATAACGGAGTTGGTGGTACCCAAATCTATGCCGCAGATAATTGATTTCATAACGATGGGATCCCTTCGGAAGTGGTTAGGTCGCCCGCTGCGCAAACGATCACCCTGGCAGGCCGGATGACCTTGCCGTTCTGCAGATAGCCCGGTTGAACCAGCTCGAGCACATCCAGTCTATCCGATCCGGGGCTTCGGTTTTCTACCGCTTCGTGCCGCCCGGGGTCAAAAGAGACTCCCTCGTCCAGGATCATTTCCATACCCAGGGAAGCGGCAAACAGCTCCGCTTTCTTCATTACCATGTTGAGAACCTGGGCATGTTGCCGGGACATGAATCCCGGATGCCGGAATGCACGGTGAAGGTAAAAGACTGAATCGCAAAGCTCCAGGGCGGAATTTGCAGGACGCTCTTTTTCGGCCGCCGCAGCCTCCTGCTCCCTGCGCACCTCTTCGATCAGTACCGATTGTTTCCGTAGAAGCTTCCTTATGCTCTGGATCTCTTCCAAGACCAGCGCCTGATCCTTTTCTTTCTCTTCCTTCTTCCTTTGAAACCACTTGATCTTGCCTAATGCCACGTGATGTTCTCCCCGAAACTACAAGCAAAAGATGACCCGGAATAGCTGAATGAATGAATTTTGACCCTCAGGATGGAAATACGCTTATCCCGGGCATGGCGGTCCACACCCGATTCGGTCGCCCGACGTATGCTTGCCGGCTGAAAATGGCGGGCGAAAGCTATTCGCTGTCCGGGGCAGAGCCGGGAAAGCCAATTATAGCATGGGGCTACCGCCGGTGGCAAATGAGTCTGATGCAAGTAAAGAGCAACCACATCCTCCCGGGGATTCCCTTTTCTTTTCTCCGATTTATTGACCATAGGCAATGACCATGGTAATATTTGCGTGAACCATAGAGGGGAGAATCCTTATGCCTCAGACGGTCAGCATTTCCGAATTCAAAGCCAAATGTCTTGCCCTTGTCGACAGGGTAAAAAGAACCGGACAGCCGCTCCTTATTACGAAAAGGGGCGAGCCGATTGCCCAGGTCGTTCCGCCTCCCGAGGGCGAAAAGCCAACGCCTTGGCTTGGGTGCATGCGGGGAACCGGAACCATCGTTGGCGACGTTATATCTCCAGCAACAGATGAAGAAGAATGGGAGGTCCTAAGAGATTGAAGCTGCTGTTGGACACTCATATCTGGCTTTGGAGCTCCCTCGAACCCGAAAGGCTCAGTCAGGAAATCTTTAGTGAGCTTGAGAACTCCCGAAACGAATTATGGATCTCTCCGATCAGTCTTTGGGAGACTGTGGTTCTTGCCGAGAAAGGACGCATCATTCTCCGGCCCGATCCCGAAACCTGGGTCCGTACGGCTCTGTCCAAGGCTCCGATGAAGGAGGCGCCGATCAACACCGAAGTGGCATTGCTAAGCCGAAAGATAAGGTTGCCGCACCCGGATCCGTCGGATCGATTCCTTGCGGCAACCGCCTCGGTTTTCGGACTGACTTTGGTCACCGAAGACATAAAACTGCATAAAATCAAGGGAGTTCAAATCCTTTCAACGAGGCATGCAGCCACACGGTGAGTCGTGCATTGCCGTCTTAATCCAAGCCATTGGGCCGGTTCCCGTAAGTCGCATGCAACAGGAATCCGCTCGAAAAAGTCGAAGGACCTCGAAACATAAGCGGCTCCTCTTGCGTCATCGGTTAGGCCATCAATAATCCGGATTATCTTTGCTAAGCTCGCCCAGTCTCTTCTCTGTCCGCTCAAGCATCTCGCGATATTCGTCGCTCGCCGGAAAGGCATGGCTAAGCCGGCGAAGGAGTTTCAGGTTCTCGCTCCAGGCGGCCTCCGCCTTCTGAATATTGCCAAGGCGACGGTCAATGTCCCCGACATTATTTAAGGATACGGAGAGGTCTCTTAGCGTCTCCGGTGTATCCCCCACGCGCTTAGGAAGCGCCCGGCAGATCTCCAGGCTTTCCCGGTAGGCCGCCCCGGCTTCCTCGAAGTCGCCGAGACGGCCGGCGATGTCTCCGACATTATTCAGGGATACGGAGAGGTCTCGCAGCGTCTCCGGTGTATCCCCCACGCGCTTACGAAGCGTGCGGCGGATCTCCAGGCTTTCCCGGTAGGCCGCCCCGGCTTCCTCGAAGTCGCCGCGACGGCTGGCGATATCCCCGACACTATCCAGGGCGACAGAGAGGTCGCGCAGAGCTGTTTCCGTCTGTCCCATGGTTACTGCCTGCCTCGCCATGCCAAGAGTTGCTTCGGCTATCCGCAAGGCATCTGCCAATCTGCCGAGGGCGAGGGCGGCTTGGGCGGCGCGCCATCCCGCCAGCATGGTCTCCCGCCCTGTCGCCTTCAGAGAAGAGAGCCTGGCCCATTCTTTGAGAAGGGCTTCACCGCTTGGGATGGAAGGGATGTACGATTTTTCCGGAACGGTAACCGTTTCGGTCTCAGGCGCCCCGACGGCTTCCAGGGGGCGGATGTCGTTTAGATCCAGGCTGTAGTTGCGAACGGCCCAAAGGTCGGGGGCTATCTCCTGCGCACGCTTGCGGTAGCCGCCCGGAAGGGAGATAACGACAGCGCGGCGGATGTTGGCTCGAAGCATGTCCCTATGTTCATTGAGGCGGGCCAGCAAGAGATCGCAGCCGTTTAGCCATCGCGGGTCGATGCTTGCTGCGGCGTCAATCCAGATGGGGGCGGCGAGGTCCGCGTATTTTTGTGGCGGGTCCCGCAGGGTTGCCAGGACTGCCTCGGCAAGGCGCTCGGGATCTTTCGCGGCTATTAGCTGGACCGCAGAAACCCCGTTTTTACAGACATCTCTTAGTCGGCTGAGAAAAAGTGCGGTAACCGCCCGATAGGACGAGAAAAGGTAAATGAGGGCAAAGCCCCGGGACCACTCCACGTGGTAGCGGAATTCCGTCCAGGCCGCTTCGCCGGCTTCGGTCAGCTTCGGGGTGAAGGCCGTTGAATCACTTAGCCGGGTCATCTTTTAGCACCGGCTTCAAGAGCGGATGGACGTCATACCAGTAGTCGTCGTTGCGGTAATTCAACACCAGGTTGGTGTCGAAGAAACGGGCGAGGCGCGGCAACTCGGCAATGCTTTCCAGTTCCGCGTCCTTGGAGGCGGCGATTTTGCGGAGCCATTCCTTGTCTTCCCTGGCGATCGGGAGCATGTCCCTGCGAAGATGGTTCGAAGCGTCGTCGATGATTGAGTCCGGTACCGGGAAAGTAGCGATGTTCACCGCTTTTAGCAGGGACCCCCTTATGAGGCGGAAGAATTCGCGGAAATCCCCCCCGGTGTCGAGCGCCATCCGGTCCAATTGCGTATCGCCAAATATCTCGCGCCTGTCCGGATAGCGGCAGTCGATGATGCGGCGCATGACTCCAAGTCCTTCAACATCGGCGTCGCCGTCGCGTTTGAGGACGTGCACGCTCGGCAGGTAGCAGACCATTCCTCCCCCCAGGTAGCGCCCGAGACCGGGGACCAGCGGGGTCAGGTAGGGAGGGATGGTGTAGACGACGTGCAGCAGGGAGAAGTGAAGGCTTTCCGCGTGGGCGGAAAAAAGGTTTTCCACGCTTTTGTAGACCCGCTCGGCGTGGTCCGCGCCCACGCCGCGGATATGCTCTACCGAGTCGATCAGGTAAACGACCTTTTTGTCAGGATCGCCGGTTATTTTCCTTACCTGTTCGACCACCTCAACTGCAAATCCATGGGCCTCCTGGACGAGCCGGGCTACGTGGCCGCGCAATTTCTCCTGGAGTTTGGCTTTAAAGGAGGGATCCTCTTTGAGGGACGCCTTGATTCCCGCCTTGGCGCCCCCGGTCCCGGCTTCCAGGGAGAGTCCCTCTATTTGGACCTCGGTATTGAGGAATTTGGTGATCCGCTCCCAGTAACTTTCCCGGGGTGCGTCCCGTTTGTATTTTCTCTCGAACTCCTCGCTCAAGGCCCCCATTATGGAGATGAAGAAATCCGTGATCTCAACGGGTGTAGCCATGTTCATGTAGTCGCGCATGTCGCACAGGAAGACGACGCAGCCGTCCTCTTCGAGGCCCTTCCGCAGTCGGCGCAGTTCCGTGCTCTTGCCGCTGCTCCGCTGCCCGGAAACAAGATTTACGGTTGCAGCTTCACTCCAACTGATCCCGGTGAAGAGCTCTTCGATGGGATCACTGGCGGCCTTTTGCAAGTAGGGCACATAGCACGGATTGTCGGGTTCCAGCGGCTCATCGACCAGGCTGTTGTTGAATCTTTTCAGTTTAGCGCGAATGTCGGCAGACATGTCTTTTGACGGCCTCTGGTCTGAAGGTAAAATGGTGCACTATCTGTTAGTATCGACCCGAAGCGCTTTAGGAGCAAGTGGCTTAGCGCTCAATCCCTAAATCATAATAATACTTTGAAGAACACTTCATAGCCAGATCAAAATTATTCTACGCCCGGCATCGCGGGAAGCTCTGCGGTTGGAAGCCGGTCGCCGTAACGCCTCCTTTCGAGGGGTATTCTTGCCGGTAAGGTGTGATCGTCGTCTTGCGATCCATGCTCGGCCCTACGCCACCTGAATGGGGTTATGTCGCCACACAAGAAACAGGAACCGGCCTAACCCTGAAGAAAGGCTCAAGGCGTTGGTGGAGACCGCGTGCCGTTAGCTTTCCACCAGCGTTTCCGAAGTGGAAAAGGATCAATGGCGCCGCTTGGATTGGGCCGATACCAAAAGAGGGGCGGGGAGTATCAGAAATGTTGCGGGAATGGGTGTCCCTTATGCTATGCTCCTATACGAACGATTCCTTGGCAGGCCGTTTGCGGGAAATCGGGACTCGGTCAGCCAATTGGTGGGGGATAGCCTTGAGTCCGCCATCGAGGAAATACCTGGCCGGCGAGGAAATCAGCTTTCGCAAGACCAAACGCGCCGAATGAATCGAAGGCTTCGATCGGGCGCCGGGCTTCATCTTCTCCGGCGAATTTAACCCGCAGGTAATTATCGAGGCCAAGATCACAGAAGATGGCGGCACAGCCAGGGACAAAGTGACACGAATTGAGTATCTTGGCGAGTTGAGTCTAGCGGGGCGCTCCAAAACGCCTTTCTTGCGCCGGTTCGACTCATGGTTATCGTAGATCGAGCGCCTGTTGGCAAACCTTTGCAGTTTTGGTCGCGGTCAATGTCGATATGGGGATTTTTTTGGCAAAAGAGCGCCGATTTCTTTCCCGAGCTTTCGTAAAGAACGAAACGCTTTGACACGGGGCTAATTTTTCGGTATCAGGTATAGGTTCTCCTTTGGCTTTTGGTGAAAAATCAGGTAAGATCGATTTGGTCAACAATAACTCGGATTTTAAAATCGTGGACGCTTCTGCCCTGCCAAGCTTCATCCCTGTGGGTCCGGCAAACTTGAAGGAGAAGATTTACGCTCAAGTCGCCCCGGATCTTTCCAGGATCGAAGAGGAAATAAACCGCCTGCTCGATTCCGATATTCCCTTAATTTCCGTTGTCGGCCGCTACATCACGGGCAGCGGCGGCAAACGCTTGCGTCCTTTGCTCATGGTCCTTGCAGCAAAGCTGTGCGGATACAAGGGCGAAGAGGATGTCCGGCTCGCAGTCGTATTCGAATTCGTCCACGCGGCAACCCTTTTGCACGACGATGTCGTAGACCATGCGGAGTTTCGGCGCAGTCGCCCGGCGGCCAACACGCTGTGGGGCAACCCGGCGGTTGTGCTCGTTGGCGATTTTCTCTATTCGAGGTCCATCCAGCTTGCCGTTGGATATGAGGATGTAAGAATCCTGCAGGTTTTGCTCGACGCAACGACCCGGATGTCGGAGGGCGAAGTGTTGCAGCTCATAAATTCGGATAACCTGGAGATAAGCGAAAGCGAGTACCTGGAGGTTATCACCAGGAAGACCGCTGTCCTTATTAGCGCGGCATGCGTTACCGGGGCCATTTTCGGAGGCGGCGGAAAAGGCGAGGAAAATGCGCTCAAGACTTACGGGCAAAGCCTGGGGATCGCCTTCCAGTTAATCGATGACACACTTGATTTCACCGGCGAGGCCGAAGAACTCGGAAAACCGGTCGGAAACGATCTGCAGGAAGGCAAGGCGACCCTGCCCCTCATCTATGCTCTACGAAACGCGAAAGCTGCCGAACGTCTTCGTTTGAGACAGATTTTTACCGCCGAGAGTATCCCTTCCGAAAAGCTGCGGGAAATCACCGAAATTGTGGCCCGAAGCGGCGGGATAGAATATACCATTAACCAGGCATACGCCCATTCGATGCGGGCCAAAGAGGCTCTTGGAATATTTCCTGAAAGCCCGGTTAAAGAAATTTTGCTCGACATGGCCGACTACGTTACCTGCCGCAGGGCCTAAGAGAACGGGTTTTGCGTTTCCCGGGCGTCAAACGTTTAAGCGCGCCCAACCGATACGCAAAGTCCATACTTTGGCGAGCGTGGGTCGGCGTAATCCTCGAGACGACCGTCTTTGCAGATCATGCATTTTCCGTTATCGCATATTTCCACTTCATGCGGGAAAACCATGTCCTGGTAGGGGCAGGGTTTTTTAACCGATGAGCCTGACCACCCTCTCACCCGGCCGACCTCCGTTCGTTGGTAAATTATGCAGGTGTTGAGCGAAGCGAAACCCAACCAATTAATCTTACCGGTACACTCCAAGTTTCATTCCCGTTCCAACCGCGTCCGAAAACGTGTGGCGGCGACACCTCAATTCCCGCAAACGACTTTGTCGGGACTGCCGCCGTTTCCAAAAAACGGCGGCAAAAATGACTTTGGAAAGCGTTTTTCAGACTTTGCCGCAGCGCGCCGCAGCACCCGGCAACGCCGCTTATATTACACCTGTTTGTCCTCGCATGGAACGCATATCCCCTGCTCGTCGATACACTCGTCGCAATAGGAGCGGTGGCACATTCTGCATTCCTGGACCGCAGTCTCCCTGTCGAAGTCGGATCCGCAGGAGGCGCACGAAAATTTCTCCCGGGATGAAACATCTGTCGCCATCATGATTTCTCCTCTTGGGCCAACCTGTTGATTTTTCCAAATCTTTTCGCCTTGTAAAGGACATCGTACCTCGTACATAAGATATTCATCCCCCCGATCCCGCGCACCGGGGTTGAGGCCAATGCCCTGTGGAAAACGCCGCCCTACTTGTTTAATCGCCGCGGCAATGATAAATTGCCTCGTACCAGAGAGTCACATCGGTTTGTGTGTGTTTGCGGCAAACGACGTCAAGGGAAGTGTGCGCCTGAATGCCCGCCGGCTATTATCCACTTTTTCTGTCCCTGGAAGGAAGGGTCTGCCTCGTCGTTGGCGGGGGGGCCGTAGGTGAGAGAAAAGTCGGGACTCTTCTAAGATATGGGGCCACAGTTAGGCTGGTCGCCCGTGAGTTGTCGGCAGGGCTTGAGAAAAAAAGGGCTGAAAAGTCGATCGACTGGGCTGCTACACGCTACGAGAGGTCCCATCTCGTGGGGGTAAGCCTTGTGTTTGCCGCAACCGACGACCTTGCTTTGAACCGGGAGGTCGCAACGGATGCGCGCGAGCTTGGCGTTTGGTGTAATATGGCTACGGAGCCGGAGGTGGGATCGTTTATCGTCCCCTCTGTTTTCGAGCGGGGAGCGCTACACATTGCCGTTTCTACCTCGGGGCTAAGCCCGGCGGCCGCCAAGCTGCTCAGGCAAAAGCTCGAAGGGGAAATCGGTCCCGAATGGGATTTTTTTGTCCGATTGCTCGGGAAATTGAGAGAAACGCTAAAATCCAGGGGAGTAGTCGCAAAATCGGGCAGGCAAATTTTGAGCGGCCTCGCGCGGCTTCCCATACCCCAGTGGCTGGAGGAAGGCAGAGCAGGGGAGGCCCTCGATAAAACGATCCAAACCTGTCGTCCGGCTATGACGCCGGAGGAAACAAGGGCTGTCTGGGAAAATCTATGGAATCTCTTTTCCTGGTAATTGCGACGCTTTGCTATCTCAGCGGGACCATAGGATACCTGGTCTATCTTTTGAGAGACCGCGAAGTGTTGCACCGTATCTCGTGGTCCATCTTGCTGGCAGGCGCGCTTTTTCACGGCGCGGCGCTGGTGATGCTCACCATCGAGACGGGACACTTTCCCGTGACATCGATACAGGAGGCGATCTCCCTTTTTGCCTGGGTTTTCGTGGTCACCTACCTTGTCATTCAGATAAAACTTCAGTTGCGAATCCTGGGCTCTTTCGTATCGCCGCTTGCTGTGATTTTTATGATTTCATCCCAACTCCTTCCGACGAAGGCAATACTTAGAAACGGGTCTTCAGGCAGCGGCTGGCTGATCGCTCACGTGGCGAGTATTTTCCTGGCCAATGCGCTGTTTGCCGTGCTCTTTAGCCTGGGCATAATGTATCTGCTCCAGGAACGGCGCATCAAGAAAAAGAATTTCGGGTTGCTCTACGAGCGGCTGCCCTCGCTCGAACGGATAGATTCCATCGCCCACGTGTGTCTGCTGTCGGGTTTTCCTCTGATGACAGCGGGCCTTATCACCGGCTTTGCCTATGCCGCCATGGTCTGGCGCTCGCCGTGGAACTGGGACCCCAAGGAGGTGCTCTCCGTGGTGACATGGATGATCTATGCGATCCTTGTACACGAGCGGCTGACGGTTGGGTGGCGGGGCCGAAGGGCGGCGTGGCTGGCGATCATTGGCTTTTTGGCGACCGTTCTTACCTTCGTGCTGGCAAGCCTTCTTTTATCCGGACACCATTCGGTGATTTCCGGTAACCTTTACGGGTAAGAACGTATGTCTCACATCATCCTCCTGGGCATGAACCATAAAACGGCGCCCGTCGAAATTCGCGAGCAGCTTGCCGTGGCGTGCCGAAAAGAGGTGAACCCGCTCGGTATGCTCCCCAACCTGGAGCACGTGGAGGAACTGGTGTTTCTTTCCACCTGCAACCGGGTGGAGTTTTTGTTTACCTGTGGCGCGATTTCCGAAGGGATCTCCGAGGTAAAGGCGTTGCTTCGTACCCACGTGGGGTTGCCGACCTCCTTGCCGCTTGACTCCTACCTCTACGTCCATAAGGATCTGGAGGCCGTAAAACACCTGTTTATGGTTGCCTCAAGCCTCGATTCCATGGTCGTTGGCGAACCGCAGATACTGGGCCAGTTAAAGGAGGCCTATCGTTTCGCCGTGGAGTTTCGAACGGTTAAAACGGTCCTGAATCGCCTCATGCACAAGGCCTTTTCGGTGGCCAAGCGCGTTCGTACCGAGACCTGCATCGGTTCCTGCGCGGTGTCGGTAAGCTATGCGGCAGTCGAGCTCGCCCGCAAGATTTTCGGCCAGGTAAAAGACAAGCGGGTGCTTCTAATCGGCGCAGGCGAGATGGCCGAGCTTGCCGCAGACCATTTCCTGCGGCAGGGGGTGCGCAGCATGGTGGTGGCAAACCGAACGCTTGAGCGCTCTATCGAACTGGCCGCCAGGTTCAACGCCGAAACGGTCCCTTTCGATTCCTTACTCGAAGAGCTGAAAACCACCGACATCGTAGTGTCTTCCACCGGCGCCCGGGAGCCGATCATAGGCTACCGGGACGTCAAGGCCAGAATGCGCGAGCGGCGAAACAGGCCTCTTTTTTTCATCGATATCGCCGTCCCAAGAGACATCGATCCCAAGGTAAACGAAATCGACAACGTCTATGTGTACGACATCGACGATCTGCAGGGGGTAATTGAGTTTAACAAGGAAGAAAGGTTGAGCCAGGCGCGCACGGCCGAACACATCATAGACGAAGAAACCATAAAGTTCAGGAACTGGATGGAGAGTCTTAGCGCGGTGCCAACGATCGTATCGGTGCGCGAAAAGGCTGAGAGGATAAGACAAAATGAAGTGAGGAAGACCTTTTCCCAACTCCCCGACTTAAACGACAGGGAAAGGGAAGCAATCGAAGTCCTCACCTCCTCGATCCTGAAAAAACTGCTCCACGACCCCATAATGTTTTTGAAAAGAAAGGCGCAACGAGACTCCCTGGCCGTTTACATGGACTTTACCCAGCAGCTTTTCAACCTGATCGAGGGAATGGATGAGGTGGACGCTCCACAGGCCGAAAACGAAAAAGCCGACGATCAAGTTTTTCTAAAAGCCGCCAAAAAATGAGGGAATATGGCAGATATCCTTGAATTCGGAAAAAAAGTGGAAAATGTGAAGTCCGAGCGTCACAACGCGGTGCGCCAACTAAAGATCGAGGCCTTGCGAAAGATCTTCCAGTGTACCCGGTGCATGGTAAAGTGCTCCAAGTGCGGCGCACAAATTGAGTCGCAGGAATATTCCCGATTTGCCGCGCCCTATAGTCTTTGTAAATCCTGCTTGCAGGAATACGAAGAATATCGAGCGAGAATCGGCGGCGACCCCGGCCAAACCGATTGCTACTGGCGCAATGCCGCCTGGATGAAGGTATGGGAGAGCTGGCTCCAGCACCAGAAATCCCTCGATCAGTACAGGCAGTCCAAGGAATTCCTGCAACTTATGGACGAAGTCGAGCACCTGCTAAAAAAATAGCCCTCTAAAAGGGAATGTCATCATCCGGGGCGCCGGTGTTGGCGGGTAACTCTTCGACCGCCGAGCGTCCGGCAGCCCCGGAATTTCTCATCCGGTTCTGTGCGCCCGCAGCGGCGCCTGCCCCCTGTCCCTGCGCCTGTCCCTGTCCGTCCCCGCTTCCCAGAAGTTGTATATCCCGTGCCACTATTTCGGTAGTGTAGCGTTTCTGACCCTGGGCATCTTCCCACTGGTTGGTCCGAATGCTGCCCTCGACATAGACCAGGCGGCCCTTTGACAGATAATTGCCACAAAATTCCGCCGTCTTGCCAAAGACAACGATACGGTGCCATTCCGTTCGCTCTTCCCGGTTGCCTTCCCCTCCCGCTCCGGGGACACTGTCATTGGTGGCGAGGCTGAATTTGGCGACCGCCACCCCATTTGCGCTGTACCGAATGTCCGGATCCTGCCCCAGCCTTCCGACCAGTATAGCCTTGTTGATAGTTCCTTTAGACATCTTGTAGACTCCCTCCACGCCTTGTGGGCGGGATCTCGAACCCCGCCGGAAAACCCGTGCGTTCAAAATGAATTGCGGCTATCGAGTTCATTACTCCCTCTTCCGATAAGCTGCAAATGCAGGTTGGGTTGAGCAAAGCGAAACCCAACAAATTAATCTCTTCTAAACCTTCAAGTTTCGTTCTCGGTAAAACCCGGTCCCGGGACGTGGCGGCGCCGCTCGAACGCAACGTGGTATAAAATAAGCCTGCGAACCCGCTGGAACCAAAAATCCCCTTATACCATTAATCGAAATGCATGGAAACCTTGGAGGTTTTTAAATCCAGGGCAATCGCATGTAATAGCGCCGGACATTGGCATCCAACTGTGGCAAGCTACCTTGGACTATTATGCCCAGAGGGAGACACCACATGGAAAACGAGTCTAACTATACGATTACCAGTTATTTTTCGACAATCGACGATCC
>JARLHO010000021.1 GCA_031292215.1 Syntrophobacteraceae bacterium | reverse complement strand
CGACCTTGTATGTAACTGGGCCGTTGTTTGTATTCACAGGACCTTAGCATAGTGTGCCGTTTCTTGAATGTCCAGCAGATTAGGAAAAAATTACGGATGCCGGTCCACTTTCTTTCTGGCTATCCCAACGGGAATTGCTGGTTTGCAAGTGACTTTCCAATTCCCGGAAGAATAGTCAATTCTTTGATGGCTTTTGAATTTGTTGTCATAACTTCAGATTGTCGTCTTCATCAAATTCAAACATGGGACCGTAGGCAACTTCGAATATATGCCCGTCCAAATCCTTGAAGTATCCGCTATAGCCACCCCAGAAAACCTTTTGAGCGGGTTTGATAATGGTTGCGCCCCGCTTATTGACTTCTTCCAGCACCGCATCCACTTCCTTTTCGCTTTTGGCATTATAGGTGAACGTAATCCCTGGAAATCCCGTGGGCTCATCTTTTAGCGTTGCATCATCGGCCAGCAGCTTTCTTGGATACAAAGCCAAAGCAACGCCGCCAAGAGCGAAGACAATCCAATCGCCTTGGCTTAGCGAAGATCTCTTCCAACCCAGGCCCTTTTCATAAAAAAGGGCGGCTCTTTCAATATCGTTTACACCCGGACCTATAACATTGATCTTCTGTCTCATCGGCAGCTCCGGGAAAAAGACTGATAACATTCGACCACTCGATAGCCCCATGCAATCGAAGACCGGCCGCTTGAAGTAAATGGCGCAGTGTGCCATAATGGACTTTGAGTTTTTCGCAAGCTCTTGCGAAAGAAACATCGGCGCCAAAGTCGGTCATTCGCTTTTGAAGCGGCATGGAGTAATTTTACACCTATCCGGCAAGAAAACCCTTTCCTTGAGGTTGCCCATGATGACCTAGTCTATCTTGCCGAGAATGAACAGCTAATATTTTTGACATATTCAGCGGGCACGGTGAAACTGTGCCCACACATTCGCGGCGGCTTTTGAAATTAGCCGGACAGTAGTGGGGAAAAATAATTTCTCCGGCAAGAAAAATCCGAGTAAAAACGACATCCGAAAGGGCTATCCCTGAAACTCCTGTTTGATATGGACAAGCCGCGCGCGACGATCCATAATTAAGCACTTCGGCCGCTCCGTGCCGCCGTTCAGCTAAATTAACCATCCGGCTTTTATTGCTTGTGGAAACATTCGAGATAAACGGCTTACAATTAACGCTCCAAAAACAGGGCGAAACGAGGTACTCGAAGGTAAGCTACCCTCTTCGATACGGGCGCTACGCCGAGCTCCGGACCCCCGCACATCTTTTCCAGTTCAACCTGAACGGGGAGCTAAAGTTTATCACCGGCAGGGGCAGGGACTGGCCAAACCCTTCCGAATGGCTAAAGCGGACCGTTACGGGCGACTGGGTATATTATTCGGCGGGTGGCTACGATGGGCCGTTCGACTGTTTTGGCGAATATTACATCCCCTGTTTTTCCTATCCGACGAATAACATCAATTCGTGCGATCCCTTCGAAGAAAAGGCGGTGGTATCCGCAATCGAGGCTGCGGGGCTGTTGCACGAAGAGTTGGCACGGCTGGATTTGGCGTTTCTCTCCGCCGAAGGCCGGAAATTTCTTGAACTCGTAAAAGCGAACCCTCCGGCGGAACTTCTCCGCAAAGCCGCAACGATTTCCGAGATACTCGGGGACTCCGTGAGCGTCCTTCCTCCCGATACCCGGCACGTGGACTACGAGGTGATCCCGCTGATCGTAGCCGACGGGTGTCTCTACAAATGCGGTTTTTGCCGGGTTAAGTCTCGCTTGAAATTCAAGGAGCGTTCCAAGGAAAACATTGAAAGGCAGATAAAACGGCTAAGGGATTTTTTCGGAAACGACCTTGCGAACTATAACTCCGTGTTTTTCGGTCAGCATGACGCCCTCCATTCCGACCCCGAGCTGATAGAATTTGCCGCCCGGCGCGCCTTCGAAGCCTTCGACCTGAAAAACTCAAACATCGCGGACCCAAGACTTTTCCTGTTTGGCAGTGTCGATTCCCTCTTGAAATCGAACGGCGCAACCTTCGACCGGATAGATCGCCTTCCCTTTACGACTTATATCAATGTGGGACTTGAATCCGCGGATCGCGAGACGCTTGGGCGCCTGAAAAAGTCCATAACGGCCGAAGGGGTTGAGGCCGCCTTTGCAAAAATCGCAGATATCAACAAAAGGTATGAACGCATCGAGATCACCTCGAACTTCGTCTTCGGCCCGGGCCTTCCCGTAGGACACATGGAATCTGTCCTACGGCTTATCCAAAAGCATTTCGACCGTCCCAGCCCCAAAGGCGCCGTCTACTTTTCCCCATTTTTCGACGCAGGCGATAGCCTTTGGAAAAAAAACATCAAAAGAGAGTTCTACAAATTGAAGATCAAAATACCCGTCCCCTCTTTTTTGTACCTTATACAAAGGTTGTAGCCGGGGGGAGCGGGCAGGGCCGGCATTGGCGAGTTCCCGCATACCCGCTATTGGGCCTCCTGAGCTATAGGGCGCCGGCGAGCTTAAATATTGTTTGCACTAAGCGCATGAGCAGTAATTTAGAAAGGGGCTTGGCTCAATGGCCCCCCTTTTTTTCAAAGCTGACAATTACCCACACATGCGCCCACTTACCCCTTAGCGGAGACTCCCAAGAAAGGGGCTTGGCCTGATCGTCCCCCTATTTTGCAAAGGGGGGTTGGGGGGATTTCAAGCCTTTTCGTACACCACGGAGTAAACTCCGTTCAAGCCTACAAGGGATCAAAGCCTAGCCGGTGGTTGAGGCCGTGATGCCGATATCCCCGGAAAGGAGTGAAAAAGAAGGAGACGATCCCGGGGGCGCAGATCAGAACCATCAATCGAGATATCTGTCCTCTGCCTCTACCCGGGCGGCCAGTTACGACACAGTCTCTTTGCTCGACCCATTGGATTAATCGTGAACGCAACTTGGCCTCAAATCGCTATACCCGGATAAACCCGCCCGGCAACGATTACCAGCAGCGCAAGAGTAAGCCCCAGAACTCCCATGTCCACGCCTATGCCAAAGACGCTCGCCCCTCTTGCGAGCATCAGCGCGCGCAGAGCGTCGACTTCGTAGGTGAGCGGGTTCATCCTCGAAATCACCTGGAGCCAGCCGGGCATCATCGAGATGGGATAGATGGCGTTGCTTGCGAAAAACAAAGGCATTGTCAGCACCTGGCCAATGCCCATGAAGCGCTCGCGGGTCTTGACGATGCAGGCGATAATGAGCGAGAGCATGGCAAAACATGCCGCGCCAAGGAGAACCGCGCCAATCACTCCCGAGAGCGCTGCCGGGCTCCAGTTTATTTTTACGCCGAGCATCACGGATAGCGCGTAGACGATCACCACCTGGGTGAGGGCGCGCACTCCGGCGGAAATCCCCTTACCAAGCACAAGGGCTGCTCGCGGGCTGGGGCTTGCCAGGAGTTTATGCACCAGCCCCAGGTCGCGCTCCCAGATAATGGCAATCCCGTGGAAGATGGCGATGAAAAGGACGCTCTGCGCCAGTATCCCCGGGGCCATGAAGTCGATGTAGGGGATGTTCCCGGCAGGGATTGCCCGGGCCCTGGTAAAAACCTGGCCGAATAGGAGAAGCCACAGGGCCGGCTGTATGGCCCGCGTCAGCAGTTCGGCCGGGTCGTGTCGAAGTTTTCGCACCTCGAGTTCGGCAATCACCAGGGTTTTTTTCACAAACCCGACAACACTTTCCAATAGAATCCTCACAGACGGCGCAACCGGGCTAGCCGAGCCGTCTGGCTGTACGTCTGGTTCTCGATGTCTCACGATAGCCGCCTCCCGAATCAAGCCTGTCGCCTGCATAGTGGACGAATACATCGTCCAGGGTCGTTCCATTTTCTCCAACCGATGCTTTCAGTTCGTCCGGGCGCCCGATTGCGGCCACCCGGCCGCGGTGCATGATTGCTATCATGGTGCACAGGCTCTGGGCCTCCTCCATCAGGTGAGTGGTCAAAAAAATAGTTGTTCCGAAATCTTTACGCAGACTCTCTATGTGGTCCCACACCGCCCTTCGCCCCACCGGATCGAGCCCTACGGTCGGCTCGTCCAAAAAGAGCACGCGCGGGCGGTGCAAAACCGCCTGGGCGATTTCAAGGCGACGGATCATTCCCCCGGAATATTCCCTCACGAGCCTTGACGCCGCCTCCAAGAGGCCCACGAAGGAAAGCGCCTCGCTTATGCGCAAAGAGCGCTCGGAGCGTGGGATATCGTAGAGCTTGGCAAAGATGAGAAGGTTTTCGTAGCCGCTAAGGCTCCCGTCGGCTGAAACCAGTTGCGGCACATATCCGATAACCCGGCGCACCGCGCGGGCGCTACGAGCGATGTCAAAGCCCGCGACCCTCGCGCTGCCCGCTGTCGGCGGCAGAAGAGTCGTAAGCATTTTTATCATCGTTGTTTTACCCGCCCCGTTTGGGCCAAGCAGGCCGAACACCTCCCCGGCATCGAGTGAAAGGCTAACACCGTCTACGGCCGCATGGTCGCCAAAACGGCGGGTAAGAGCATCAGTTTCAAGGATTGGCATGAGGTCGTTTCTCCTTGGGCTTTACGTTTCGGGATCGATTGAAAAAATCGATCCCAGCGCGCCAAGCGCCTCCAGAACGGTCGCAAGGTCTGCAGGGGGAAGCGTCTTGAGACGTTTGGCCAGTCGGGACTGCGTGGCCTCCCGGGCCGCCAGGGTCGAGGAGCGGCCAAGCTCTGTCGGGGCCAGCGCCACGCGGCGCCGGTCTTTTGGGTCCATGCGGCGGCTCACCAGATTTCGCCCCACCAGGACGTCGATCATCTTGGAGGTGGCCGGAAGCGTCAGCCCGAGGTGGACGGCGACCTCCGATAGGGATGCGCCATCATTTCGGGACAGGTAGATAAGGACCCTGAACTGAGGGACCGAAAGGCCGGATTCCCGGCGGGCGCGCATCTCCTTTCGAATAACGCGCATGACCATCGGGACGGTTTCGAGTAGATGCCGTGCGCATTCATCGGGGGAGGGCGCCATTAATTATCCTTTCTAATAGTGTCATTAGTTAACTATATAACTGATTTGCGCTCCGCTTTCAATGGCGGAAAAAAACGGTATTCCCCTGGTTTCTTTGCATTGGAAAACGAGTTTGGGTGACGGTTGTGTGAATTTTTTCGGCTGGCGCCGGGAAAGCATGCAAGGCCCTACAAAAAGAAAACCTTTCATGACATTATTGTTTATATATCGAGGCAATTTGTCAAAAATCAGGCCGGTTGGCCAAAACAGAAAGCCTTTCCGGTTCCGAGGAGTAGGGCATGGAAGTATCGATTGAAAAAATGTTGGAAGACTTGAGCACCGTCCCTGGCCAGGGCGGTATTTTCGAGCAGTTCGAGAAGCGGTTGCGCAAAATGCAAAGGCGGGTATTGTTCGAGATGTTGGAGGGGGTGAGCGAAGGGCAGGCCAAACGGCTGCCGGTAGTTCTTTACAAGTCCGTTTTGACAAGCGGCAATAAAATGCCTTCGTTGCTCCGTTTCTATTTGCCGACATGGCGGGGCCATGACGAGGTCTTTTGGCAGGCCCTTGGCGATTATGCCATCCTCATGCTCCATCGCGTGAAGGACTTGGAATATATGGCCGAAAGCGGAAAAATGAAGATAGAGTATTTCGTAAGGGCTTCGGGGATCGGGGGAAGGGTTAGAAGTCCGGAGCAAATCCGCGAAATTTTACAAAAGATCGCTTGCCTGGTGGACAATGAAATGCTTCCGACCGATTTTACCCACTTCCGCAGAATGGCGGAAAGAAGAGGGCAAATAGGAGAGTTGAGCCAGGAAAAAGCCGTGGCGTTCGGGGCGCTTATTAAACTTCTGCCGGTCTAATACGAATTGCGATTCAAGCGTCATCCGCAGGAGAGCATACTCGGCGAGGCTCCCCCCGCCGGTCGGATCGCGTTCTCTTCCGGTGCATGGACTGTCCCCCGCGCTTCGCGAATAATCCCGGCCCGATCTCTTTAAAATATCCATTCCGGGACAGATCCGATCGGGAGATTCTAAAGTGTATCCGAGTAGCCTGTTATTAAAAAGTGGAGGTATTATATCCCGGGGTGAATGTAATGCGCCGCACGGCATCCAGATTGACGTCGGAGGTGTTCGACTGTATATCTATAAAAAATAGCTGGTGTTTGCAGCTATAGGGGAACAAATGACCATCTGCCAACCGCAGCTCTGGAAATGTCGCTAGCCGGCATTGGTTTTCGTATATCCGGTGGACTTGCGATTTCGGTCGGAGAGATTTGACCGGCAGGCTACGATCTCCCTGCTTGCGAATCATTCTTAGGGAGCCTACATATGATAGTCAGAAACCTGGCCGTGAAGAACTGGCGCAACTTCCAACATATAAACGTGAGTCTGCGTGACAGGCAGTTCATTGTGGGACCTAACGCTTCCGGGAAATCGAACCTATTGGACATATTTCGCTTTCTTCGCGACATTGCAAAGCCTGAGGAAGTGGTCTGCAAAAGGCCGTTAAGGACCGTGGAGGAGTGTCGAAAGTACGCAGCCTTGCTGCTCGGCGTGATCCTGATATCTCTATAGATGTCACTCTAGCCGAAGGGGCGGACAGTCCGCCGCTTTGGAGATACTCCATTGGACTTCGCCAAGAGCCGCGCGGATATCGGCAGCCCTATTTGACCCACGAGCGTGTGTGGCACCAAAAAAGAAAGATCCTTAACAGGCCGGAAGAACAAGATGAGCTTGACAGGGACCGGCTAACGCAGACGTTCCTAGAACAAATTAACACCAATTCTGGGTTTCGGGATATCGTTCGCTTTTTCCAAGGAGTTACCTATCTTCACCTGGTCCCTCAGCTTCTTAGATTCGCTGATTCGATGCAGGGGCGCATACTTGAAGACGATCCATTTGGCCAGGGCTTCCTTGAGCGGGTAGCCAAGGCTAACGAGAAGACAAGGAGGTCGCGGTTGTTAATTGTTGAGAAGGCGCTAAAAATTGCCGTGCCTCAACTTGAACAACTTGAATTCATGCGCGATCCTGTGACAGGACGACCTCATCTGCAAGCGCTTTACTCTCACTGGAGGCCAAAGGCCGGCTTGCAGAGGGAGGACCAGTTCTCAGACGGAACTCTTCGGCTGATAAGCCTTCTCTGGTCTCTACTTGAGGGTGACTCGCTCCTCCTGCTGGAGGAACCGGAGCTTTCGCTCAATGCGGGCATAGTGTCTCAGATGGCGCCACTGATCGCAAGCATTCAAAAAAATCGGAGGCGGCAGGTTATCGTCAGCACACACAGCGACGCTCTCCTTACCGAAGGCGGTATTGACGGACGCGAAGTTCTTGTGCTGAGTCCTGCCATTGAAGGAACCGAGGTAAAAGTTGCAGCGGATATCGAGGAGGTAAAAACGCTTCTCGAATCCGGTTTTACAGTGGGTGAGGTAGTGCTCCCTCGGACCAAACCTCCGGAAGCTGGACGGTTTAGCTCCCTTGAATGAGAAAAACTATGACGATTCTAGCGGTGGAAGACGAACTCAGCGAGGCGGTCTCTCGAAAGATCCTCGATCACTATGGCCTAGAGGTACATCAGGTGATGGGGCTAAGAGGAAAAGGTTACCTCGAAAAGAGTGCGCATGGTCTAAACCATGCAGCCAAGGGGCTTCCCATATTTATGCTGACTGACCTGGACTCACCCAATCAATGCCCGCCGGGACTAATACGGTCCTGGATCAAGGGGGAAAAACATCAAAGGTTTTTTCTTCGCGTTGCGGTCATGGAAGTAGAGTCCATGAATCATGGCCGACCGGGCAGGTTTTGCGGAATTTCTGTCCATACCCATCCACCGGATACCCGAAAATACTGATACTATCCATTATGCAAAGGAGTTCTTGGTCTCTCTCGCACGACTTAGTAAGAAAACTCGCCTAAGCGAATGCATCGTTCCTCAACCGGGCGCGACCAGCAAAGTCGGGCCGTTATATAACAGTGTGCTGGTGGGATTTGTACGTTCCATCTGGAACCTCGGGATGGCATCGCGCACTTCCGCCAGTTTGAAACGGACTTTGGAGAGGCTGGAAGCTTTTTCAGCCACATAATAGTCCTGGACTGCGCTCTTTGATTGCGTCTCATTCCTAACGTCCAATGGGGCCATGCGATGGAGATCGCATGCCGCACTTTCCTGCAGGAAACCCATGGACGAGATGCCTCCACCCATGGACCTTTGTAAGGAAACCTGATCGCCTGGGCCCCCTTCCCATTCGCCCGTCATTATTCCAGCGGAAGTGTGGAGAAGATCGTCATGGGTGAGCAATGCCGCCCCTACGCAACCACCGAATAGCACCGGTCGCAAATCGTGGGCTGGTCCGCAAACTGGCCGACCTTCTCCGATCTTACCCAGCATCGTTCGCATTTTTCGCCTGAAGCCGCTTCCACCTGGATTTTTAAGCCTTGCAGATCGACTTCCGGGGCCGGAGCGTTTAGCGCCGATTCGGGCTCGATAGAAACCTTGGAGACGATAAAAACTGCCCGTAAAAGCTCCTCGCACCCCGCAAACTCGCCGGCGAATTCGGGCGGGAGCGCAAGGCGCACCCAAGCGTCCAGGGGGTGGCCGATCGTTTTGTCCCTTCGGGCAGCTTCGAGGGCGCGAAGGACGTCATTTTTCAACGCGAGGATTTTTTCCCACCGCGCGGCAAGCTGCTCGTCTTTGAGGCTTGGGTCCGGCTCGGGAAAAGCCAGCAAATGGACGGAGGGCTCGCCTTCTCGCTCCATGCGAAGCCAGATCTCTTCTGCGGTAAAGGAGAGAACGGGCGCCATCAGCCGCACGAGGGTGTTTAAGATCGTGTGGATGACCGTTTGGGCCGAGCGTCTGGCGGTGCTCTCGGCCCCGGACGTATACAGGCGGTCCTTTAGAATGTCGAGGTAAAAGGAGCTAAGATCCACGACGCAATAATTTTGCAAGGCGTAGTAGACGCGGTGGAATTCGAACCTTTCGTATCCCTGGCGGACTTTTTCAACCAGATCCTGGAGCTGGTGGAGAGCGAACCGGTCCAGCTCGACCATCTGTTCTCGCGGAACCGAATGAGTCGCGGGGTCGAAGTCATAGAGATTTCCGAGCAAAAACCTGCAGGTGTTTCGGATCCTTCGGTAGGCCTCGCTTAGCCGCTTCAGGATATCCTGCGAAATGCGCACATCGTCTCTGTAGTCTTCGGCCGCAACCCACAGGCGAAGTATCTCGGCCCCGTACTGACGGATGATCTCCTCGGGAGCGATAACGTTTCCGATGGATTTGGACATCTTGCGGCCCTGGCCGTCGACGACGAAGCCGTGCGTCAAGACCGTTTTATACGGAGCCGTGTCCCTGGTTCCAACGGAGGCGAGAAGGGAGGAATGAAACCACCCCCGGTGCTGGTCGGATCCTTCGAGATACAAATCGGCCGGCAGCCCCAGTTCCGGCCGCCTCTCCAATACAGCGGCAAAGGAGGTCCCGGAATCAAACCAGACATCGAGGATGTCGGTTTCCTTTTCAACCTTTCTACCTCCGCATCCGGGGCAGTTAACACCTTCGGGCAAAAGCTCTTCGACCGTGTGTGTAAACCAGGCGTCCGCGCCCTCTTTTTCAAATAGTGCGACCACGCGGTCGAAAACTTCCTTTGAGGACAGGTATTGGCCGCATTCCGTGCATTTGAAAACCGAAATCGGAACGCCCCAGGAGCGCTGCCTGGAGATGCACCAGTCCGGCCGGTTTGAAACCATGCCGTAGATGCGCTCTCGGCCCCAGCCGGGGAGCCACTGCACGCGGTCTATCCATTCGAGGGCCTTGTCGCGAAGGCCCGTCTTCTCCATTGCAATGAACCACTGGGGAGTTGCGCGGAAGATGACCGGGTTTTTGCAGCGCCAGCAATGGGGATAGCTGTGGGTGATTTGCGCCTTTTGCACCAGTTTGGAGTTTTCTTCGAGTTTGGCGATCACGGCCTTGTTCGCGTCGAAGACGAACTGTCCGGCGAAAAACTCCACATCTTCTGTATACCGCCCGAAGTCATCTACGGGAGAGTAGATGTCCAGGCCGTATTCGAGCCCCGCCTCGTAGTCTTCGCGCCCGTGGCCCGGAGCGGTATGGACGGCGCCCGTTCCGGCTTCCAGGGTCACATGGCGTGCGCAGATTATGAGCGAGTCGCGGTCGATAAAGGGGTGGCGCGCCTTGAGTCCGTTTAATTCCCCGCCTTTAAAGGTAAAAAGCGGTCTGTAATTTTTAGCGCCGGCAGCACTCGCGACGTTTTCGAGAAGCTCTTCGGCAACCACCCAGACCTCCCCGTCAACTTCGGCGGCGACATAAGTGAAGTCGGGGTGAACCGCTATTGCAAGGTTTGCCGGAAGAGTCCATGGAGTCGTTGTCCAGATCAGCACAGAGGCCTTTTTCCCGGCAAGTTCGGGAAACCTTGCCGCTGCTTCTTCCGTTAGAGAAAATTTAACGTATACCGAAGGCGTCTTGTGGTCGGCGTATTCGACTTCGGCTTCCGCCAGGGCCGTGTGGCAACTGGTGCACCAGTAGACGGGTTTTTTGCTGCGAATCACGCTGCCGTTTTCGAAAAAGCGGCCGAGCTCTCGTGCAATTGACGCCTCGTAGTAATAGGCCATCGTAAGATAGGGGTTGTCCCACTCCCCGAGGACCCCGAGCCTTTTAAACTCTTCGCGCTGGATGTCTATGAACTTTTCGGCGTAGCGGCGGCACAGCATCCGTCTATCGGTAAGAGACATGGTCTCTTTCTTTTTGCCCAGCTCCTTATCCACCTGGTGTTCGATGGGAAGGCCGTGGCAGTCCCAGCCCGGAACGTACGCGGCGTCCATTCCGCTCATCTGGCGCGATTTTATGATGATGTCTTTTAGAATTTTGTTCAGGGCCGTGCCAAGGTGGATATGGCCGTTGGCATAAGGCGGGCCGTCGTGGAGAATGTAGCGCGGGCGGCCCTCGCCCTTTTCGCGCAGTAGCCTGTAGAGACCCATTTCATCCCATTTTTTCAGCAGTTCGGGTTCGCGGACCGCAAGGTTTGCCTTCATCGGAAAATCGGTCTGGGGAAGATTTAGCGTTTCTTTGTATTCCATCGGGGTCTCCGGCGTTTTTTAAACTAACAAATTCAAAGCTTGATCGATATCAAACCACAATTGAGCGAAAACTTTTCCTATAACACGTAACGGCTAAAACGGAAAGCCGGATTACAAAGTCGCCGCGGTAAATTTGTTCTAAAAAGAAAGCTACCGCAGAGGCGACCGCTTATCGGGGCTTTGACTGGAACCAGCCCTAAATAGTACTGTCCATCCGGAAAACTTCTTGGTGGACAGGGTGATGCTTTTTGCCCACCGCCCCCTCGGCCGGGGTTCCCGGATGGACCCTGACAGATGGGTTAAACAGAAGGACTGTATTAGAACAGGATACCTCTGCCCCTCTTGCCCACTCGATCTTTGTGTATGGCATGAATCCTTGATAGGTATCGTCGGAATGCTCAGGCGAAGTTGCGCTCAAAATGCGTAAATTCGATGGGTCCCGTGCCCCTTCCTTTTCCCATCATCGCTTATCAGTTGCCGCAGGGACTTTTGCCGTTTCTGGTCGCCGTTTCTTTTGCCGCTCCTCGTTTCCGTTTCTCGTTGCCAGTCGGCCTGACAATCTTTCTGGTTGGTCTTGTAGGCGGGATCCGTCTTAAGTTTTTCCTTTTGCCAGTTGCGCTTGCGGGCGAGCTGGCAGTCCTTGCCACCGCAGTATTGCTGATTCTTCACACGGAGATTGGGAGCAAAGAGGCCCCCACAATGCGCGCACTGTATCACAGAGTTCATGGCTCCCTCCTTGGCGGAGAGAACCATGAAGGTATCCAAAAAGGGTAATTAAAAGCTAATGGAGAAGAACAAAAACCAAAATCAAGGAAGCAAAAGGATTTTGCATGCGCAAAATGGAAGAAAAAGAACGGCAGATTAGCCGGTAAACTTCAGCACAGGGGGTTT
>JARLHO010000168.1 GCA_031292215.1 Syntrophobacteraceae bacterium | reverse complement strand
CGCGATAAACATCGTAAATGACCCGAGCCTTCCGGCTAACATTGTAGCTCTCATCCAAGCGGCCGTTGTGGCCCAATTCTCCGGCACCAACGGGGCACAGCGGGAACGCATCGGTTCGATCGTCCACGCGAGCCGGTATTATGGACCTGTGGCCTCGACGGCTTCGAACATCCAGATAAATTCGATCCTCATCGGGACTCAGGCAAACCCGACTGGAGTAACGGTCCCTGTCGGGATTGATCAGTATCCAAGCATTTCGACTGCCAACATCGCAGTGAATTTGCAATGATAAACGTCGAGCAGACCGTAATCAGCCAATACGCAAATTCTCCAACGATTCTGACGCTCATTCGGAATATGAATGGATATATCGATCCCGGAGCAGACATTGATAATTTTTACAATATCATCTGGAACGTCGATTCCGCAGAAGAGTTCGGACTAGACATCTGGGGCAGAATTGTCAATATTGGCAGGCAATTGACCATCCCTACGCCTCCCGCGTATTTCGGTTTCGAACAAGGGGAGCCGGGCGCCAACCCATTGGGACAGGCTCCATTCTGGAATGGCAGCACTCCGGCTACACAGACCTACGAACTTTCCGATGAGGCCTACCGGCCGTTGATCCTGGCGAAGGCGCTCGCAAATATTATCGCTACGACGATCCCGGCCCTGAATCAGCTCGTCAATAATTTCTTCCTCGATCGCGGCCGATGCTACGTAAACGATTTGGGCAGTATGCAAATGCGTTATACGTTCGAGTTTGCCGTAACCGCTTATGAATATGCCATCATTACGGAATCTGGCGTTTTCCCCAGACCTGCCGGTGTAGAGCAATCGGTTTTTATTGGCGAGGTTCCTCTATTCGGTTTCTCGGAGGCCGGATATTCCGCAGCTCCGTTTGGCCAAGGAGTATTTGCGCCAACGGCACTATCCTGGGCATATCTGACGCACGCTCCGGATGTTGTGACAATCAATGGGCAGGTCGCTACCGTCGGGACCGATATTGTGACAATCGGATAATGGAGATACAAATGAAAAAAATCGCCTTTGGCATGGTCGTGATTTTCCTCATGTCGATGTGGGTGCAAATGGCCAGAGCTATAGATATAGCCGCCACTCCCAATCAACTGTCGCCTTCGATCCAGGCCATTATCCGAAACAACTTGAATGCGCAGGTCAACCTCGGCGCCACCGAGTCGCTGCCCGGCGTTTTCTCCTGGGAGCCCGCATCCGGTAGCCCGTCCAACTCAATCGATTCGTTTTGGTTCGATTCGCTGGGCAGCCTCAATCTTTCCGGTGGGCTGAACATAGGTGGGAAAGCCGTCGCCCAACAATTTTGCCTCGGTACTTCCTGCGTATCGACCTGGCCAGTCGGCGGAGGACAGTATTTTCCCGCTGGAACGGGCCTCATGTCAGTTTCCAGCGGCAACTCCTACGGCGCGGTCTACAATGCTTCAAATCCTATCCCGACCAGCTACGTCGTCCCCGGCGCAAACGTCGATTCGAACGGGAACCTACTCCTTTCCAATCCCGTTTATGCGCCAAATCTTACCTCCGTTCCCGCCACAACCGGGCTGACATTAACGAATCTAACGACCAGTAACACCGGGATCCAATCGGAGTTTACATCCGTCTCACTGATGGATTCCACCGGCACTAAAACACAAACCGTAGGGACCATCTCCGGAACGCCCATCGCTCTGTCCGCAGACGGAAACACTCATGGACCTGCGGGGCTTGACACAGGGTCTCTCATTGCGAATACAGGCTATTTCGCATGGGTGATAGGAAACGGCTCGCAAATGAGCTTACTGATCTCCACCGCAAGCCTTTGGGCCAATGTGGGAAAGACTTACATCGCTGGGTACAATTTTTCGCGACTCATAGGATACGCGCTTACCGACGGAAACGCGCACTTCGTAGGCTTTCATCAATTCGGAAACAAATATTTGCTCAACGTTCCACTGGCCTTGACGTTACCCTCACCTACGCCACTGATCAATGTGGGAGCCCTCACGATCGGGCAGGCAGGCGTATCGGGAACGACGACCTATAGCTACCAAGTGGTGGCAGTAGGCCTGAACGGAGGATGGACTACCGGGACGACAACCACGTCCGCGAGCGGAAACGCCATTTTGGGCTCCACCAATTACAACTCGATCACCTGGACCGCCGTAACCGGAGCGGTCAGCTACATTGTGTATCGGACGTCGAGCGTTGGCGCCGACGGATCTGGCAACGCGCTTAGAGCCGGAATAATAGGAATGGGGATTGTGGGAACGGCCTTCAGTGACACGGGGATCGCCGCCGACGGGTCCGATCTGCCCACCTCGAACACGGCCGCCTCTCTGGTGAAATACAACCTTGGCCTCGTGCCCCCCATAGCCACCGAGGGCATATACGACGTTAACAATTTACAGGCAACCACTGCCGAGGGAACATTGGCTCTTAGCTTGGACGGGACCAATGTATATCTGACCCTGGAGATTCCCTCGGGCGATCCGGCCACAACGAGGCAGTTCTCTGCTCCGTTCATAACGCCGGGTGCCATTTGGATTACGTACAACAATCTCCCGGCAGCAGCTCTGAATTTGCTGGGATTCGAATTGAATCTATAGAAGGAGTTATCAATGAACGAAGCCAACGCGCCTGGCAAATTAACCCTCCCGTTTGCCGACTCTGGAGGGAAAAATATAATACCAGTAGCCTCCCAGATTGGGGTGACACCTGGAGCCGCTTCTTTCGCCGATGGCTTTCCACCTCTTACCATGACTCCCCTGGCTGCTGGTGGAACGCCTCCATCCGGTTTTGATATGAACGGAATCCTTAACATGATATCGTCCTTGTCCCGCTGGTTTTCGGCGGGTGCCGGATTTCCATATGACTCCACTTTTGCAAATAATCCCAATGTAGGCGGCTATCCAAAAGGGGCTAAAGTCCTTCGTATGTCAGGATACGGGTACTGGTTAAACACGGTTGACGGAAACACAAGCAATCCGGATACGGGCGGAGCTGGATGGATTGGGTTAAATGCCGGATCGCTTCTGAATATTCAGATTTTTACGGCCAACGGGATCTATACCCCAACAGCCGGGACTGAATCGATTATCGTAGAGGGTGTAGGCGCCGGAGGTGTGGGAGGTGGGACGAATGCAACGTTAGCCAATCAATATGCAGTCTCGGCAGGAGGGTGTTCTGGGGCACATGGAGTCGGTCGATTTACTTCCGGATTCTCTGGAGGAGTAGCCGTGACCATTGGTGCGCCGAACCTCTATGCACCGGGTGGAGCAACGAGTCTAGGCACTATGTTTATTTGCCCTGGTGGTTTTGGCGCCGGGGGAAACCGGGCCCCTACAGATGCTGGAACACCGTTAATCTACATTCCTTCCAGCCAATATATAAGCCTGACCGGAGCCAATTTGAAAGCAAACTTGGGTAGTTCTGGCTCCGCCGGATTTTTCTTCGGTGCTCAAGCGATCATGTCTGGTGCGGGCGGCGATTCCCCGTTCGGACCCGGTGGGACGTCTGTTGGGCCTGTGGCAGCGGTTGGCTACAACGGAAACGGTTTCGGTAGTGGAGGCGGCGGAGTTGCTGCGGGACCGTCGGCGGCGATGAAGTCGGGTGGAAATGGGGCACCGGGAATATTGATCATTTATGAATACGCCTAAAGAGCGATTTTAAGCCTGCACGCTTGCGCTCTATGTGCCTTTAAGGATTTGCATGCTTTTACGCCCGTGACGATTACATAGTCCGGATGGGTGCAGATTGGAGAGAAGGATAGCCATGAAAGGATCTTAGTATTGCCAGCGACGGAGTCGGCCACGTCTCACTAGTCGCCTTTTATTTCCCGCCTCAACCCGAACCAGTCCCCTGCGCATGCAGAACCCTACATTTGCGTCCGGCGTTAGCTTTCCCGATTTATACCCTAGTTAATTCTCAGATTGAGTGCCAAATTCTCAGATTGCGTGCCAAAATTCTCAGATTGCATGCCAAATTACACAGGTTGTTGATAGGTTATTGCTCTACTGTCGCCTGGGGGATTTTGACCCGGCCATAAGTGGGGGATTCTCAAGTGGCCCTCGGAGCGAGGAGGACAGAAAGTTGCACATTCCAGAAAAACCTCCGTCCCCTTAACGGACACTGCATTACCTTATACGATTCCAACTACCTGGGGATTAAGCAATTTTCGGACATTTAATGCTTTATGACATCTCCGATCTTCCCCGCTTTTGTTTCAAATTCCTTGGCTACTTTCGTTTTTCCAAAGAAGTATCCGCCCCAAAAAACCAATGATCGGTCAAACTATTGCCGGAATGATGCTCGACATAGATTCCACTCCTTTCGTGATCCGGTTTCGTGGAGCGTATTCATGGGAATCGCGTGAGTGAACCGACTTCCAAGAAAAACACTCCTTCCTTTGATACCCTGGCCCTTATCGGAACCGGTTCCATCGGGGTTCCAATCTTTTTTGTTATTGTCCGTGCCCGTGCCCTTGCTCTTTCTCTCTTGCGCCACCTTGCTTTTGCGGTTGTTTCTGCTGGCGCTGCTGTTGGTGCTGCACGCCGGGTTGCTGCTTCTGTCGCTGAGGCTCGCGCTGCCCACCGGGGTGCTGCCCTTCAGGGGGGAGCGCTTGCGCCGGACCTGGTTTGTGTCCCTCAGGGCGGGATGGAGCAGCAGCACGGCTGCTTTGAAATCCTTTCTGCCACCCAACCCCCTGGCCATGATTGTGTTGCTCGAAAAATTTTTCACTATAACGCTGACCCTGACGATGTTCGCGCCAATAAGGATACTGCCGCTCAAAACTTTGCCGGTATTGAGGCTGTCCCTGATACCACGCCATCCAGTTCGGTGCATACCAGCTTTGGGGTCTGACAATATGGTCGGGAGAATAAGCGTAATATGGAGCCCAACCGTAATTGGGGCCGTAATAGTAGTACAAAACGCCATTCAAAAACCAATCACCGTTGTAGTAGAACCAAGGCGTATTAAGCCCCACCCAGGGTGACTCATCCGGATTCGGGGGCGGGGCTGGATAGTTATAGCCCTGAGCATAAGAAGGTGCAGATATGACGGCGACCGCGCCTCCAGCCAGAGAGATTGCTATTATCAAAATACAGGCAATTTTTTTCATATCCTGCTTTCATCGATTTTTGCGATAGTGCATGTGTAAAGATAATTCCGCACGTCCTGAGGGGTTATGGCATTAGCGCCTTTCGCGGCCCGGACGGCCGACCAAATGGCGATCCGGATATCGCGGGCTGCTCTCCTATTTCCCCAGGATATTTTCAACCTGGCCGATCTTTTCTTGTACTTTGCCGGCTATTTTTTCGTCTTTGCCTTCGGACTCCAGTTTGGGTTTCAAGTATTACTCCTGCAAAACGCCCTTGCAGGGTTTGACTGATGGTAACCTTTACAGTTGGCTGGACCATGCTGCATCGTAAAGAAGTGCTATGCATTCCCCTTGCGATGCCTTTACTCCTGTCAGATACGGCCCAATAACAGGAGTACGACCACTATTACAAGGACCAGTCCCAGACCACTGCTTGGATAGTATCGCCACCCCCTGCTGTGCGGCCAGGCTGGGAATGCACCCACGAGCGCAAGAACCAATGCAATGAGAAGAATTGTTCCCAACATTTTCATCTCTCCGTTCTGACGAAAGTTCCGCGTTTGGAACCGACATCTGTTAAGTGACACACCTTAAGCCCATTTGGCTCGGCAGTCGGGCGGATCCTGTGCCCACTCAAAGATGTCTTTATTCGCTTCTCTCACCTTGATGGGGGGCGGCTAAGTGGTATGATCCGAAGGGGCAAGAATTTCGGCGCCTCGTTTCTTAGAGGCGATAAGAGACGTGGGAAGTATGTAAATAGAGACAGCGGCATTGCTGCTTCCAACGTATCTGATGGCTGAAGAGCTTGCCGGATCCGAAAAGCACTATTCCTGTAGGACCGGAACGACTGCCGCCCCCGGAGCGGACAGGCAAGATTAAGATTAGCCACTCTTGCCTGTCGGCGCTTTCTTAGTTATTGGCGCCACGCTCTTGCCGGTAGCGCGCAAGGGCACGCCTGTGAGCAAGGGCACGCCTGTGAGCCTGCTCTCGTCGATAGGCCCGTTGGCGGTAATACCTGTGGTGGTCGTGACTACCGACAGCCACGCCTGCCCTCAGACTTCCGACATGTGCGCCTACACCTGCCCCCCTGCCTCCAACACCCGCACCCGCCCCGACAACGCCTCCAAGATCGAAGCCTGCCTCAGCGCCGGCGAGGATTATCCGCCCGCTTGTGCCGTTATCGAAAGCGTTTGCATTGCGGGCAACACCGAAGGAAAGCACAACGGCAAGGACTATTCCGAAAAATGATACGATTGCAATCCTCTTCATTATTTTCCTTTTTGCCAATCATTGTTGGCGTCTGGTTAATCCAATCCGCTCGATTATCTTTAAGAAGCAACTTTTATGCCCTTCGGGTCGAAAGGCGGCAAGGTTATATTTTAGCTTAAAGATTAAGGTACTTACTGTATGGACAGAGTAATGGACGGGAGCTGAGTTTTATGGCAAAGCGTTGCATGCAACAAAAGCGTTGCGTTGCTTCCATGCCGCATGCCACATTCCGATAGTGGGGACTCACCTGAGGTTGAAGTCGATACAGCAGCCCGAAGAAGCCACGATGCTCTGCTCATTACCAAAAGAACCTGTCCTTCCGGCAGGCGTGCTTAACTCAATTCCCCGAGATGGTTTATCCTGGCGTCACCCTAAATTTCCAAGGAGGGTGGCGCATGAAACACAGCATAGTCCCACAAATAGAAAGGATGGGAAGTCTGCCAAATTCAAGGGGTTACGGTTTCATCGCCGTAGCCCCTTTTTTCGTCCTGTGTAATTCTTGCCGATGTCCCGTTGAGCGTACCGCTCCACCATTGATTTTTTTCACAGTGGGTCCTTGCAGTGTGACGGAGTGAATGCCGGACAACTTCGTCGAGGGCCATTCGGCGGAAAGGCTTTCGAATCTGAGGGGCAAAGAGAAGACAATTACCTGGCTTTTTCTGCGAGCAGCGGTTCCAACCGGGCAATCAGGGGCGACAAGTCCTTTGTGACAGTCTCCCACACTATAATCCAGGTCGACCTCAAAATATCCAACGTGATCGCTTCCCGAGCAGCATCAAGAATATGCATAACTCCAATGAGATCACTCTTCAGCATACTGCTCCACGGCTTGTGCCATCACTTCATCCCGGAAATACCGGCTCAAATCCCGGCTGGTTCGGATATCGACGCGTCTTCCTCCATATCAAACAGCCGGAAGAACCCCGGAGCACGGCCGGGTTCAAATTCCACCAGCACATCCACGTCGCTTTGAGGCCCAAAATCGTCCCCGGGAATGGAGCCAAACAACGCCAGTCTACGGATGTGGCTGCGACGGCAGAATGCGGCGATCTCTTCACGCGACACGGCCGGCGTTACATCGGTCATTCCTACTGTTGCCCTCCTGTAAGCCAGTTACATGCAAGATGATCAACCCTTATCATTATAGCGACTCTCAGTCTTCCCGTTCTCACAAGCCGCCGGACAAAAGTAAAATGAAAACAAGACTGGCAGCGCGCTCGATTCCGGTGTGCGTATCCCTCCACCATAATCAGCAATTTTGGTTGTCGCCGGGCGGCGAACTATAATTACCTTTGATCAGTATCCGTCCCCCACCGCTTGCCGGCAAAGATTTGCTTTTCGCCGGCCTTACCGCGTACGACAACTGGACAGGGCCGTAGGCCGAAACAAATTCGCCCCTCGCCATTCTTTCTAAAATTCCCGGCCGACTCGCGCCTTTGGGCTGATTAAATGATCTCGCCAAACGACCCTGACCGCAGTCCCCTCATTGAGGGCCGATTGTATGGTTAATTCTCCCCCGGTAAGTTGGGCTCTCTCTTTCATTCCTACGAGACCCAGCCCTTTTGCGATCCTCGATTCCGAAATGTAATCCTGCTCCATCCCGATCCCATCATCGCTTATCGCAAGCTCGATCGCCCCGCTGTTTGCGGCAAGACGAACATCCACCCATTCGGCCCGACTGTGTTTAAAAGTGTTATTCAGGGCCTCCTGGACAATCCTGAAGATAGGGGTCTCGATATCTTCCGGTATGTCTTCTTCCTCGATAGCGATCTCAAGCTCTATGTGCTGGTTGGGATAAAGCTTTGAGAGCTCCATGCGATACCACCGCAAAGTGGCCAAGATGCCGTAATCGGCCAGTATAACAGGTTTAAGGCCCATTTAGATCGCTCGGGTCTCATCGATTGAGCGCTGCGAAATGGGAATAAATTCAACCAGAAGATTTGCGGCGTCTAGAGACCGCCCTTCTCGCATAATACTGACAATATACTCGATGCGAAACTTAAGAGCCGCAAACGTCTGGCCAACGCTGTCGTGCAGGTCCCCGGCCAGTCTTTTTCTCTCATTTTCCCGGGCTGCGATAAGCCTGGCGGGCATGGAGCGGAGCTCTTCCTCGACTCGCTTCTGATCCGAAACATCGGTTATAACCGTGCGCAGACCCCCTCAAATACTTCACTGCTCATGCAATCAAGCGAAATGTTTACCGGGAGAAACGCTCCGTCATGTCGCTTTATCAAAAACTCACCCTTTCCCCTGGAAAAGCGCCGGCCCGGTTAACCCCGTTAACCGCACCGGCAAGGTTTTTCCCCAATTCCATCTTTTAGCCTCTGGCGCGAATCGTGGCGCCGGTTTCACGCACGGCCTGGTCGATCGGCTTGAACTTATGGTCAAACCAGGTGCGCAGGTAACCATTATCGGCTACAAGACAGGGTGGGTCGCCGGGCCTTATCGGCTTCTCCTCGACATTAACTCTCACACCCAGTTCCTTTTCGACGGTCGTTACCAGTTGGCGAACGGAGACTCCCGAGCCCGTCCCGACATTTGAAACCAACCGCTCGCGGGTCGAAAGCTCGGAAATCGCCCGTATGTGCGCAGCCCCAAGGTCCATCACGTGCACGTAATCGCGCACAGCCGCACCGTCTGGTGTGGCGTGGTTTGTTCCAAAAAGGCTGAAGGCCCCGCCCGAAAGCGCAGCACTTATCAGGTTTGGCAGAACGTGGGTTTCCGGCTCGTGTCTTTCGAAAATCTCCCCCTCGGGATCGTTTCCTATGACGTTGAAATAGCGAAGCATGGCGTAGCGCAGCCCGAACACCGGCGCGGTCGTCGCTATCACCTGCTCGCACATCAGTTTGGACAGCCCGTAGGGGTTGGTGGGCGCCTGCGGATGGTCTTCGCCAATCGTGGCCGTTCGGGCGTTGCCGTATGTGGCGCAGGAGCTCGAAAACACCAGGGCCCCGACCCCTGCCCGCTTCATGGCCTTTAGAAGCGATATAGTGCCGCTCACGTTGTTATCGAAGTAGACCTCGGGCAGACGAGTGGATTCTTCCACGTAAGCCTTTGCCGCGAAATGGATTACCGCATCGATTGCAAAGCCGGTTAAAACCCGGAAAAGAGCCTCCTCGTCCCGGATGTCGCCGTAGGCAAACGGCCCGAACTTTACCCACTCGGCCCAGCCGTTGGACAAATTGTCGAAAACCACCGGGAGATGACCGGCCTTTTTCAGTAGCTTCGAGGTATGGGAACCGATATATCCCGCACCGCCTGTAACCAGAATATTCATGGCAGTCTCCTGTCGCAGTCAATCTCAAAGGTCTCAAGGTCTTTTGAGGAACTTATATACACCGGAATCAAGCTTTTAACCAGAATCCTCGCCAGGCCGTCCAAATAAACCGGGCTGCTTATGTTTGAGTTTTTTCGGACACAGGAATACAATAGGTAAACGTGGACGCGAAAAGGACCGCTACCGGATGAGGGGCAAAAAAGATTGTCTGAGCTCGAAACCCGATACGTGAAAGTGCATACCCTTTCGAACCGCTTCGAAGCGGATGTGATTATCGAGGCTTTAAAGCAGGAAGGGATCCCCGTTATCGTAAGGCCGTTCATGGATACGGCCTATTCGAACATTTTCGTTCACCAGAAGGGTTGGGGGCACATCCTTGCGCCCGGGGAAAAGGCGGACCTTGCGCGTGAAATCATAGCGGAGCTATCCGAAGTTGAGGGGGGGGAGGAGGAACCCGAGGACTCCGAAGAACCACAAACAGATCCGGTAAGCCCTTCGTTTGAGCGGATCGACCCGGAGCAAAAGCTTGACCAGGTAGTGGAACAACTGGGAGATCTGCAGCTTGAGCCCCGGTTGTGGGATGCCTTGAGACTGGCCGAGCCAAGAGAAGTCGCCTCCAGGACCCTCGCCCGGTTCGACCCCGAAAAAAAAGTCTATACCCTTACCTTTCTTAACACCGCCATAATGTGTCGCCCCCAAACGGCGGAGATCGAAGTGGCGGGACTCCCCGAAGATTTTTCGCGGGATTTTCAGCTCGGCCTGGCCCTCCTCCATTATCTTCTCCATGGCCGCAATACACCTCGGGCGGATAAATGGGTAAGCGAAAAGGATCTGCCCGGCGGAAGCCTGTTTTTTACCGCCGCCCACGTCCTTCCGATGGACTCTCTGGTCGCCGCCTTCGACGGTCGCCCGGGACTTCTGGACACTGCGGCCCGAAGCATAGGGGGCGAAAAGACCGATACCGCCGGGATTTCTTACCGGTTCACGGTCTTGCCGCGAATCCCCTTCCTTTTGATTTTCTGGGAACGAGACGAAGAATTCGCCCCTTCCTGCCATCTGCTATTCGACGAGACGATTCTCTCGCAGCTTAGCTCGCTCGACCTTATCTGGGCGCTTGTCAATGTCTTTGTCCGCGCCCTGCTGGCCGCGGCTTGCGTTTCCCGAAGCCAACAACCGGAGTAGACAACAATGCATGTGGAAATGAAAATGGACAGGGCCATATTCGACCGTAAAATCAGCGTCGAGGCCACCTCGCTCTATATCTTGCTTTGCGCCCTCATGGACGCGGGCGAAGAGCCCACCCTCGAAAACGCCTCCGCAAAGTGGACCGGCGACGAAAAAGCCCTCGTCGACGCCGCCCGCGAACTGATCGAACACTCTATTATCGCAGGCGAGGTCCCGACCCCCAAAGACATGCACCTCCATCCCAACAGCCGGGAACTCTGGCGCTAAAGTTTTCCTTTGAGCGGTTTTAGCTCCAGTATGTCCGCAATTGCCGCTGCGCTATACTCCACGAACTCTCGAAACTCTTCGGGGCCAAGATTTGCCCCCGCAGGACTGGACACCGAATCGGGATAGCTAAGAGCGCAGGGGGCGTTTTGCATCTCTTTTTTCGGCGCGACCTCAAATTCGGGCTCGAAACCGTCCCGGAAGTATTTGTCCTGGAAGCCGGCAAACTTTAGCGCGTGCGCGGTGGCATCGAGGATGGCCGTACGGTTTCTATCGACCTTGTTTTCGGCCGCGGCCTTCCTGATTCCCGCAAGACTTTCGCCCCCCTGGGTGCAAGCTATATGGCCGTTGCGGTTTGCAACCAGCATGGAATCCATGATTTCCTGCTCGGATACCTCAACGATCCTGACCGATTCTTCGCCCGCCATCTCGCGGTACTGCTCGACCAGCTTGATCACCCGCGGCATGGAAACGGGGTTTCCGATCATCGCCGCCTGGGCAACGCTTGGCCGCACGGTCACGGGACGAAATTGCCTCCTGGCTTTTTCCGGCTCCAGGTAGTAGAGGTAGACCGGGTTTGCATGCTCCGATTGCACTCCAATCACCGAGGGCAGTGAGTCTATGATGCCAAGATCATGCATTTTGAGAAAACCCGCCATGATGGCCGTGATATTTCCGGCGTTTCCGATCGGCGCAACCACCACCAGCCCCCCCACCTCGTAGTCGAAGGCCTGTGCGATTTCATAGCTGTAGGATTCCTGCCCCAGGATGCGCCAGGCGTTTTTTGAATTCATAAGGGCCACCGAAAAGTTCTCCGATAGATATTCGACGACCTTCATGCAATCGTCAAAGACGCCCGGAATCTCGATTACTCTCGCCCCGCTTCCAAGCGGCTGGCCCAGTTGCTGCGCGGTGACCTTGCCGGCGGGCAAAAGAACGGCAGACTTTACATTCCCGCATAGATACGACGCATAAAGGGCGGCTGCCGCCGACGTATCGCCGGTTGAGGCGCAGATGGCCAGCACATCTCGCACCCCCCGCTTGTTTATAAGAAAATTTAGATAGCTGAAAGCGCTCGCCATCCCGCGGTCCTTAAAAGATGCGCTCGGGTTCTGGCCGTCGTTTTTGTACCAAAAATCGATGCCCGCCCACTCTTTCATGACCGCATTGGCAGCAATCACGGGCGTATGCCCCTCGCCCAGATACACGATGTCTTCCAGAGGGATTATCGATCCGATCAGCTCATGGAACCGGTATATGCCGCTTAGGGCCGCAAGGTTTGACATTTTCCTGTAATCGAAAATTTTTCGCCATTTCGGGCCCGAAATCTCTTTTAGACGATCCCACGCGAGATCTTCTATAAGAAGGACCGAACCGCACTTGGGGCAGGTGTAGAGAAGTTCTTCGATACCAAAAAGGCTCGCGCACCCAAGGCAGCGGTATAAATATTGGCCGCCGGCTTCAGGGATAACCGACGATTGCACTTCAGGGGGAAACTGGTCTAATCTCATGAAGACTCCGGATGCATCGAAAATATCGTTTCGCAAAATCTTTCCGGCCGTAAAAATAGACCGGGATCGCCTCTCCAAGTATCAAATATTTCATGAGAATAATCAAGCGATACGGATAGAGACACCCGTTTGGCCATCTTTTGACCTGACTCCAGAACCGGCACATGTTGCGCAAAAGACACACACATCGATATTTTCTGTGTTATTTTCCCCACACTTCCCATTTCCATTCAAGTCTTGCCATTTTCTGCCGATATATGTAAAGGTGGCTTCCAACTGGTTTTCCGGCATCGAGCGGCCAAGAAAGCGCCTCTGGCACAAAAGATGCTTTTGGACCGGCTGGGAGGATATGGAGACGTGCTTCATTTCAAACAACACACAATCGGTCAATCGGTATGGTGCAGCGGAGTAGGACTGCATTCCGGCCTTAAAGTGGCCATGGTTTTGAAACCGGCGCCTCAGGATCACGGGATCCGGTTTCTGCGCACTGACTTGCCGGACAGTCTCGCTATTTGCGCCCACTATAACAACGTAATCGATACATTCCAGGCGACCACTATCGGCTCGGCGGGCATCGCCGTATCTACTGTCGAACATCTGATGGCCGCTCTTTACGGCTGCGGGGTCGACAATGTGCTAGTGGAGCTAAACGGTCCGGAGGCGCCGATTTTCGACGGAAGTGCGGCGCCCTATGTCCGGCTGATCCGCAAGGCTACGATCCGGGAACAAAGCGGGGCCAGGCGTTATCTCGCCATCCGGGAGCCAGTAGTGGTAAAGGAAGGCGATTCGAGTATCATCGCAACCCCTGCCGACCAGTTCCAGGTGCACTACGAAATCGAGTTTCCCCATCCGCGGGTCGGGAAACAGGAATACTCCTGGGAGTTGAAAAACGGCAGCTTTGGCAGAGAAATCGCCAAGGCGCGCACCTTCGGGTTTCTAAAGGATGTTTTGAGGCTCCAGCAAATGGGGCTGATCCAGGGAGGCTCCCTGGCAAACGCGGTAGTCTTTGACGATAAGGAAGTGCTAAATGTAAACGGATTTCGCTACTCCGATGAGTGCGTTCGCCATAAGATCCTCGATTTCATAGGGGATTTGGCCCTGACGGGGCTGCCCGTTCTGGGAAAATTCGAGGTCCGAAAAGCGGGCCACACGCTCCACAGCCGCTTTCTTGCCGAGCTGATGGACACCCAAGGCTACGCGGCCAAAGCGCCGGTCACAATGCCCTCACACTACCACCTTTCGCCCGGCCTTTCAGCCATCGCCTGAGACAAAATCGCGTCCCGACCCCCTGCGGCCGGGACGTTTGCTTTTTTCCGGGCCATCGCTTTCAATCCACTTCCATTAACCCTGAATTTGCCGTGACCAACTGCAGGCGGGTGCAGCGCACAGGCTGTACCGGCTGTAAGGAGTCACCACAGTACCCATGTCGCCGAAGGGGCTTGGCTCAATCGCCCCCCTTTTTTCCAAAGCTGACAATTACCCACACATGCGCCCACTTACCCCTTAGCGGAGACTCCCGGGAAAGGGGCTTGGCCTGATCGCCCCCCTTTTTCGCAAAGGGGGGTTGGGGGGATTTACTCTCCAGCCGCTTGCAATGACGCGCATGGACCGGCTGGGCTCGCTCGCCCCCCTTATTTGCAACTTTCCAAAAGGAGATAGGCATGTGTGGGTAATTGTAAGTTTTCAAAGGGGGGGCGGGGGGATTTCAACTCTTTTCATACAGCACGGACAAAACTCGGGTGGAGCAAAGCGCAACCCTCGCCGGCAACGCAGATTTTGGGAACATACCATCCGGAACGAAGACGATTTCAAGAACCATCTCGACAAGGTTTGTCCAAGTCTTCCCATTGGCCCGCTCTCGTCTATTCCCACAAACAAATCTCAATATGCGGGCAACCGTCAAGCCAACTTATCGGAACAAGTGAGCCATCGTGGCAAGATAATACCCCCTATTTTGACGGCAATTGTACCTGAATATGGTGTCGACGAGCCCACGGTGCAGTCTGCCGAAGGTTTGCGCATAGAGTTTACTGACCCATCGGTAGTACTTCTCCATGCTCTTCATGTTCTGGGGAAAAACAATATGGATAAGTTCCTCGATTAGCCGATCCGCGCCCTCATCGAAAAAATTGGTTAAATTCGGTGACGGTCCGCCCGGAAAGGGTAGATACTCCTGCACGAACACATAAGCGCCCGGCAGGGAGCGCAGGAATCGAAAACGCGCCACATCTTCGGCAAGAGTCGTGTTAAACCCGTACATGCATATAAACTCCACGTTGTCCTTGCCTGTAAAGCCGAGTAGTTCGTATTTCGACCGCACTTCCTCCAAATTACGATCGTCGTTTAAACTGAAATGGTACGCGCGGCGCGTGAATCTGACATTAGAGCAGTGCACGCGCTTGAGCAGCCTGGCTTTGTTGCGATCCATCAGGCGCAGATCCAGCGTCTGATTGAAATTGACCTCGATGGCGCGAACAGCCATTTCTTCGAGGAAATCGACCGCATTGGGGTGGGCGAGGATGTTGTCGTCAAGGAGGATAAGTTTACGTCTGGCGGCCAGCAGTTCACCGAAATTGGAAACCTGGTGGGGCATGCCTTCCTTTGTCGGAACGATGCAAAAGGGACAATGGAAGGGACAGCCTCGGGTTATGAAGCCAATGGCCCGATCTCCCAGTTCGGGATACAGATCGTAGTCAGCGGGCAGACTCTCGATATTTGCCGGGAGGCGGGTTGCTGGATCGACTCCGGAACCGCCCACCACGAGGGAATCCCCGTAATAGTTCCGCAATTTGTGCAGGCGGTCTTGCGAGGCTGCGCGAGAGAAAACGCAACTCGCGTAAACGCCATCGACCCCGGTCATGAAAGCCGTGTGCCTGGCGAGGATAACGTTTCGCCCCTGTTCCTTGAAATACCGGCTGAGTTTCATAAGGGCCAGGTTCGGCAGCCGGCTGTCGACATCGAGGAGCACAATGGCGCCCCTGGGCACTCGCGCGGGAGGTTTGGTTGACCGCTCGGGAAGAGTCGCAATAACGTGTGATTTAACCCGCAGTCGGCCAGGAAAGAGGAGGCTGGAGAGATCATCGGCAGTTATGAGAAATTGCATATTCGGAAGCAGGCGGTCCATCAAGGTTGCCCATGGCGGGAAGAGTTCCCCGGGGCAGATTAGATCCGGGCGGTCAAACATTATCAGTCCGGCGGTATCCAGCGGTTTACTTGATTTCTGGTAAGCATCGAGCAGGTGCCGCGAGGCGTCGATTGCCGGGAGTACCGCGCGCTTTTGCCAGGCGGCGAGGCCCTGCCATTGCGATGCGAAGTCGCATTCTCCTTCCATCCAGCAATCTGTCTTGATGTCAAAATACTTTTTGAATAGGCGGCAGAGGCGCTCCAACACGTGCGTAGCCGCAAGTCGTCTACATTTGACTGCTCGATAGTGGAGCCTGGTCAGAAACTCCACAGGATCGGTTAGCCGGGCATGATCGTGGAAAAGAGAATAAAAGCGGGTGCGGCGAAAGAAAGGATCACTGAAGTCGAAATCATCAGTACCGTCATGGCTTCTTAGTTTGGGTCCATAGCCTAAAAGAAAAAAATAGGAATTGCCGAGCCCGGTCCTGGCATTTCGGATGGAAATATTCGAAGAAAGATGATGACATTCTTTGCTTTTCAAGTGGCTGACGGCGCCCTCACCTCCCGGCGGCAAAGAGTCCGCTCCGGGGACTACCCGGATGCCGAAGCCCAGCAGCGTCCCGGGCGCCGCTGTTTCGTATGGGGGATGAAGCGCCAGGACGCATTCCATCTGCATCTGTTCGGGGTCAAGACAAAGCCGCTGCAAGGGGAACTCAATGCGGGGGATCAGGCTGGTGCCTCCACAAGCCGTTGCGATCAGGCGCAGCAGTTCCCGGTTGGATGGGTTCGAATCGAGGAGGCTCCATTTGGAGAGCCTGTTGTCTCCTTTTTTGAAACAAACCTCGCCGTTCCGGTTCTCTCGTGCGTTTTCGAAATAGAGATGAAGGAGGTACACAGTAAGCTTTACCTCTAAATATTTTCCGCCTTCCCTGCAGGAATTAACGGGATATGACTATTCCTGCCCGGGTCCCCTGATCAACTCCCCAAAATCGTGACGCGAAGCTTATCCATCTATCAGTGACGCCGAAAGGAATCATCAAATGCCTTCACTCCAAGGGATTGGGCAGGATGCGTATGCCCGGGCCACCACGAAGGCCTGCGTATTTATGAACTATGTCAAAATATTCCCGGCCGCCTCGCGTGCGCCGTCTGGCCACGAAGTGGATTACGCCCAGGATTTTGACTATCGTCTCTTCCGGGATATCCGGGAGGTCCTCCGCGATTGACTGCAAAACCATTTCGAAGCCCTCCGGCGTCGGCGAGTCCGTTTCTACAACCTCGGGGTCTTTATAGTGATATCTGTCGAGAAGCATTTCGAGGACCCTGATCGCAGAACTGTCGTTCAATGTCCCCCTGTTCCTGCTGTCCCACAAACATAAAGTCGCCTCCACCGTATGCGCGTAAGACTGCAAATCAAGATCAGCGTCCATTTGTCGAGTAGTAAATCGCGGCAGGTCGGCATACTTTCTTCTCGGTCCTGTTGCGCGAAAAAAGTCGCACCCCTGACAACCGCTCGCTTCTCGGGTTTCGCCGCAGCACAGAGTACAAACAGGACCGTTTTCTCGTGGACATTTCCTCTTGCCTTTTCTGCTATTGCACAGGATACATTTTGCCATATTCGTCTCCCAGTAGCCGGGTGCTCGTCTTTTTGCCCTCTGCTCAAGTTTCCCGATCATAACACAGCAGGTTATTTTGAGAAAAAGAGGAATCACATTTCGAAGGTCGCCCCCGGAAACTCCCCTGATGATTTCCTCCATGGAGTATCCCGTGGACAAGGGCAAGTAGTTAACTTTACTCTCCTTCTTCTTGAGAAATGAGACGCCGGGCCTGTTAAATCAGCATCTTGGCCAGGTACATTGATTTTAATGAATAGATTTCCAGTCGAGAGGGAAAGAGTGGCGTTTCGTCCTGGCGAGGAGATTCGATATTACCCTTTAAAGATCTGCTCCCATGCTTCCTATCAGATTACAAATCGGCTCCCTGTGCTCTAAGGGCAAAGATCGAGCCGGCTTTGGAGGGACTCGTCAAGATGCTGCGCGTCGGCTTGAGCGAGCAAGCCAACCGCCTTTATGATGAGTCTATGACGGATAGTGTAGATGCCACGCTTTACTGCGGTGGGGACATGAAGGCTGGCGCTGCTCCAGTCGGACAGGGCAAATTCACCTTGAAGCAAATAGCCAGTCCGGCTGGTCAGGGGAACTATAAATATGTCTTCCGACATAATGATGTGCACTTACGACCACAGCGGGTCTGACCTTCGAGACTGCAAGATCGGAGAAGGGATGGCGAACCAGGATGACATCATTCCTTGAGCAGTTGCTCATAAACATCATCCTCCTTGTTGCTCCAGACCGCATCGAGTGACGATTCGCCTGCAAGCAGCCAGAAATGTCGATCATCGGGCGGAATAGTCACCAAGACATTGGTTCCATCGGGAATGTCGGCCCTTTCGGGGAGCTCTATCTTAGTGATATCTCAAGAAATCGTAAAATCACGAAGTTGGCAGGTTCTGTTGCATATCGCCCTGGGCCGTCTTGCCCACATGCTTCGCCGGTTCAAAAATGTGGTTTGAAAATGGGATTGTTTTTGAATTGGCCCCCGTGTATTTTCAGGCACTTAGCAACAGTAGCATCTCATTTTATTGTGCATTATCAGTCCCTTTCGTTAGTCAGACCCCGGACGAATTGCCCGGACGAATTGCAGACCCCGGACGACCCCGGACGACCCCGGACGATAACCTGCGCCAGCTGAGACTGCTACCTGAATACCAATGACGTGTCATCGTCGTGGTATTTCGGATTGAATTTAGTACTATCCTGCAGTACCATCAAATTATGAAACTGAAACACAACCGTATTTTGGAGTCGATCTTTTCACACCCCGCCTCCGGCAATGTCCGGTGGACCGAAATTGTATCACTGTTTCGCGAGTTAGGGGCGGAGATCAAGGAACGAGAGGGTTCGCGCGTTGAGGTGTTTTTGTTTGGGCAGGTCAGGGTGTTTCATCGGCCACACCCTGGACCGGACACGGACAAGGGTGCTGTGGCCGCTATTCGCAAATGGCTCGAACAGCATGGAGTAAAGCCATGAAAAACATAATGGAGATTGACGGGCAGAAGGCCGTTATTT
>JARLHO010000167.1 GCA_031292215.1 Syntrophobacteraceae bacterium | reverse complement strand
TGTAAAGCGTCTTGGACCGATCGACCCCCTTTTTTTTGCAAAGGGGGGTTGGGGGGTTTTACTCTCCAGGCGCTTGCAATGACCCGCATGGACCGGCTGGGCTCGCTCGCCCCCCTTATTTGCAACTTTGCAAAAGGAGATAGGTGGGCGCATGTGTGGGTAATTGTAAGTTTTCAAAGGGGGGGTGGGGGGATTTCGACTCTTTTCGTACAGCATAGAGTAAACTTCCTGAACTTCGTCTCAAAACGTGGCGACTGGGTTCGAACGCAACTCGGTATCAGGCCGCTCCATGCGTCTTCTTAATTTCCGCCCGGTCCGGAGAACCATCGGCCAAAAGAGGAAATCTCTCTACCATCTCCACGTACTGGGGCTTTTTAAAGCTCGCAATCCGCTCGCCAACAAATTTTATGAGATCCCGGGGCTCAAGGGACGCCCCTCTTTTCAACTTGCAAACAGCCTTTATGCCCTCTTTCCATTTCGGGTCGGGAACGCCAAATACCACGGTCGCTTCCACCGCCGGATGCTCCAGGATCACTTTTTCCACCTCGGCGGGATAAACATTTTCTCCTCCGGGCTTAATGAGTTCCTTTGCGGCACTGCGTCCGGCGTACCAAAGATACCCCTCCTCATCGAATCTGCCCAGATCCCCGGTATGGTGCCATCCTTCACGAAACGTGTAGGCGTTCTCCTCCGGGCGGTTCCAGTATCCTTTGAAAACCATTGGACCCTTTAGGGCGATCTCACCGGTTGGGCCAACGGGCGCCTCGCGGTCGTATTCGTCAAAGAGCGCGATGCGCCCTAGAGAAATGGTGCTTCCCGCCGAACCGGGCCGTGCATCGTAGCGCCCGAGGGTCGCAAGACAGGATGTCTCGGTCTGCCCGTACATGACGTAAAAGGCGCCGCCCGAAACCTTCTGGTATTTTTCTATCGTTTCCCGGGATTCGATCCCAACGATTGCCCGCAGCGACTCCAGGGACTTGCCGCACTTTTCTCGCTCCTCAAGGATAAGGGAGAGAATCGGTGCAAAATCAAATAGTAGCGAGCACTTCTTTTCAACGATCAAATCGAGTGCTTTTGCGGCATCGAATTTACTCATATTGACATTTAGCGCACCAGCGTGAAAACTTTGGAAAAGCATTGCAAGGCCTGCGATGTGAAACATCGGCAGAAGATTCAAGTGAACATCGTCTGGCGAGGTATGTAAGGCGCTGTGAAAATGCAGGCTCGAACAACTAATATTTCCGTGGCTAAGCAATGCCCCCCTGGGTCTTCCTGCAACCGCGGCCGTGTGTATTATAACGAATCCCTCGTCATCGGAAAAATCCAAAAAAGGCGCCTTCCCCTTGGCTTCCATGAGGGAATCAAACGACGCCAAGGCGCCCGAATCGGCTTTCAAATTGTAAAAATATTTTACCGATGAAAGCTCGGACCCGATTGTACCTATCAGCTCCTGATACTCACTGTCGGCAAACACCACTGCAGGCGTGCAGTCATTTACGTTGAAGCAAATCTCCTCTTCGGAAAGCCTCCAGTTGATTGGCAGCATGATTGCTCCAAGGGCTGCCGCGGCGCCGTAGAGCAAAAAATACTCCAGGCTGTTCTTGCCAAGAACGCCGATGCGATCGCCTTTTTGGATTCCGGATTTGTGGAGCCCGAAGGCCAGGCGATCTACCTGTTCCTTGTATTCGGCAAAAGTTACAGTCCTGTTGTCGTCTACTTCAAACCAGGCGAGACGATTCCCCAAGCCGGTAGCATTTCTGCATATCAGATCATAGAGCGTAAAATCATGCGTTCCCATCTTCTTTTTCCTTTTCGCTAATGGAAGGCCAAAAGCAGGGGGGGACTTTTGCGAACCCGTTTGGGGTCGGCAAATTTTCTTGCCGCTTTTGCCGGGAATTCGTATGATCAAAATTACAAAAAATTTCGTTGGAGGCAAACGCGATAATGAAAAGGTGCCCCTTCTGTGCCGAAAAAATTCAGGATGAGGCTATAAAGTGTAAGCACTGCGGTGAGTTTATCGATACCTCGGGCCAGTCGCCCTTTACGGAAAACGATACGAAATGGTATTTTCGAAAATCCTTTATTGTCTTTGCGATATTGACCGTTGGGCCTTTGGCGCTGCCCCTCATCTGGTTTCGTCCCGAGACGACGCGCGCATGGAAGATCGGGCTGACCACGGGGGTCCTTGTCCTTACCTGGGTGGTTTCAGTGGCAACGCTCGATTCCCTCCACCTCTTAAGGCAATACTCCCGGATGTTTCAAGGATTTTTGCCGGTCGAGCCGAGGTAGCGCGGGAAAAGGTCAAAGCCCCTCGATTCCCCGAGAAGACGGAAGGCAAATTCAGCGGAACTGATGAAATCCGGACGGCAAAAAAACTCCCACTCCTTGCCCATGGGGGTTTGGGAGAATAACCGGGGAGCCCAAATCAGCGGGCAAACCTCACCTTTGGCCCCGGGGGAGGGGAGAGCACAGCCGCGCCGCCAAGGCCCCATCATGGCCTGGACCGCACGCAACGACACCTCCAGCCGCAAGGGGTAACGGAGGCCATTTAACCCCTGCTGCCGATAACGACTCTATTAGTCTTGATAGAGCACGTGACGGAAGGGCCGGAGTCTTTACGCCTCCAGCCCTTCGTTACTGCGGTATCGATGAGCGCTTAGAGTTTCCGCACCCTGACTGCCGCCGGTCCCTTGGCGCCCTGTTCAATTTCGAAGCTGACGCGGTCCCCTTCCGCCAAAGTCTTGAAACCCTCGCCCTCTATAGCGCTGTGATGAACGAAGACGTCCTTGCCGCCACCTTCCACCGTAATGAATCCAAAACCCTTCTGATCGTTAAACCACTTTACTGTACCTTGAGGCATGACTTTTAAAATCCTTCCACATGTTTTGGTTTTATTTCTGCAAGCTCCAGCGTTGCGCACTTTCCGACTTTAATATCAAATTAAAGCGGAAGCAACAAAGGAAACGATGCTAACCATAAAAATGTTTAAAGTTTACTAAAATGTGCCCCGTCTTTTTTGTCGCAACCATTGTCGTGCCACTGTCTCTCCCGAGAGGGGCTAAAATAGGGCGGAGCGAAAAATGTGAGCCGTAAAGGCGCTAACGCCCTCCCTCGCCCAACTTTTCTTGTTTGCAAAAGCTGATTGTTTTCGGTATTATAAACTCACTATCGGATCTTCCCCCTTCCCCCTTCCCCCTTCCAGTGAGGCCATCTGCCCCCTCCATCTCAAGCAATCGTCCGGCCCATGCTCCTGCCGGTTTGTTGTGCCGAGTAGTTTTTTTCAGCCGACTCTTGCCAGTGGTTTTCGAATATCCACATGGAGGTCTATTCCAGGGAAAATTTGTGTCATGTCTTTGAAACTATTGTCTTGCGTCCCTGGTGTCAAAAAGATTGGGGACGTGGGATTTCCCGCTTCTTGGCAAAACAGTGTATTCGGTTTGGCTCTGTTCGCACTAGCTGTTGATATTCGCAGCAACCCTTTCTGGCTGGGTATTTACCGGAACACTGCCGATTTCAGCCAAGCCTCGAGGACGGGCCATCTCCGGTCATCTTCAACACTTAATGCGAACAGAGCCTTCGGTTTTTCCCCGGTGACGATCTGAAATCTAAGCCTCCTCCTCTCGACCTCCAGCTCCGTTTGTTTCTCTTGTGCATCGGTCCGCTTCAGAGTTTTTTTGAGAGCTCGCTCACCGGGCAGTGCTGGTTTTTGAGTGGGTGCACCGTCGATATCGTATGATTCTTTTGCGGAAAGGAGGTCCGGGATAATAAGGCGCCGAAAAGTGGTTTCCGGCGACTACCCCCCCCGATGCGCGGGCGGCGTTGGTCCTGCGGGCCGGCCGACCTGTGCGGGGCAATGTTGTTGAGTTAACCGACTAGAGCGACGATCGTGATCCCGGAGGGATCAAAGCCATTAGCCGGGGGTTGAGGCCGTAAGGCCGATACCCCCGGAAAAGAAAGAAAAAGAAAGAGACGCCCCCGTGAGGGGGCGCAGACCTGAATCATCGATCAAGGATCGGGACCATCGATCAAGGATCGGGAGTTACGATCAAGGATCGGGACCATCGATCAAGGATCGGGACCATCGATCAAGGATCGGGACCATCGATCAAGGATCGGGACTTCTTAACTGAAGAGCATTGACTGTGCGGGGGGGGGGCGGTGTGGATGAGGTGGCAAAATGTCAGGGCGTAGAAAGTTTTTCCTTGCGACCCGGCAGCAAATTATCCGTTCAATCTCGACGTCACGCGAAGGAGAACCATTATGGCCGATAGTCAGCAACATTTATTTGCGACCCCGCTGCCTGCAGGGTTGGGAGCTTTGGGAATTGCATGCTTTGGGCTCTTTGCTTTGTTTTCGGGAAGAACCACTCATGAAGCCGGACCGATTTTGGTTGCGTGGTTTATCGGCGGTTTTGTCGTCCAGCTCGTCACGGCCTGCATAGAATTCAGGGAAAAGAGTGTGGCCGGAGGAAATGTGTTTTTGGTCTTTGCGTGCTTTTTCATGCTCACCGGGGCAATCAGCCTCACGAGCAAGTATTTCCTCGGGGCCTTCAAAATGCCTCTGGATCTTTCCGTCGAGGCATGGCTCTGGCTGCCTGCGGGCTTGTGGCTGGCCATCATGCTCCCCTGCTTTCTAAAGGGGCCGAGTGTCCTTTTTTTCCTTGGAGTATTTGTTGAATTAATAGTCATCTGCCTGATCGCCCTCGATTTCCATTACGCAGCACCTTTTTTCGCCAATCTGGCGGCCTGGAGTTCGCTCATCTCCGGAATCCTGGCTATCTATCTATCGGGTGCGCTCGCAATGAACGCGGTGTTTGGCAAAACGGTTCTTTTTGTCGGTAGTCCTTTAGTTGGGGCCGAGGCGGCGCCTGCCCGGGCCGTCGGCGCGGCCAGAGGCTGAGACCGGCTGGCAAAACACCCGTCGATCGCTTTTTGCGGATTGAATAGACGCGGGGATTTCTTTAAAAAGGTTGTTAATTTAGCGAAGAGAGCGGGAGCGGAAAAATTGTTTTTCCGCTCCCGATTATTTTGATAGCCCCGTTTTCTGTCGGAAAATATTGCCATTCCAATATTTTATTCTATACTGACACTCATTTTCTATGCCGATAAATAACAAGGTTACCTCAGGAATATGAACATCATAATGGAAGTAGCAATTGGCTATAATTAAACCATGATAACTCCGGGGAACATGCTTTTACAAGACTCCCTTCCAGGGCCGGATGGCCGGAATTTTTTTGCCGGAATCCGTTTGGAACCGACAAGGTCGATTCAATGGAAACTATTTCCAGGTTAAAACTTGCCGCCAAAGCCAGATCCTGTAAAGTTGGGGATAGAGATAGGGAACGTGCGGGCATGAAAAAAGAGGTCGATGGATCGTGTAGGAAAGTGCGTGCGGGAACCGGCATGAGCACCGCCCCGGAGGCGGCCCGGGCCGGACGGGAGGCTGCGCGCGCGGCCCTGGCCGTGCTTTGCGAAGAGCCGCCTGCTCTGGTCATGGTCTTTACGACTCCCCGGTATAACCTTGCGGAGCTTCTGGCCGGCATAAGATCGGTTACCGGTTCTGCGATCCTTATCGGGGCGACCGGATCGGGCCAGATAGTTATGGGGAGTCTCATGGGGTTTGGCGAGGGCGTGGGCGTACTGGCCCTGACCGCCGGTGAATACCGTTTCGGCATCGCATCGGCTGCCAATATCTGTGGCGACCTTGACCGGGCGGGGCAGGAGATCGCTCGTGCAAGCCTTGCTGCCGCCGGTCCGACTCCCTACGCCGCGGTCATGTTGCTTGCCGATTGCCTGGCCGGAGACCTTCAGGAGCTCGTTAAGGGAATCTATCGCATCACCGGCCCCAAGGTACCCCTGGTTGGAGGGGCGGCGGGCGATGAGCTGAAATTTTTGAAAACTTTTGTGTTTCATAACGATACGGTAATCGAAAATGGCGCGGTAGCCCTTTGGATCGGCAGCGGTAAGCCCTTGCGAGTGATCACAAGACATGGCTTTGAGCCCATTGGGATTCCGATGCTTGTCACCCGGGTGGAAGGAACGGAGATCATCGAGATCGGTGGGCGCCCGGCGGCTCTTGCCTACGAGGAACAGCTGGGATTAACTCCGGGCGAGCTCAGTTCCGAAAGATTCTGGGATACTTCCATCCTGCATCCGCTGGGAATACTGCAGCACGATGGGGCGAGCGTTATTCGGGTGGCTCGCGCCAAGACCGGGGACGGCAGGCTCAAAATCAATGGCTGTGTCCCCCCGGCCGGAAGCGGCGTACAGGTGATGAGCGGCAACGCGGACACTTTGCTCGATATCCTGGAGGAGGTCGCCGGCGCGGCTCTCGGGGTCGATTCGGATGCCGCCGCCTTGCTCGTGTTTAGCTGTGCGGCCCGCAAAGTCATCTTCGGAGATCGGGCGTCCGAGGAGGCCCGCCGCCTGCAAGCGGCGGCAGGGCAGATACCCGTTTTTGGTCTATACTGCTGCGGGGAGTTCGCTCGCTCCGTCGGGGTATCGGGCGCCCACAACGCGACGTTAACGGCCCTGGCCCTTTAGGAGGCAGTCTGGGATGAGTGGACCGGGTGGCGACCAAAATTCCAAAAGCGATGGAAACGAACATGTCGCGCTGATAAAAGCCGCGCAGACCGCCGTTCGCGATACGACTCGCCTGACACGTCTTTTCGCTGTCCTAAGCGAGCCCGCGCCTCTGGAACTGATGCTCGACCGGGTGCTCTCAACCCTTTCTGAGCTTTTCTCGGCCGATATCGTCGCTCTCATCGACCCGGCCGGTTCCGGCATGTTTTCCCCCCTGGCAGCGATTGGTTTACCCGAATACATGTTGCACCTGCCCATGTCGGGCGCCGAGTCGGGTTGTGTATGCCGGGCAATGGCGACCCGGTTGCCGATCGTAAAGGAAAATGTAGACCGGGACCCGGCGGTAGAGCCCCAGCTAAGGGAGCTGGGCGTCCAAACGGCCGTATGGACCCCTGTCATCGGCTCCCATGCCGCAAGAGGCGTTTTGATCCTTGCCCGCTGTCTCCCCGTTCCCTTTGCCGGAACCGACGTGGATCTTCTTAGCGCCATGGCCTATCGCATCGGGCTGGCTTTGGAACAATCGCAGCGAAGTTTGCAACTCGAACGGATAGTAAAGGCGGGCCGAAAGGTTTCCTCCACTCTTAATCAGGAGGCGTTGTTTGCCGAGACAGTCGACATGCTTCCCACGATCTTTGGGGCCGATGGTGCGGTATTTGTGCTCAAAGACTCCGAGGGCGCCGCGCAATGCGTTGCCCGCAAAAATATCGGTCCCGAGTGGGATTTCCTGTGGACTCAACTGGCTGAGCGGTTGTTTGCGGACACAAATTTTGCCGGTTTTGACCCTTACGCCGCTTCCAACTTTGGAGACGATGCCCATTCGTTGGCCATAAAACCGAGTGGAGCTCTACCGGTTAGGGCGCTTCTGGCGGTTCCCGTTCTCCTCGACGGGCGCGTTCAGGGGCTTCTGGCAGGCTTTCGCGCATCGGTGGCCCCCTTTGGTCCCGATACCTGCCATATGGCCATGTTGTTTGCCGCCCAGGTATCGGCAGCCATGGAGAACGTATCCCTGTATCGGAGCCTTCAGGAGGAACTGGCCGAACGGTTGCGTACCGAAGATGAGCGCAGAAAACTCGAGGACCGCTTACAGCGTGCGGAGAAGATGGAAGCCCTGGGCACTCTGGCGGGTGGCGTGGCCCATGATCTTAACAATGTCCTCGGCGTTATCGTTGGATTTTCCGAGTTGCTCCTCTACGAGGAGTACCTCTTAGACGATACGAAATCCACTGTCTCGGAGATTTTGACTGCGGGGCAAAGAGCCGCGGCCATCGTACGGGATCTTTTGACCCTGGCGAGGAGGGGAATTCAGGACAGAAAAGTGTTGAACGTAAATGACATTTTACTAAAGTGTCTTAACTCCTCTGAATTTGAAAGCGTCGTGTCCGACCATCCCCACGTTTTGGTAAAAACCGATCTGGAAACTCAATTGCTAAACATCTCGGCTTCTTCCATTCATCTGGAGAAATCGTTTTTAAACCTCGTCTTAAACGCCGCCGAGGCGATGGCCGGGGGCGGCGTTCTGACGATACGGACAAGGAACCAATACCTGGATAAACCGGTCTCGGGCTATGATGCGGTAAAAGAAGGAGACTATGTCGTTTTGATGGTGTCCGATACCGGCGAAGGTATACCGGCAGGAGATCTCAAACACATTTTCGAACCGTTCTATACCAGGAAAGTCATGGGAAGAAGCGGGACAGGGCTTGGACTGGCCGTTGTCTGGGGAACGGTAAAGGACCATGGCGGCTATATCACTGTACAGAGCGAGGAAGGAAAAGGCGCCGCCTTCGCCCTGTATTTCCCTGTAACCAGGGCGGAGAAAATGTCCGAGCAGGGTTTTGTGTCCGCTGCAGCGTATACGGGCAAGGGAGAAACCATCCTGGTGGTAGATGATGTCAAAGAGCAGCGCGACCTTGCAACGGCGCTCCTGACCAAGCTCAAATACAATGTCTCAAGCGTTGCGACCGGCGAAGAGGCCGTGGACCACGTGAAACAAATCCAGGCGGATTTGCTGGTTTTGGATATGATTATGGACCCCGGCATGGACGGTTTGGACACCTATTTGAAGGTGCTGGAAATTCGCCCCGGCCAAAAAGCGATCATCGTAAGCGGTTTTGCGGAGACAGAACGTGTGGCGAGGGCTTTGGACTCGGGTGCGGGCGCCTACGTTAGAAAGCCTTACAGTCTTGATAAATTGGGATTGGCCGTAAGAAAGGAACTGGATAAACCGGTCCGAGTGGCGGAGAGCAAAGCGGCTGGCGCAAAAAACTGGTCGACCGGAAAAAGAGATCATATAGTGTAGGGGAAACGGAACTCGACATTATCGGTTATGAGCAAACGGATGGGACCAGGGTGATTTTTTGCCATCTCCAAGGCTTTTGCCTGAGTTCCGGCCGCGAAGACCTCATAGCCATGGGTAGTGCTGTCCGCACGGCATTCATGGATTAGAACCGATACTCGGGCCAAAATTTTGTGCCGGTTTTTGTAGGATGGGCAAGGCCTTATCGCGCCCACCCTTCACATTCGCCGCCGCTTTTGAAATTAACCGGACAGCAGTGGTCGCCTCTAAATAATTTAGTTTGTAGCAACTGTCTTAAAAATCAAGAGGTCATAATGTTATTTTGCGCACCAAAGCGAGTCATCTCTCACCATGGCATTGAGAATAGTAAGGAGCTTTCTCATGCAGGCCGTGAGAGCGACCTTTTTAGCCTTTCCCGCC
>JARLHO010000166.1 GCA_031292215.1 Syntrophobacteraceae bacterium | reverse complement strand
GCGACACGCCGTCGGACAGGTCGGGGCTTGGCAACCTGTCTGCGGCGACACGCCGTCGGACAGGTCGGGGCTTGGCAACCTGTCTGCGGCGACACGCCGTCGGACAGGTCGGGGCTTGGCAACCTGTCTGCGGCGACACGCCGATAGAGCAGGCCTTGCAAGGTTTATCTTATCTGCGGGCTTCCTCGATCACCTCGCGCACAAGACAGGCCAGATCTTTTAACCCCACCGGCTTCATGAGAACCCCATTAATCCCTGCTATCTTCGAGGCTTCCCCTTCCAGTCGGTCGCTAAAACCGGTGCAAATGATTACCGGAAGACCGGGTTGCAGGGTGTGAAGCGCCCGGGCAAGATCGGCCCCGGTCAGATGGGGCATGGTCATATCGGTTATAACCAGATCGAAAGGTTTGTCCGCAAGTCTTTGACGAAATAGATCGAGCGCATCCGGGCCGCTCGTTTGAATTTCCACCCGGTATCCCAGACGTTCGAGCATCTGTTTTACGACTTTTGCCAGCAAAGGCTCATCATCTACGACAAGGATCGCTTCCTCTCCCCTCGGAAGCGAGGGCGGGGATACCGGTGGTGATTTCTCGGCGCCCTTGATCGCGGGAAAGTAGACATGAAAAGCCGCACCCTCTCCGGGAGCGCTCTCCACCGTAATGTCTCCCCCGTGGCTCCTCACGATGCCGTGGACCACCGACAGTCCCAGTCCTGTCCCCACCCCTTTTTCCTTGGTCGTAAAAAATGGATCGAAGATGCGAGCGAGAACGGAGGGATCGATTCCGCATCCGGAGTCCTTTACGGTAAGCCTCAAATGGCGCCCGGGATGAAGCTGTGAATCGGCAGGGATGGACTCGGGTTCAAGGCTTACATCGGTCAACGCGACTTCGAGCACTCCCGTTGCGCTGCCCATCGCATGGGCGGAGTTGGTGCAAAGGTTCATCAGCACCTGATGGACTTGAGTGGGATCGGCCATCACCACGGATTTTGAGGCCACGTTCTGTTTTACTTCAATGGTTGAAGGCAGGGTGGCGCGAAGCATTTTGAGCGCCTCCCTTACAATCAAGCCAACCTGCACGGGTCTTTTTTCCTGCTCGCTGCTGCGACTAAAAGCCAGGATCTGCTGGACCAGGGACTTGGCCCGCTCGGCCCCTTTCAGCACCTCTTCGAGTTCTTTGCGCACAAGGGCGGGATCGTCGGCATCGACCTGCGCCATTTCGGCGTAACCGGAAATGATGCCCAGGATGTTATTAAAATCGTGGGCGATCCCTCCGGCGAGGGTTCCAAGAGACTCCATCTTCTGGGCTTGGCGCAACTGAGCTTCCACCCGGGTTTGTTCTTCATCCAAACGTTTTCTCTCGTTAATGTCCCGGACATACCCCAAAGAAAGCCTGTCGGCAGTCGTAACCATCTGAAGCGAAGCCCAGATAAGGCTCCCATCCTGCCTCTTGAAACGAAATTCGCCCTCGAAACGCCCTTTTTCGCGAAGACTTAAAAAAGCAAGCCGGACTTTTTCCCAGTCCTCTTCGGGGTGCAAGTCCGTGATGTTCATGCTGGCCAAGGTCGGAGCGTCATAGCCCAGCAGTTGGATCGCCGAAGGGTTAAAATCAACCAGGCGACCGTCGCCGTCAGAGACGAACACGGCGATGGGAGAGTTTTCGATGTAGGAGCGAAATCTTGCCTCACTCTGTGCCAGGGCCTTTTCTACATGTTTTCTCCTGGCGTTCTCCTCTATCTTATCGAGCGCAAAGGAGACGTCCAACGCCACTTCTTCGAGAAGCCTGATTTCCCTTTCCCGAAAAAAACCAGCCTCCTCGACGCAAATGTTCAAAGCGCCACAGAGCTCTTTTTGAAACCTCAAAGGAAAAGAGGCGCAAGACAAAAAGCCACAACTGCCGGGTGCAAGCTCCCCGGGGTAGAGACACGACTGCCTGCCGCAATCGTTACAGATAAACGGCTTTCCATCCCGGATGGCCATTGCGGGGTTTCCCCGCGCCTGCTGCGAGTTGTCGGCGCAAGAGGTGGTCTTTTCCAGGAGGTCCCGGTGATTTCCAAAACTAACTATCGGGCGGATGTTGGAGGTTTCCTTATCGAGACATCCGATCCACGCCAAATCCACCCCCCCGCGCTCCACCACGAGGCGGCAGACGGCTGTAAGCAGTTCCTCTCGTTTCTCAGCGCGCACCACGGTCTGATTGACCTGGCTAAGAACGTCGTAGAGACGGTTAATGCGCCGCATCTCCACCTCGGCCTGGTGTCTGTAGAGGGCGATCTCGATGGCCGATCGCAGTTCCAGTTCATGAAAGGGCTTCAGGAGGTAGCCGTACGGCTCGGCCTTCTTGGCGCAAGCGAGGGTCGCATCCTCGGAGTGGGCCGTAAGAAATATTACGGGGAGGTGAAGCTGTTTGCGCAATTCTATGGCGGCCGCGATTCCATCCATATCCCCCTTAAGGCGTATGTCCATGAGAACCAGGTCGGGACGACTCTTTTTAGCGAGTTCGAGCGCCTGCTCGCCGCTTGAAGCAGCGCCCGCGAACCCGTAACCCATGGCGGTGAGCCGCTCCCTGATCTCCATGGATACAATGGCTTCATCCTCTACGACAAGAATAGCGGCAGGATTCATATCTTCCCTCTTATCGACAAACCACGAGGTACAGGAAAAAAAACGCGAAAGGATGCGCCCGGTCCGCTGCCGTCCACCTCCAGGCGGCCGCCCAACTGAGCGGCAAGACCCGTAACGATCTGAATACCCATGGTGGAACCGGAAACGGGGTCAAAATCGGCGGGTAACCCCACGCCTTCATCGCTCACTTCGAGTACGAGCGACTCTTCGCCTTTACACTCCAATGTCACCCGGACACTTCCCTTGCGGCTTCCCGGAAAACCATGCTTAAGAGCGTTTGAGACCAGCTCGTTTATTATCAGCCCGCACGGCACGGCCTGTTCCAAGGGGAGCCCTATCGCCGCGATCCGGTAACCCAGGACCACTCGCTCTGAGACGGGACCATGGGAAATCAGCACCTGTGCGCACAGGTCTTTTATGTAGGCCGCGAAATTTATCCGCGCGAGGTTTTGAGACCTGTAGAGTGTTTCGTGCAAAAGGGCCATGGATTTTACCCGGTTTCGGGTATCCTCCAGCGCGTCGATAACCTCCTGGTTATCCAGGCGGCCGGCCTGCAGCCCCAAAAGACTAGCTATTATCTGGAGATTGTTTTTTACCCGGTGGTGGATTTCGCCAAGAAGAGCGATCTTTTCTTCCAGCGAGTAGCGCAAAGCCACCTCCACCTGTTTTTGATCGGTTAGATCGACAAGGGAGACAAGGACCGAATCTCCCACCAGGATCGCCGAGGTCTGCATCACCCGCGTTCCACCGTCTTTACCGCGTACATTGAATTCGGCGGGCTCCACGTAGCCCCCTTCTTTGGCCGCCTGTTCCAGAGCCGTTTCCCAGCCTCTCGACACCTGGTCCCGGTAGCTTTTGTCCGGATAGGCCAGGCGCCACCAGTCCCCGATAGTCGGGACATCGTCCAGCGTGTACCCCAAAATTTCGCTGAAACGGTCGTTTAAAAGATCGATCACTCCGTTTCGGCCTATAAGGCACATGGGAACAGGCGCAAGTTTTACGAGCAATCGGAACCGTTCCTCGCTTTGGCGCAACGCGGACTCGGCGCGCTCCCGTTCGGAGATATCGCGAAACAATCCGACAGCGCAACTGCGCCCGGCCATCTCAAAATGGCTGCCGCTGATATCGGCCGGGAAGATAGAGCCGTCTCTTCGAAGCACCGGGACAGCGGAAGTAAGGAGGCTTTCACCCCGGCTCAAATTTTCCAATCCTTCGGAGACAAAAGGTTTGGCGCTCTCGGGATGGATATCCATCATTTTAAGGCCGGACAGCTCCTCCGGGCGATATCCGAGCATCCGGCACATTTTCTCATTGCCGAACAGGACCTCTTTTTTCTCCACATCCACAACCAGCCCACCGTCGGGGATGTGGTCAAAGAGCGCCCGAAACCTCGCCTCGGAATCCCTTGCCTCCGCCTCGGCCCACTCCTTGCGTTTTTTCTCCCGACAAAGAATTTCATGGGACTCGGAGAGTTCGCCGATTTTTTCCAGCACGCGGGTTTCAAGCAGGACCTTATCCTCTGTCAATCTCCGTAAATGCTGCCGCTGAGAGAGAACAAGAGCAAGACTTACGGCAATGGATTCCAGGATGGACAAAAGCTCCCGCGGGATCCCCCCGGGCCGCTTATCCTCGAACTGGAGCAATCCGAAGGTTTCCTCTCCGAGCTTTAAGGGAATGAGGGCCGAGGATTCGTACCCGGTTCTCACGCAGTTTCCCCGGATGGAGTCTTTTAGCTCCGGGTGCTCGTTTAGAATCAAGGTATTGGAGTTTGACCAGAAACTTCCGTATTCGGAAATAAAGGACAGAGAACGATCGACTCTTCCCTGAATGACCGCGCCGCACACGCACTCCAAAAAGGCGTCATCGATTTGTTCGCCGGGTTCCGGACGGGCGCCATGGCGCCTGGGACATAAACTGTTTTCCAGGCGCACGAACTCTTGGCTCATCCCTCTTGTCTGGCAGTAAGGATAGTCGTCACCTTCTCTTAGCCTCAGTCCGACCGCGTCAAAACCGGTGTAATCGGCAAGAAGGGATACCGCCAGCCTCAAAAGCTCGGAGGTGGGCAACCCTTTTTCGACCCAGCGGAATACTTGGGCCAAAATTTTCCCCGTTTCCACGGGTACGGACCCAAGGCGATGGCGCAGTCCTTTTACCTCAGGGGCATCCGCCATGACAACTTCCTTATAGAATGTGCGATTTTTTGCGAAGTGAACCGGCAAGGATAAGACAACGCTCCGCAATGTTTGAAGGATTTTTAGGGCCGGTCCATTGATATTTGGTTTTTAAGATTCTACCCGAATAAGGTCCGGATTGCCACCTTTTCTACTGTAGGCTGTGTATCTTACTGTCGGCTCCGCTCCTGGGTTCACTCTATGTGGATAAGCCATCGGTCGTGGAGTTAAATCCCACTTTAGACAGGTCTTCTCGAACCTGCGCGGCCTTTGCCTTGTGCAAAGCCGAGGTGTGAGAAAAAGACTCGGCGTTTTGCCGGGGATGCCCCAATCACTTGCAGTCCCTGGCAAGGGAGGCGACAGGACCCGGTCTGGCTTGGCCGGTTTTCGTATCGGCTGTTGCGGCTCTGCTCGGCAAAAGGCTCCTTTGTCCAGTGTTCCGCCTTGTGGCCTCCGGGGCAGGTCAGACTCGCCGCAAGTGCTTTTCGAGGACATAAAGCGCCACCTGACAGTACTCCTTCAATTCGCCTTGTTTGTTGGGTGTATTCCATATTTGGATAAGTTTTTTCAGTTCCCCAGCATTCCGCCGCCCGGGCCGCTTTGCAAGGGCGTCATTTACACCGGTAACCACAGCTTTCCGATTACTCCGCAGTCGTGAATAATTTAGATCGAGGACTTTATTGATTTCCTGGTCAAAAGTTAGATCAATTGATTGAATAAATCCGTCTCCGTGATACTTGATCTTGGATTCCACGTCATCAGACTGCCGAGCCGGGTTGAATAGGATGCTCTTTTCTTATTTGCGTACGTCACAATATTGCTGATTCGGCGGATTCCCGTCGTTGCCGCAACAAGCGGCCAGAATATTACAATAATCCAGTTGTTCTTTCCCGTATACGCGTTGACTGTGCCAATCAATGCTCGATACGTGAGGTACGATCGGTGATGCGCGACATACAATAGCAGCAAATAGAGCCCTGCTCCGCAAGCAATTGCTTGCGGACCTGGTCCTTTGTCGCAGTCGGCAAATTCTTAAACGTAGCCTTCGATTGGCGAAGGTGGTTAGTAAGCGAGGCCGGAGGCGGGCCTTTTAGAAAGTTCCTCACTGTATTGACTCCGAATTATCCAGCATACCCTCTGTGTCAATATAACTGAGACACTTTCCCCCAGATAATTTAGAGTAGAGGGCGGGGAAGGAAAAGCCGTGAAAACTACTTTGAGCATGCAAAAGAGGACGTCCCGATCTAATGCCCAAGAGATGGAAGTGGGTGAG
>JARLHO010000165.1 GCA_031292215.1 Syntrophobacteraceae bacterium | reverse complement strand
GACCTTGTATGTAACTGGGCCGTTGTTTGTATTCACAGGACCTTAGCATAGTGTGCCGTTTCTTGAATGTCCAGCAGATTAGGAAAAAATTACGGATGCCGGTCCACTTTCTTTCTGGCTATCCCAACGGGAATTGCTGAATCTTCTACACTATCTTAAAATACAGAATCACCGCTTTCGTCGCAGTACCAGACCAAGCTTTGCAGTTCCTTATACTCAGTTTGCAGCCTTATTGCTTTCTTCCTTAGAGATTTCACCTTTGAGTCCCTTTTGACAGGCATACCGCCAAGGTGGCGCCGCTCTCAGGTCGAAAATTTGGACCTGCTCCGCGATCCTCAAACCCGATTGCAACTGCATGGCCAAGCAGGCCCAGAAATACGACGATCATTATGTAGTAGAGTAGAAACTCTCGCCAGTCCAGTAGTGCTTTAAGCACATGAATCATGCCTATTCGGCCTCCCGAGGTGAGCTTCATTAGACGAGGACGATCTCCAAAATTCCCCTGGTCTCACGAGGACGCCTCAGGAACTGCGCCGTATGCGGTGTCCGGTAGATCGGAGAATAATAATTGGCTTTCATTGCCTTTTCCAGTTCGAAAGCCCTGTCTTTAATAATGTCATAATATATTTTGTTAGTGCCTTCGTGGAATAGAATGCCAAACAAGAAGAAAAGGCCAAGGGTCGGCATGACATAATCGTTTATTTTTAGAGAGTAGGCGCTTACGGCAAGCAAAACAGTTGTGGAAATTCCTCTGAGAGTAATTGCGCTGCTCCCGTAGTTGTCGATCTTTAGCTGGAGAAGGACGTATTCAATCCTCGCATTGTTAAGCCAGGCGCCTTCGCCGATTTTCTGTCTTTCTCCTCGCCTGTGTGTTTCTTGTTCCATAAGCGCGCCCTATCCGCCATCGCCGGTCGAGTGCAATCCGTACCGACGTCCAGGAGCCCATAAAGAAAATCCTTTGTCTAATTTAACCTCGCCGGTGCGTGCTATGCAACTCAAATGTATGCGAGGCGGCCAGTGCAATTTTTACTCCCCCAAAGAGTGTGGCTGACTCGCCCGCTTAATCCGAAGCCCGACCTCATTCTTGATCTCCTTCTCACCTGTATTGTTGCCCGGATATTTCAAACTTGCTAGTATTGGTGATGCGAGGCGTGTACGAAGGGCGGAGGCGTGATCGATTTTGTCCTCCAGGCTACTCGATCGAGACAATCAACCATGAGAGCGCAGGCGCTCTACAGCTTGAAAGTAGAAACATAGTGAAAGTTGTAATCGCCAAGACAGCCGGTTTTTGCAAAGGGGTGCGAGTCGCTATCGAAGTGACCATGACAGCCATCCAGCAGCGTCGGAAGGGCGAGGATATCTGCACCTTCGGCCCCCTTATCCATAACTCGCAGGTGCTGTCGATGCTTGCGAAAAAAGGTGTTGTGGACCAAAGCCGGATAGAGCTCTGCGCGGGCAAAAAGGTGGTGATCCGCGCCCACGGGATTCCTCCCTACAGCCGCCAGAAGCTCCACGAGCAGGGGGCGACTCTTCTTGACGCCACTTGCAAGCGGGTAGCCAAGGTTCATGCCGCCATAAAAAGACACGCCAGGCGAGGCTATCACACGATAATTGTAGGTGATGCCGACCATGCCGAAGTCATCGGGCTTCTTGGCTACACCGAAAATCGCGGCGCCGTAATAAACCGTCCGGAACAGATCGACGAATTTCCCTCAGACTGGGACAAGGTGCTCCTGGTGGCGCAAACCACTCAAAACGAGGAGGTTTTCCGAGAAATCCAAAAAGCTTTTCTCAATAAATACCCAAACGGAATAGTAAAGAACACGATTTGCGATTCCACGCAGGAACGGCAGGCAGAGGTCCGGCAGATGTGTTCGCAGGTCGAGGCCATGGTGATAGTGGGGGGGCTAAACAGCGGCAATACGCTTCGGCTGGCCGAGGTGGCAAGGGAGTGCAGGATACCGACTTTCCACGTCGAAACGGAAGCAGAACTCGATTCCGAGGTAATGGGTCGCTACTCCTGCGTGGGCGTATCGGCTGGAGCATCGACTCCCAACTGGATAATCCGCGATGTCGTGGATTATCTCGAAAACATGGGAGCCGGGGCAGGCAGAAAGCTGAAGTTTAAACGCCTTATCGAGTCGCTTTCCTACGGGAACTTCTATATCGCCCTGGCTACCGCGCTTCTTGCCCAGATGGCCGCTGCCCTGACCAATATGGCGGGCAGGGCGTCTTTTAGCCTGATGGCCGCCGGGTATGCCTTCGCCATGCATTCCCTAAACGTATACCTAGACCAGGATTCGATCGAATTAAACGATCCGGGCAGGGCTGCATTCTATTTGAAATGGCGACCGGTTTTCATGGCCTCGAGCGCCCTGTCCCTGGGCGTTGCCCTGACCGTGGCTTACCGTATAGGATTTCCCAACTTTGTGGCCATGCTTTTGCTGATGCTGCTGGGGGTTGTTTATGGAGTAAAGCTTTTCCTGCCGGCGGACTGGCAGAGGTTTCCGGTTAAAATCAAGGACATCCCTACATCGAAGACTTTCCTTGTGCCCACTGCCTGGGCCTCTGTGTGCGTTCTGCCCTACTTTACGAGCGACTTCCCGTTGCGGGTGGCCTACGCCGGCTGGGCCATTTTTCTTCTCTGCCTGGTTCGCACCACGATGCGGGATCTTTTGGCGATCCAGGGCGACAGGCTCGTTGGAAAAGAAACGCTCGTTGTGCTGGCAGGGGAAAAAACGACTGGAAAATTTGTGGTCGGCGCCCTCATAGCCCTCGTGGTGACAGCGGTTTGCGGCCCTCTTGCCGGCGTAGCGACCCGGTTTTCCTATTTTTTGATCGTTCCGGCGGCTATTTACGGGTTTTTTCTAAAGATCGGCTCAACGAGAAAACTCCGCGAGGACCCCATCTACGAGGTGTTAATAGAGATCGTGCTGATCGTGGCCGGCTTGTGCGCCACCGCCTGGCGCCTTGTATACTGAGCGGTTCGGCGCCGTTAACCCCGCATCGGAAATTACACAGGAGAGTCCTATGACTACCGAGCAGTTCAATCCATTTGCCATTGCACAGCAGCAGATAGACCAGGCAGCCGAAAAGCTGGAGCTAGACGATGCGACCCGTGAACTGCTCCGCTGGCCGATGCGGGAGATGAAGGCGACTCTGCCCGTAAAAATGGATGATGGCAAAACCAAGATCTTTCATGCGTTCCGGATCCGGTACAACACCGCCCGCGGTCCGGCCAAGGGGGGCGTGAGATGGCATCCTCTAGAGACAATGGATACGGTCCGCGCGCTTTCGGCCTGGATGACCTGGAAGACTGCCGTAGTCGACCTGCCTCTTGGGGGAGGCAAGGGTGGTGTCGTCTGCAATCCCAAGGAACTCTCCGAAACGGAAAAAGAGCGTCTTGCTCGCGCCTACGTGCGCGCGTTCGCCGGATCCATTGGCGTAACCAAGGATGTGCCGGCCCCCGATGTCTACACAACTCCTCAGATAATGGCATGGATGATGGACGAGTATGAGACGATCGTCGGGGAAAATCATCCGGGGGTGATAACGGGAAAACCCCTTGCCCTGGGGGGATCGAAAGGCCGGCAGGACGCAACCGCCAGGGGCGGTATATATGTCACGCGCGAGGCGGCGGCGGTCGCCAAAATAGATCTCAAGGGCGCGCCGATGGCCGTGCAGGGCTTTGGGAACGCAGGCATGAACGCGGCGCTTCTGGGTGAGGAGATCCTGGGGCTAAAGCTTGTCGCGGCCTCCGATTCCAGGGGAGGAGTCTACAACCCCAAGGGGATAAGCGCTGCGGCCCTGGTCGATCACAAGGTGAGAAGCGGGTCGGTCAGGGGATTCCCCGACGCCGACGAAATAACCAACGAAGAAATCCTCGGGCTTCCGGTAACGGTCCTTTTTCCGGCTGCTCTGGAAAACGTCATCCGGGCCGATAACGCCGAAAATCTAAAATGCCGGATATGCTGCGAACTGGCCAACGGCCCCACCACTCCGGACGGCGACCGCATTCTAGACGAAAAGGGCATAGTGGTATTGCCCGACTTTCTTGCCAACGCGGGAGGGGTGACCGTATCGTATTTCGAACAGGTCCAAAACGCTTATAACCTGTACTGGGAACTCCAGGAAGTCCACTGGAGGCTCGATAAGAAGATGACCCAGGGGTTTTCGGGCGTCTACGAGATGAGCCTGCGAAATAAGATTTCTCTCAGGGAGGCGGCCTACCTGGTTGCCATCGCAAGGGTTGCCGAAGCCTGTAAACTCCGCGGCTGGGTCTAAAGATACATGGAAAAAGAGGCAAAGACTCCTATTCCTATGTCCGCGGAAAGCATCTGTTCGGCAGACGTTGTCCGCGCCTATCGTCTCCACGAGCAGATGCTCAAATATCCCCACCTGATGGGCGAGATTCGAGAGCTTTTTCTCTCGGTCCTGCGCGAGCGGGAACTCGCAAGCGCCGAAAAGATCCGGTGCAATGCGCTAAAGGTTTTGGAATCCCTTGGCGAGTCGGTGAGCGAAAAGGCTATAGAAGAGGTGACGGGCATACTTGTCGACGTCTACTTTGCACGCCACCTCTCATGGGAGGACGTAGAAAACCATATCAACCTGGTAAGAAAACGGGAGGCCTTCGGGACCCTTACCAAGCTCATGAACTCCGAGGGGGTAACATTTTCCCGGATCCGCAAGGCGGTGAGGGAATTTTGCGCGATCCCCAAGGGAAGTCTTCACATAAAGCCCGGCGAATCGCTGGGGGTGCGCGTTGGTCTTTTAAGCCGCTTTATCTCGGAGCAGCTTCCCTTTCTCGGGGTGGCAAAAAAACATATCCTTATCCGGGATATGGACGAACTGATGGATCGCATCATCCGCAATCCCCGCCGGGATGGAAGGATCGGCGGAAAAGCCGCGGGCATGTTTCTGGCCTATAAGATCATTTTGCCGGCGCTCGGGGCAAAAGACCCCGAGTTTGAAAAATATGTCCGGATCCCGGAATCTCATTATTTCACTTCCGGGTTTCTGACCGATTTTCTCGACTCAAACGACCTTTTCTGGCTTCACTCCCAAAAATACAAAAACCTGGAAACAATCGAGGAGGAATTCGGCCAGATTCGGGAAACGATTCACAAGGCGTCCTTTCCAGCCGATGTGGTCGGGCAGTTCCGGGATTTTTTGAAAAAAATTGGCGAACATCCTCTCATAATCCGCTCGTCTAGCCTTTTGGAAGATAACGTCGGATTTACCTTTTCGGGGAAATACGACTCGGTATTCATTGCCAACCAGGGCGAGCTCGATCTGCGGACGGCCCAGTTCACAAGCGCCCTGAAACAGGTGCTGACCAGCGTCTTTAGCCCGGATGCGATTCTGTACCGCAAGGACCGCAACCTGCTCGATTTCGACGAGCGCATGAGCATACTCGTGCAGAAGGTGGTTGGAAGGCGGTACGGGGATTACTTTTTCCCGGCCGCTGCCGGGGTGGCCTTTTCGCAAAACGTCTACGCGTGGACGCCGCGCATAGTGCGAGAGGACGGGCTGGCGAGGATGGTCTTCGGCCTGGGGACAAGGGCTGTCGAGCGCACCGGGCCAGACTATCCGAGGATGGTACCTTTAAGCCATCCACTTCTTCGCCCGGAGGTGAGCGCTGAAGAAATAAGGAAATATTCCCAGAAACTGGTGGATGTTTTCGACCTTAAGTCAAACTCGATCCAAACCATCCCGGCAACCGACCTTTTTGAGTCGACCGGCTACCCCGATCTTTACTACGTCGTGTCTGCGGAAAACGAGGGGCATCTTGCTCCGCCTCTATTTAAACAGGAAAAAATCGATACCTTCCGCTCCTGCGTGACCTTTGACAACCTGCTTTCCAAAACTCCCGCAGCGGGGATTCTCAAAAGAATTCTTCACCAACTGGAGGCGGCGCACGGCCGGCCCGTTGAAGTCGAATTCGCCTGGGACGATGGGGTCCTCTATTTGCTGCAATGCCGCGCGCTGGCCTCAAGCGGGCTTGTCGGAAAAGTCTCGATCCCCGAGGGGATCGACCCGCAAAAGGTGCTCTTTACGTGCAGCGGCGTGCTTTTTAGCAGTGCGGTGGAAGACATCGAATATATCGTCTACGTCGATCCCCGGGCCTATGCGCGGATTTCGACGTTTGAAGAACGGATAGCAGTCGGGCGGGCGGTGGGAAGGCTCAACCGGTTGCTGGAGGGCCGATCGTACGCACTTTTTGGACCGGGGAGGTGGGGCACAAAAGATGTACAGATTGGAGTGCGGATCGGCTACGAGGACATAAATCGCACCAAAGTGCTGGCCGAAATAGCTCTGCGGGATATCGGGGCTGCGCCCGAGCCTTCTTTTGGCACCCATTTTTTTAACGATCTGGTGGAGGCAAACATCGTCCCCGTGGCGATCTATCCCGACAGCCCGGGCGCTGTGTTTCGGGAGGATTTTTTTACTGGCTGCCCCGATGCGATTGCTTCGCTTGAGTCGCGGGGCACGCCAGGCGCATGGGGCTCGGCTGAGGGTGTGGTTAAGGTAATAGATGTTGCCGCCTGCTCCGGGGGTGAGTATCTGCAGGTCTACCTGGACAGCGAGCACCAGGAGGGGGTTGGGTTTTTGGGGCGCTCGGGTGGGAAGGGGTGAGGCGGGGACGGGGCCAAAATGGAGGAGGGCCGGGGGCGACCAATGGCGCGACGCGCGGGCGAGTGCCTATGCGAAAATGTAAGCGTTCACCACAGTCTCTCATGTTGCTTCGGAACACCCAAAGCAATGAAAAGATGTTCCGGGGGCAGGTTCTTTTCCAACGCAGCGCTGGTTAGCCGCGACAAAACCAAAGCAAACCACAGAGACACGGAGGCACAG
>JARLHO010000020.1 GCA_031292215.1 Syntrophobacteraceae bacterium | reverse complement strand
CCCACTTACCCCTTAGCGGAGACTCCCAAGAAAGGGGCTTGGCCTGATCGCCCCCCTTTTATTGCAAAGGGGGGTTGGGGGGATTTACTCTCCAGCCGCTTGCAATGACGCGCATGGACCGGCTGGGCTCGCTCGCCCCCCTTATTTGCAATTTTGCAAAAAGGAGATAGGTGGGCGCATGTGTGGGTAATTGTAAGGAACCTGTGGGGGGGGGGCGCGGCAATGTTGTTGAACCGCCCCGGGGGTATCGGCCTTACGGCCTCAACCGCCCGGCTAATGGCTTTGATCCCTCCGGGATCGCGATCGTCGCTCTAGTCGGTTACCTCAATAACATTGGGGGGGAGCGCAGATCCCCGCGTATCTGTCCTTTTCCTCTGCCCGGGTGGCCGGCTACGGCACAGTCTCGAATGAAAATACCACTTCCAACTTGCTTCATCGGGCCGCAATGACTATCCCGGTAGACAGTTCTAAAGTTGTTTTTACCTTCCTCATTTCCAGGAATCTTTGGAGATGTTCCTTGGGCTGCAGTCCGCATCCTGCCTGCCCGTGCAGCGCACGGTTTGCCGAGGCGGCCTCTTTTGAGCCCAATTTTTAGCAAAAATTCGTACGACTGAAAGGGGATGTCCATGAATACGGGTACTGACAAATCGTTACGGACGGCGTGGCGGATTGCACTGGTGGTAACCGTGTCGGTGTTGGTTCTGACCTTTAGCCAGGGGGCATCTCTTGTTGCGGCGAAAAAAAAGAGACCGGTTAACGTCAACACCGCGAGTCTGGCTGAACTGGAAGCCGTAAAGGGTGTCGGGCCGACTACAGCAAAAGAAATCATTTCCAACCGTCCCTACAAATCTCTTGAGGAACTCAGTAAAGCCGGCCTGAGCGCCAAAAAGATCAAGTCCTTTGCATCCTCCCTGTCAGTCGGGGCAGGTTCGGCTCCATCTGCCTTTGAAGCCGCCGGGAAAGAGAAAAAGACCTCCAGGGAAGAAAGGAAAAAAAGCGAAGCTAAAGCCGTTACCAAGGCCAAAGAATCAAAAGCTCCGGCGGCTGAAGAAAGAGAGCCCGTAGATCTCAACACTGCTTCTCTTAGCGCTTTGGAAGCCCTTCCGGGTGTCGGTCGGGCTACAGCCAAAAAAATCGTCGCCGCCCGACCATTCAGGAGCGTTGATGATTTAAGCAAAGTGAAGGGCATGAGCAAAGGCAAGGTAGAGGCGCTCAAGGACAAGGTTACCGTAGCAGGGGCCCCCGCTCGGTCAGTCCCTGCGCCGGCTGTTCAAAAGCCTTCTACGCCCCCGGAGTCGGAGCCACCGGCAAAACCGGCGGCGAGTGCAAAAGAGAAAGGGCGTGCCGGTAAACTAATCGCCGGGCAAAAGGTGGACATCAATACGGCCGGAAAAGAGGAGCTGGACAAACTCCCCGACATTGGTTCCGTCAAGGCCCGGGCAATCATCGAAGGCCGACCTTATCATAAAATCGAAGATATCATGAAGGTGAAGGGCATTAAACAACACACCTTTGACAGGATCAAAGACTACATCACAGTGCGATGACCGGTTCGCAAACCCCATTGGTTGATTAGGCTAGCCCAACGCTTTGACACAAACGAAAAGGGGGGCCCCTTTGCTTTTACTTTTTGGAAAACGGTGCTCCCAGGAGTTCCATTCCTTTATCGAGCAGACCCCCTTCGGCCATTTTCCCTTCGGGGGTGACCTTGTCTATCAGGCTGGGCAATAGCTGGGAAAGCTGCGTTTTGGCCTCATCGACGGAAATATTGGCCTTCTGCGCCAATTCCTGAACCACGTCCCTCCCCATGACCTCCTCGACCTGTTGGGGGGTGATGGCGGCGTTTTCCCCCTCGCCCACCCAGGACGAGATAACATGTCCGAGCCCTTTTTCTTTGAATGTCTGAGCGAGTCCTTCCAAACCGCCTGTCTCGCGGCTCGTTAGAAAACCCATCGCTCCTTCCACCAGTTCTCCCTTTTGACCTTGGAGCCCACCGGCAACCTTTTGTGCCAGATCCTCAAAAAAGCTCATTTTGTTTTCCTCCAGACAAATCTCTTTATTGCCAAAGGCAGTGGTTCTCCAGGGCAATGTAAGACCCTGGAACAAGGGAAAATATTGGGGGGATTATGTATATTTGGTGAAAAGAAAGTACGCTGTCCGCCGAGGTAACGGCCAAGGAGCAGAACTGCCCCTGCCATGCACAGGAAAAACATGGACGCAATCGGGACGCGAATGCTTCCTGCGATGCAGCAATTGCAGCCTAAGATATGGGGCTCCTTTTCAAGCCTCCTTTCTCGTGGTTACTTTCTCCCTGTGTGCTATATTCTCCGGCCGGAGACAGGCAAAATCGCATGATAATGATCGATGAGCACATTGCAATTTCCGAAGACGAACTGGTGTTTACCGCTTCCCACGCCAGCGGACCGGGCGGGCAGAACGTAAACAAGCTAAATAGCCGCGTAACCCTTTGGTTCGATGTGGTGAACTCACCAGGATTATCCGTCGAACAGAAGGCGCTGCTGATGCGCCGGCTTGCCAATCGCATCGGAAAGGACGGGGTGCTCAGGGTAATATCCCAGCAGACGCGCAGCCAGGCGGCAAACCGGGAATTGGCCGTTCACCGGTTTGTGGAACTGGTGCGCGATGCTCTGCGGGAGATCCCGAAAAGAAAGAGGACGAGGGTCAGCCGAGCGGCCAGGCTTCGCCGGGTCGAGGAGAAAAGGCGGCAGAGCACCCAAAAGCAGAAAAGGTCGAAAAATATCCGTTTAGACGATTAGGGCGCTATCCGTTAAACGGGGGCAAAAGAGCGAAACGGGCCATGGCGAGGAGCCGGACAATGGAAAAGGAGCTATACAGATCGCTTATCGAGGATTCTCCGATTTTTCTCACGGTCGTTGGGCTGGACGGCAAAATCCTGTTGGCGAACACTGCGCTGCTAAAGATTATAAACGGCGCCGCCGATGCTATCGACTCGAAGGTTTCCTTGACATCCTTTATTCCTGAAAAAGATCATGAAGCACTCTCCAAACTTTTTGGGATGACTGCGATCGGATTTGCCGGCCAAACGGTTGAAACGGGACTACTCACCCGAAGTGGCGATTTGCTGTCGGTGGAATGGCATGGGCGCGCGATATGCGACCCGGATGGCATGGTCAAAGCCATTTTGTGCATAGGCATAGATGTAACCGAGAAGCGCCGAAGCGAAGAAGAACTGAGGCAAACCAAAGAATACCTGGAAAATGTTCTTGAAAATTCCCCCGATGCTGTCGGGATCGTGGACAATCAGGGCAAGTTCGTCCAATGGAACCGCATGGCGCAGAATCTGTACGGCTACACGCTTGAAGAACTTCGGGGCAAGGCCGCTTTCGATCTTTACGCCAAAAAAGACGAGCTGGAAGAAATGTTGGCCAGACTCCGCAGTGAAGGCTCGGTTAAGAACCACGAAATCGACATGAAAAGAAAAGACGGCTCTACCCTTCCCTTTGACATTTCTCTAAGCGTTCTCAAGGGCAAAGACCGGACGGTGGTCGGAAGCGTGTGTGTGGCGAGAAACCTCAGTGAAATCAAAACGGCGCTAAGCGCCCTGGAGGCTGCCAATAACGAACTCCAAGGGCAAGCAAAGGAGCGTCAGAGGACCTGGGAGGCATTGAAGAAATCGCAGAGCGAATACAGCACCATCTTCGAAAACACGGGTAATGCAACGGTTATCGTCGAAGAGGACTCGACCATAACTCTTGCCAATGCTGAATTTGCCAGACTCTGCGGCTGCTCCAAAGATGAAGTGGAAGGCAAGAAGAGATGGACGGAGTTTTTTATGGACGAAAACCTGGCCTGGATGAAGGAGTACCATCGTCTGAGACGGGTTGACCCCCATGCCGCTCCAAGAAACTACGAAGCGTCCTTCAAAAACGGCCAGGGGCAGTCAAGGGATGTGTATATGACCGTCGCTGCGATACCCCATACCAATAAGAGCGTCATATCCTTACTTGACATCACGGAGCGAAAACGGGCCGAGGAGAGCCTGCGGCAATCCCATGTGGAGCTCGAACAGCGCAGCTATGAAATTTCCCGACTAAACGAGATGCTCGACTTGCTTCAAATATGCCATGCCCGGGAGGAAACCTACTTCGTCATAAGCCATTTCGTCGAGAAACTGTTTGCCTTCGATGCGGGTTTTCTTGGTTTGTTCAAAGAACCCCGCGCCGCTATGGAGGCGGCTCTCTATTGGGGTGGCTATGCACCGGGGGAGGAGTCGATTTCCTATGACGACTGCTGGGGTCTAAGGCAGGGGAAAGTGCATGCATCCGCCGAATCCGGCGGGGGAGTTTGCTGTCGACATATCCGCACCGCGCCCTCCATGAATTATCTTTGCGTTCCGCTGGTTGCCCAGGGCGAGGTCATGGGGCTGTTCCATCTGCGGTTCCTCTCGCCCTGCGGGGGGCCATTCCCCCGAGGTCACAAGGCGCGTCATGGAGTCCAAACAGCGCCTTGCGGTCGCTGTCGCCGACCACATCGCGCTGGCCCTGGCCAATTTGAACTTGAGAGAAACCTTGCGCAGTCAGTCTATCCGAGATCCGCTAACGGGACTTTTCAACAGACGCTTCATGGAGGAATGCCTCGATCGCGAGTTCCATCGCGCAAAAAGACAGGGCCTTGCCGTGGCCGTCTTTATGCTCGATATTGACCATTTCAAGGTTTTTAACGATACCTACGGCCATGATGCCGGAGACATCCTTTTGTCTGAGGTGGGGTCTCTTTTGAAAAACTCCATTCGCGCAGAAGACGTCGCCTGTCGCTATGGCGGAGAGGAATTCATCATAATTCTGCCGGCCGTTTCCAAAGACATGGCCATGGAGCGCGCCGAAAACATCCGCGGCATGGTAAGCAAAATAAAGGTTCATTACCGGGAAAAAGAGCTGGGCGAAGTAAGGGTTTCCGTTGGAGTCGCCTTATACGACGAGCATGGAACGACGCCGGAGGCTGTCCTTAAGGCAGCGGACATGGCCCTCTATCTGGCCAAAAGCCAGGGACGAGACCAGGTGGCTCTGGCATAGCGGTTACGGCATGGATGAAGTCTCACGCGAAGCCGCAAAGGATATGCGTGGAGAATCTACTTGCGCCTTTTGGTCTTTTGAACCCAACCATTTGGTTGGGCTGGCTGTGTTTTTGCCGATATCGCGACTTTTCGAACTTCTTCACTTCTTCGCGTGCAACATGTCTGAGCGAGCGGCAACGAGAGAATTAAGGTTAATTTGTCGGGTTTCGCTTCACCCAACCCAGCCCCTGTCGGGAGCCGCTGTAGGATGGGGGGAATGAAGTGCAACCCATCGCTTCGGGGAGCCTTTATTTGGCTCTCCTGAAGCCTCTTGTGTGTGGGCGCACCCGTTATCCTTACAATTTACCCACACATGCGTCCACCTATCTCCTTTTGCAATGACTCGCGTCTGGAGGGGCTTGGCTCGATCGCCCCCCTTTTTTTGCAAAGGAGGGTTGGGGGGATTTACTCTGCCGGCGCTAGAAAAAACGAATCAACTGTCCAATACCCATCAGTTCGGGGGGGCAAGGATCCGGTCAAAAACGAGCGACGATTTAAGCTAGGCGAAAAACCCGATGATCGGGTTTTCTATCGGCAGAGTAAAAGATTTCGGGTTATTCAGTACTCAGGTTTTTCGACCTCGATATCCTTAAGAACAGGGACGGAGTTTACTCCCTCCCTATTCTTAATCCCATGCTCTTTTTTAAGATACAAGGATGGGTGAAACGCAGTGAAACCCATCTTTTTGACCCATATTGAACCATGCAAACTCGTCGGCACGGTTAACGCTTGGTATTGGCGCCACCCGAATTGTTGAAAATAAGGACCAGCACAGAAACCTTCCCGCCCGGTACAGCGTTTGTTTCGACCGTCAGGGGCGCTTGCTTGACCGACCCCGGGCTTTGGCCATCGAGCTTTGGCTCGATATTTAGCACGTAGCCGTTTGGGCTTTCGACTTTTTTGCGAGAAACCGACAGGAGACTTTTATCATAGGAAAGGCCTGTGATCGAAAACGGTTTGCCATCGCCGCGGGTGACGCTAACGGAGCCTGTACGCACGGGTTTTCCGGGGCTGAGCATTCCGATAATGACTGTTTCCGGTGTCGCCGCTATTTCGCCCTTGATGACCCCCATCACGCGTACGAGCAAGTACGGGGCCTTTGGCAGGTCGGTCTTAAGTCTTATAAATCCGGAGTAGCTCCCTTTGGGGAGAAGGTTTGAGACCTTAAGCCTGTAGTGGGTTCCATCCGAAACCGTTTGAAGGGAGTAGTTAATTTTCCCCGAAAGGTTCGTCTCGGTGCTCTCGATATGAAACGGCGTTGTTGTGGCCTCAAGATCGACGCTGGACTCGGAAATACTGCCCGCCGAACCTCTAAGCACGACATTTGCCGAAGGCTTCATCGTGACGATGGCTTTTACAATGCCTTCGAGTTTTAGGCCCACCAAAGGCTTATCGGGGTCATCGCTGTCAATGGTCGCCGTTTTGACTATGTTTCCATGGGAGTCGGACAGTTCCACCTTCATTATCATCTTTCCCTCGCCGCCGGGAGGGATTGCCGGCTCATACCGGACAAGCGTGCAGCCTCAACCAACCTTTACGTGGCGAATATGTAGCACCGCATTGCCGGTATTTTTCACCGCGAAGGCGTGCTCGACCGTGGTTCCCTGTACTGCCGTTCCGAAATTGTAATCGGGCTCCTGGACCAGGATTTTGGGATGAGCCGCAGGCCGCTGTTGGGGCAAAGGCTTTTGGGCGCCAAATGCAAAGCCGGGCAGGAGGAAAGTGGACGAAAAAAAGCAGGCTAAAGCAAAAACCGTTTTAGAAAGGGCGTACATTTTCATTAAATTTCTCCTCAGCAGTCAAGTGACGCGGGCCAAGGCCTCCCACCTGCCCGCTAATCCCTCGGGGGTTCTTCTCACTCGGTCTTATGGCGCGCTAAAATTTCCAATCAATAAGAGCATAATAAATTAAGGGATAATTTCGTATCGGGAAAAAAGAAGCCGATGACACCGGGAGTCCGTGGCTTTTGTGGGGACCATCGGCGCTCTGACATCGACCCTCCCCGCTCTGCTCACCTGCCAACCAGGTCGCGGGCGAAAACCATCTCGACGCCTTCTTGTCTGAAATAGGCCGCGGAAGAGAGCAGCGCCCGCAAAGTGAGTTCATGCGGATGTCCGATGGCAAGGGCCGCTCCACGCGCTTTGGCGATCTTAACTGCCTTTTCTATCTGCAGGCGAATGGCGGCCGCCGAAAGGTTGTCGTCAAGAAAGATATCGCGCTTGAACGTGGGCACTCCCATGAGACGGGCTTCTTTCCACCCGACGCTCGTATTTATGGTCATAGAGTCCAGAAAAAAAAGTTTGCGATCCTTTAGCTCGGCAAGGACGGTCCTCATGGCTTTGGCGTCCTGGGTCAACCGGGAGCCCTCGTGGTTGTTTACGCCGTCAAAGTAGGGGGAAGTAGTAAGGGCTGCGACAACGCTTAGCCGGATTTGGTCGGAAGACATGGACACCATAAGGGCGCCCGGCCCGGGGTTGATGCGGCTGTCTACGGGCTCCATGGGAAGATGCAAGATGACTTCCCGGCCTCTCTGGCGCGCCATCGCTGCGATCTGGCCGCTATGGGCCAGGAAAGGCAGAACCGATAAGGTGACGGGAAAAGGAATAGAGGCGAATTGACGAGCGATAGCCAGGTTGGGGCCAAAATCGTCTATAACGACAGAGAGTCGAGCCCGAGCGGGTTTGGCGGGGACTGCGCCGGTATGTGGCCTAGGCGCCGGTAAAACGTTGGCGGGGCTTACGGCCTGCCGGATCGTAGGGGGTGGGGCGGCGCTGTGAGCGGGCCTTGGGCCTGGCCGCCTGGTCGGACCCCGGAGGCCGGAAGTCGGGGCGCCGGAGGTTTTTGCAACTTTTGGGGGCTGGGGGCTGGGGGGCAGATTGCGGCCCCTGTCGGCAAAATATAAAAGAGAGACCAGCAAAATCAGGGCAAGGCCCCATGCGACCAAAACCGGCGTAGCAGGCCTTTTAGGGGGAGGCGCAGCGGCCTTGAGGCGACTTTTGCCTTTCCCCCCTTCTTTTGCTTTACCGGTTTTAGTCCGATTCCCAGACGGCAAGATTTTTCTTCTCCGGCTGCCTTTGCACAATCACCGAGAGTGATTTTTGACAAGGGCAGCCAGGCCAACCGGGCCTATTTATACTGCGTTTGGGCCATTATCCTGTAGCCTTTTAGCAGGTCGAGCGCGCGGCTTACCTGGTTATCCCCGTCTACAAACTTTTTGGCCGCGATCTGTGCGGCCGTAGCCTTTAATTTTTTGGCTACGGTCGGATTCTGGTCCCTAAAGTGACCGGGGAGGTCCTTTTCACGGATGAAAGTCGATTCATCGCTTTTTGCGCCGCCTTTATCGAGGCCTGTCTTTTTCACCACAATATCGGGCGTTATCCCCTGGGCTTGAATGGACCTTCCGGAGGGCGTGTAGTAAAGAGAGGTCGTAAGCCTTAGGGCCGAGCCGTCGTTTAACGGAATTACCGTCTGCACCGAGCCTTTGCCAAAGGTCTGTTCGCCCATGATTATGGCTCTTTTGTGATCCTGCAGCGCTCCGGCGACAATTTCCGATGCGCTTGCCGACCCTCCGTTAACCAGCACGACCATGGGAAAGGTGAGGGGATGGGCTTTTTTGTGGGCCTCAAAGCGCATCTTCTGGTCTGCGAGTCGTCCGCCGGTATAGACGATCAGGCCTCCGTCGAGAAACTGATCGCTTACTTCGACGGCTTGATCGAGCAACCCGCCGGGATTATTCCTTAAATCGACTACAAGGCCCTGCAGGCCGCCGGGATTGGCCGCCTGGAGCTTGTCGAGCGCTTTGCGCAGATCGGTCGAGGTGCCGCTTTCGAAGCTCGAAATCCTTACGTAGCCAAACCCCGGTGCGAGCGTCATCGACTTTACGCTCTTAATCGCAATGACCGCCCGGACCAATTCCATGTCCATCGGTTTTGTCAGCCCCTTTCGAAAAATCATCAGCTTTATTTTGCTGTCCCTGGGGCCTCTCATCTTTGTCACGGCGTCCATAAGCGACATGCCCTGCGTGGGCTGATCGTCGATTTTTAAAATCTCATCGTTGGCCTTTATGCCCGCCTTGTCGGCCGGGGTGCCCTCGATCGGGGACACAACGGTCAAGACGTTGTGTCTGATCGTTATCTCGATGCCCAAGCCGCCGAATTTTCCCCTGGTCTCGATCTGGAGTTCCTTGTAATCGGTAGGCGTAAGGAAGGAAGAGTGGGGATCGAGTTCGCGCAGCATCCCGTTTATAGCCCCATACATGAGCTTTTTCTGGTCTGTCTTTTTTACATAGTTATCCTGCACGATCGTCATGATGTCGCTAAAGAGCTTCAAATAGTGATAAGTATCTTGTTTTTCCGGTTGATCGGCGGCCTTTACGAGCGTTAAACGGCCCCCGAACGTTAAACTCAGGACAATGGCCGGGATGAAAAACAAAAGCTTTCGATTCTTCGACATGTGGATTTCCTTGCTATAGCCAATTTTGAACCAGGCCTGACGAAGGTCTCCGGTTGCAATACGCTCGGGGTCAAACGACATCCGGCGCTCAGAGGAAAAAAAGTATAACGTGGCGAATTTAACAGCACTATGGTCAAAGGGCAACCCAATTTTCTTCGTATGCAAAATCGAGCCCTTTACCTTCGACCACACACCTTGGTTGCGGCGGCAATCTTTTTTCCCCTGGAGTCGTTGAAATGTGAACTTTATCGCCGGGCGATTCGTCTAATTCGCGTTTGGCAGTGATTAATAAATATGGGGGGGAATTGTAGATGTTTCTTACACCAGCTACGAAGGGAGGTTGTGAGATGAAAATGGTTCGCGGTTTGAAAATAGCTTTGGCGGTTTTCGCGATTTTGGCAACACTTTCCATGGGGGCGCCCGCGGCCTTTGCTTACGGCTATCATGGCCGCGGCCATTATGGCCGCGGCTATTATGGCCATGGGGGGCGCGGGTATGGCCATTATGGCTATAGGGGCGGCTATTATCCTTATTATGGCTATTATTACTACCCCTATTCTTATGGTTACTACTACCCTTACACCTACTATCCTTACAACTACTATTATTCGCCCTACTGGTGGTAATGCGCAAAAGACACGGCTTAGCCACAGGCGGGAAGGGGGGGGGATGCGCAATCGAGGCGCCACTTCCCGCCCCTCCCGCGCGCTCGCCCCCCCCAGGAGTAGCTTACAATTAACCTCACATGCGCCCACTTACCCCTTAGCGGAGACTCCCAAGAAGGGGCTTGGCCCGATCGCCCCCCTTTTTTTGCGGGGTTGGGGCAATGTTGTTGAGTTAACCGACTAGAGCGACGATCGTGATCCCGGAGGGATCAAAGCCATTAGCCGGGGGGTGAGGCCGTAAGGCCGATACCCCCGGAAAAGAAAGAAAAAGAAAGAGACGCCCCCGTGAGGGGGCGCAGACCTGAATCATCGATCAAGGATCGGGACCATCGATCAAGGATCGGGAGTTACGATCAAGGATTGGGACTTCTTAACTGAACAGCATTGGGGGTTGGGGGGATTTAATCTCCAGCCGCTTGCAATGATGCGCATGGACTGGCTGGGCTCGCTCGCCCCCCTTATTTGCAACTTTGCAAAAGGAGATAGGTGGGCGCATGTGTGGGTAATTGTCATCTGGAGTAGCCCCTTCCGATTCCTTTTCCCGGCTCCATACATCCAAGGCTTTGAGCAGTCCCGGGCCATTTTGAGGCAATGTGCCCCCTTTCTTTGCGAAATTTCCCTTTTGCAAAAACTTCCCCAGGCTCTTTGCTATTATGCCGGGCACAGGCTTTGGGCTGGCGCTTGGGCTTTCGATTGGCGTCGCGCCTCAAACCCCGGCTTAACTTTTCGAAAAACGTGATTATAGCTTGTTGCACGCAGGATAATCTTGGTGGGAAGAGACGCCAACCAGCCGGCTCTTTCCCCTCATACGGCAGCGGCAATGTCTTATCGGGGATGCGGGATGAAAAAATCGTCTGTTCTTCTGGCCCAATACAACCCCATTAGCCAGGAAGTGGGGCGCACCATGATTGAGGCCCTGGGATGCCGGGTCGATGTGGCTTCCAACGGTTGTGAAGTGCTTAGCAGCATGGAGTCGAGCGGCTACGATGTCGTCTTGATGGACTGCCGCATGCCGGTGATGGACGGTATGGAAGCGGCTCGGTTGATACGGCGAAGGGAGCAGTGGCGGGGAGGCCTCAGGACTCCGATCATAGCGGTTGCGGCCAATTTCACCGACGAGGACCGCAGCCGATGTCTGGATGCCGGGATGGACGACTGTTTGGAGAAGCCTTTTTTTCTCTCCGAGCTCTCGGAAATGATGACCCGGTGGTGCAAGCGATTCATTTGGCCTTGAAAAAACCCCTGGGCACAACCACGATCCCTCGCGGGGTCACGGTGAACCGTTCTCTGTCGGCCTGCGGGTTTATGCCGATCTCGGTATTGGGGGGGATAACGTTATCCTTGTCGATGATTGCCTTTTTGATCCTGCAGTGGCGGCCAACTTCGACATGGTCCATAATGACCGATTCATCCACCTGCGCCCAGCTTCGAACCGTCACATCACAGCATAGGACCGAACTCCTGACTGTGCCCCCGCTTATTATGCAGCCGGGCGAAATCATGGAATCGACCGCTGTGCCGGCATGATCGGGCAGGTTGAAGACGAACTTCGCCGGGGGGTACTGGTGCGCCCTGGTTCGTATGGGCCAAAGGTAGCCGTAGAGATTGAAAAAGGGGTCCACGCCGGTCAAATCCATGTTGGCGTTCCAATAGGAGTCAAGAGTCCCGACATCTCTCCAGTACTGGGAGTCGCGGGTGGTTTCGACAAGTTGGCGCCGCCTTACGCCGTCGGGGTCCGCCTGGCGGATGTAGTCGCTTATCCGGTTGAGGCGCCGGTAAGGGTAGGCGAAGACCTTCACTTGATCGAGGATCCTGGGGATTATGTCTCCTCCAAAATCATGGTAGTCCATCTTGTAGAGAAGATCGAGGAGCAGTTCGGTCTTAAACAGGTATATTCCCATCGAGGCCAGGCACCTGTCGGGGTCGTCGGGGATGGGCTTGGGCTCTTTGGGCTTTTCCTGCCAGGCGCGGATTCTGAAATCGTTATCGACTTCAGCTATCCCGAACTCGGCGCCTTGCGCGCGGTCCACTTCCAAAAGGGCCACCGAGGCGTCCGCCCCGACTTTTTCGTGATGATCGCGGAAAGCCGAATAGTCCATCTTGTAGACGTGGTCGCCGGAAAGAATCAAAACATAGCGGGGCATCTCGCGTTCGATCAGGTAGAGGTTTTGCCTGACCGAATCGGCTGTTCCCCGGTACCAGTCTTCTCCGGTCCTTTGCTGAGGGGCGACGATTCGCAGATAGTGGCCCAGGTCCCCGGAAAATATCTTCCACCCTTCTTCGAGGTGGTCGACAAGGGACTGGGACTTGTACTGGGGGAATACCAGGATCTTGTAGAGCTGAGAGTTGATGCAGTTGCTAAGAGGTATATCGATAAGCCGGTATATGCCTCCAAAGGGGACGGAAGGCTTGGACCGGTCGGAGGTAAGGGGCATGAGCCGATTGCCTTTGCCCCCGGCCATTATGATGGTGAGTACATCTTTCATCGATGTGGACTCTTCTTTACGGCCTGTTATTTCACAAGGCTGAGTACGTCGGGCGGAAGATCGCTGCCCTGGTATTTGATATCGCCGTTTTTGTCCACCAGGACAATATTGGGTATTCCCTCTACGCCGTAGGAGCGCGTCACCTTGGAACCCTGATCGTAGAGAACCGTGTAGGTTGCCCCGCTGTCCTTTTCATAGCGTTTTACCTTCTCCAGGGAATCCCCGCTTCCAACATCGATCGCCACAATGGCCAACTGGGATTCGGGGGTGGATTTTCGCAGGGCGGACACCTTGGGGCCCATTGCCTGGCAAAAATGGCACCATGTGGCGAAAAAGTAGAGAAGGACCGGCTTTTGTCCTTTAAACTGGCTCAACGATACCGTGGAGCCGTCGATGCTTTGCAGGGTGAAACCCGGCGCCGGCCCAGCGGCTCTGGCCGGCAAAGACGATATCAGGGTTGTAAACAGCAGGGCCGAGAGGATGGAGACAACAAAGTTTTTGCCGGTTTTTAGTTTCATATCAGAAATTCTCCTGTTTTGATTAGAAAATACTGCGCTGCAATAATCATAAGGATTCCAAAAACCTTCTGTACCCTGACCATCCATTTTCCCGAACGAGGCAGTGAGGCGAGCAACCCCGTAAATGTGCCCACAACGATCACCAGCGCCCCCAGACCCAGGGAAAAAGAAAACACCATGCCGATTCCGAGCGCGATCTGCCGTTTTACGGCCACAACCGCCAGAAGCGAGGCGAGAATGGGAGTCGTGCAGGTGCTCACAACCAGGGCCGATGCCCCGCCCAGTATCATGCTCGTAAACACATCGTGTCCCGAAAACCCCGTTACCTTCAAATTATTTAAAAAACCGGGCGGACCCAGCGGAATCGCTTCGAGCATCACGAGCCCAAAAAAGAGCAAAACGTTGGCCACAACCAGGTACACCCACGGACTGGCCGTAAGAGCCCCGAACATTTGGCCGGTAAGTGCCGCGAAGACCGCCAGCGTCGAATAGACAATGGCTAGCCCCAGCACGTAAAAAAGAGAGAGCAAAAAACCCCTGCGCCTGCTGCCGTTTGCTTTGCCGCCGATAAACGCAACCGTTATCGGGATCATCGGGTAGGTGCACGGGGTAAAGCTTGCCAGAACGCCTCCGACAAACGAGAGACCTATCGCAAGCCAGGGGGAATTATGAGCGATTTCCGCGAAATGACCAATCGTCAGCATAGAAGCCGCCTCATTTGCTTATGGAAAATATTGGTTGCTAAATCACATCGGATCAGCATTGGGTTTGCAATCGCCTCCGCCTTCCCGCTGCGCCGTCTACCTTTGAACTCCAAATCCCGCACGATGGAAAAATCTGTTCGAGCACCTTGACGCTTTGAATTTCCTTTCTGGTATGATACCGAAACCAGTCGAGAATGCCTGTAAGAAGCGGCGCTCTCATCTCCCGGCGCATCTGCAGCCGCCAGGTTTTTTCGAGCGGAATTTTCCTCATATAATCTATTAACGCCAGTGTGCCGATATCCAGGGCAATATAGCCACTGTCACGAGAAAAATGATCGATACATACAAGTTTTCCCTGTGCCGGCTGCAAAAACCATTTCTGGGCGGTCTTAAGCGAGCGCCGGCAAATCGCGCATCCGTCCAGAGCAGGCATGTAACCCATGAGTAACTGAAAACGCAACAGCGCTAATAATAACACATGTTGAGGGTCTTTGTCCCGCTCCAATCTATCGAGGGTCTCTTTATGAAGAAAAAACGGGGCAGGGTGCGGCTCCCCTTCAGGGACCATCGCCAGAACAATTTCTGAAAAAAGCGCTGCATAGGCCCACTTCTCAATATCGGCGCGCATCGGAAGATAAGGTTCCACCAGTTTGCAGGCTTCTATCCATAGATAAGAATTTTTCTCTCGACATTCCAGGCGAACAAGGCTGCACGGTTCAAATACGTTGGCAAATCTTTTCTTGCTTCTCCTTGCGCCTTTGGCAAGTCCGCGCAGCCTGCCGAAGTCGGCCGAGTGAAAGCTCACCAGCCGATCCGATTCACCGTGGTCGCATGAACTGAGAACTATCGCATCGGTTTCGAATCTTTTCATTATCTACCGACTAATCGAACTTATGATCCAAATCAAGTGCTCATTCTAACGCCTCTAAAAATTTGTGCAAGAAAGGGCGGCCCGATTTAGTGCCTTTACCCAACCCCGGGGCGTTTAAACTTTTTCCGCCCCCCCGTTTGCAAAGTAGCGGTTGTAGGCATTAAGGTAGGCGCGAGCGGTTGCTTCGATCACATCGGGGCTCGTCCCGATGCCCGAGTAGATTGCATCTCCTATTTCCACGCGCACCATGGCCTCGCCGAGCGCATCCGTACCCGTTGTAACGGCTTTGAGGTCGTAGTCGCAAAGTTTGCCCGTGATGCCGGTTATGCGTTCGATACCCTTAAAAACCGCGTCAACCGGACCGTTTCCCGTCGCCGCGTCGGTGTGGAGCTCTCCGTCTTTTTCAAGGGTTATGGAGGCAAGGGGCACCATTTTGTTGCCGCTCATTATCTGCAGGCTGTGCAACTTGTAGGTCTCGAAAACCTTCGATACCTCGATTTCAACGATTGTCTGGAGGTCCTGGGCGGTAATTTCCTTCTTGCGGTCGGCCACGTCGATAAACCGGTTGTAGATGCGCTGGAAGGTCTCGGAGTCGAGCGAATACCCCAGTTCGGCAAGTTTGTGCCTAAGAGCCGAGCGTCCCGAGCGGGCCGTAAGCACCAGAGTTTGCTGCCGGATCCCCAACTCCTCGGGTTTCATGATCTCGTAGGTGGTCCTGTCTTTTAGAACCCCGTCCTGGTGGACCCCCGAGGAATGAGAAAAGGCGTTGCTCCCAACTATCGCCTTGTTGGGCTGCACGGGGACGTTCATGATCCTGCTGACCATTCGGCTCGTGCGGTATATCTCTTTAAAGTCGATCCCCGTAGTCGCCTGGTAGCTCTCGGCGCGGGTCTTCAAAACCATGACGATCTCTTCTAAAGAAGCGTTGCCGGCCCTTTCGCCGATCCCGTTAATCGTGCACTCCACCTGGTCGGCCCCGTTGCGGATCGCCGCCATGCTGTTTGCCACCGCAAGGCCAAGGTCGTTATGGCAGTGGACGCTCAAAAGAACCCGCTCCATCGAGACAACTCTTTGCCTCAGCCGGTAGATGAGGTCGCCGTACTCTTCGGGCAGAGCGTATCCGACCGTATCGGGAACGTTTATGACACCCGCCCCGGCCCGAATGGTCTCCTCGATGATGCGGCACAAAAATTCGAACTCCGTTCGCGACCCGTCTTCAGTCGAAAACTCGACGTCAGGGCAAAGGCTTTTCGCATGCCTTACCGCATCTACTGCCATCTCGAGCGTCTTTTCGCGGTCGCTTCGCAGCTTCTTTTGAATGTGTATGTCAGATGAGCCGACAAAAACGTGGATCCTTGGCCTCTCTGCCTCTTTTACCGCCTCCCACGCGATGTCGATGTCCTCTTTTACCGTGCGGGCGAGTGCTGCGATGATCGGGCCCCGCACCTGACGGGAGATTTCCCGCACCGCTTCGAGGTCTCCCGGCGAAGAACAGGGAAACCCGGCCTCGATTACGTCAACATTTAGCTTGGCAAGCTGCTCGGCGATTTCGAGTTTTTGCCTCTTATTGAGCTTTGCCCCCGGCACCTGTTCGCCATCCCGAAGAGTTGTGTCAAATATATGTACTTTCCTGGCCATTTCGTTTTCCTTTGCTCCAAACAGGCTGTTAAGGGTCCTCTACAAGCAAAAAGGCCATGGGGGAGAACCCATGGCCTTTGGTAGTAACGTAGTCTTTTGTCTTATATCACATGCAAAAGGCGCCTGGTCCTCCCGTCCGTCTTAGCGGACCTGGTAGTAGTGCTAGTAGTAGTAGAGAAGACGTCTCGCCGATCATTTCAAAAACACCCCCGCGAATAATCTGCCGCTATTTTAGCCATATACCCATATAAACCGGGCAAGTCAACCCTTAAACGAGCTGACGACAAGGAAGCAAAGGGCGATTTCCGCCAAAAAAAGCAGGGAGTAGAGCGCGTATTTCCCGATGGGGAAATCCTCGATTATCCGATTGGCTTCCCGCATTGTTGAGTATGCTTTGTCGGTATCCATGTACAACCCCATCCTACATGATTTATTGGCTGATAAAAGAACTCGATTGAGCGTCAATACCGCTTGCCATAGTGCACGGCTGCCCATTATATTTGACGGGAAGAAAATATCAAGCCTTTTTCCAACACCTATTTGTCATGAGGCGCCCGCTATTATGTTGATCACTTCGGCTAAACCGGGGCTTTCCTTCGTTCCCGAAGATGTTTTGAAAGCAATGGAAAAAATTCGCCGGGCCGGATTTTCTGTGTGGCTCGTTGGAGGGGCGGTGCGCGATTTTTTGCGGGGAATCCAACCCAGGGACTGGGATCTTGCGACGAGCGCAAAAAGTGTTGAGATAATCTCCCTTTTTCCCTCGGTTATCCCCGTGGGGTTGAGGCATGGCACGGTCCAGGTCCACACACGGATTCGCGATATCGAGGTGACCAGCATCGCGGTCTCAAAAGAGGCGGGGATTGTAGAAGATCTTGCGCGGCGCGATTTTACCATCAATTCTATGGCGCTTTCCTACCCCGAAGGCGCGTTGCTAGACCCTAACGCGGGACGCCGGGACTTGGCTGCCGGCCTGATACGAGGGGTCGGGGAACCGGCCGCGAGGTTTTTGGAAGACCCTCTAAGGATCGTTCGCGCTGCAAGGCTTTGCGGAATGTACGGCTTTCAAATCGACCCCGCAACTTTGGAGGCCATGATAGAGCTTGCCCCAAATCTTGCCGAGGTTTCCGGGGAAAGGATTCGAGACGAAATTCTAAAAATTTTGACCTCCCCCGACCTCTTTCGGGCTTTCGAGCTTCTAAGGCAAAGCGGCGCCCTCCAAATACTTCTTCCTTCCCTTCATCCTGTTTTGCCCCTCAATGGCTCAGGCGTATCCATCCTCGATCATACCCTTGCCTGTATCCTGAGTTGCCCGCCAAGGATTCGCCTGAGGCTGGCAGCCCTTTTTCACAAAGCGGCCCTTTCCTGCGAAGACCCGGCGGCCGGCGGGGACTCGCGGTCTCCAAGCGCTGCCGTCGCAGTGGAGACGATGAAAAGCTGGAATATGTCGAACCGGCTGACCGGTGAGGTCGCAATGCTTGTAAGCCGTCAATTCGACGAGCAAACCTTTTCCTGGAGCGATGCGAGCCTTAGACGGTTCATTACCGGAGTCGGCCGCGAACTGGTAGAGGATTTTTTAGACCTTGCGAAAGCCCGGGCGCTCTCAGGCGTATGGAGCCCTGTGGATATCGACCGCCTTAGAGCCCGCGTGAAAGCCCAGCTCGGGGCTATTTCGGCCTTTAGCGTCCGCGATCTTGCCCTTGGCGGAAACGACGTTATAAAAATTCTTTCCATAGGGCCCGGACCGCAAGTGGGGAAGGTGCTTCAAAACCTCTTCGATCTGGTCCAGCAGGACCCCGGCCTCAATACGCGCGAAAGCCTCACCCGGATAGTTGAGCAAAACTACAGGGCGCCCGAGAGGTAAACCGGGGGCCAATGACTCCCAAGGACCGGCCAGGCTAAATCGCGCCCCCCTTTTTCTCCAAACGGGGCCATGCTCGATCGTCCCCCTTTTTTTAAAAGCTTACAATTACCAACACATACGCCCGCTTACCCCTTAACGGTGACTCCCAAGAAAGGGGCTTGGCCTGATCGCCCCCCTTTTTTGCAAAAGGGGCTTTGGGGGGATTTACTCTCCAGTCGCTTGCAATGACGCGCATGGACCGGCTGGGCTCGTACGCCCCCCTTATTTGCAACTTTGCAAAAGGAGATAGGTGAGCGCATGTGTGGGTAATTGTAAGTTTTTTTTCAAAGGGGGGTTGGGGCAATACTGTTCACTTAATAATAAAAGTACATTCTGATATCTTAATTGGAGGAAGTCTTTTGGGACCATGCCTGCGCACAGGGAATAAAGTTAAACATTAAGTGAACAGTATTGGGGGTTGGGGGGATTTGCGGGGGGCAAGGTCGCGGTAAAAAAAACGAGGGGCGCTTTTGACGCCCCTGGCCTGGAGGGATTTTTATAATGCTTCCATTTAGGAGTAGCCCCAAACCATTCACGAGAGAATTGCAAAAGAGGATGACCGATGCAGAACCAGGCTCTCTGGTCTGGTCCAAAGTCCGGCGAAAACAACTCGATGGTCGGGTTTTCCATTGGCGGAAAGGCATTGGCAGCTATATTGCCGACTTCACCTGCCCGAGCGCTGGTTCGGTTGTTGTAGAGCTTGATGGCGGATTTGAAAAAAACAGCCCGTTCGACGTAATCTCGAACGGGCTGTAATTGATCCGCGCAAAACAGAAACAGAAGTTAGGCGGCCTTGGCTGCCAACTGCGGTTTTCCAATCAGCGGGGCGCCGACAGGCAGAACGTTTTTGCCGAAAACCTGCAGGAATATCACGTGAGCCATCATGTACCATGCGAGCAGCGCACATGCTATCAGGTCGATCGCGGTGATGGTCAGCACCTGTTTCATACCGGCCAGAAATACCGCGTCAAGGCCGATAAAGCCGATGACAAGCGTTAGGAACGTAAGAAACATCGCGGTATGGATTGCAAGGGAGCCGATCAAAAGAATAAAAGTAAATGCCGTGAACGTCACCATGAACCAACCTACATCGGTCGGCGTGATCTTGAGGAATTCGTGAACAAAAGTCTGTCCCGGAACGGTCTCGCACTCCAGAATAAAGAAAATGGCCCCAAGCGCGATCCAGAAAGCGCCGTATGCCGTAAAAGCGCAGAAACCGAAATTGTTTCCGGTGTTAAATTCCTGGAAGCCGGCGATTAGCTGCGCCATCCCGCCAAATGCGAGGGCAAGGCAAAAAACAACGCCGGCGTGGCATAAACCAAGATTATGAAACTGGAGAAGAAGCGTGGTTGCACCGAAGCCTGCAAGCCCTACAACTGCCGGATTTCCCTGTGCTTGTGCTGCCATGGTAAAAACCTCCTAGGATAAGAATGCCTTAAGTTAATAAGAAATTAAATCGATGATTCATGACTGGAATCGACGCTAGTAGTCGAGACGCCTATCACCCCCCTTACTAAAAAATGACGACCTAAAACCGATCTTAGCAAAAAACCTTAAAAATTAGAGGCTTGGAATCCGAACGAGACAGTCGACAAAACAGGAGAGCAGGGGAAGTAATCTCAGCAACAAGAGTGAGAACATGGAGCGAATATATCAAAAAAAGGATTGGAAAAAAAGGATAAAAGCAAACTTTACGTCACAACGGTATGCAACTTATAAAATGAGGACGGCAGTGTCAAGATAATTGAGACGGTATGGCTGCGGCCCCCGAAAATTTTATATTCCGGGAGCTTTGTCCGCTTGCTAAGACCCGCGCATCAAAGAGCCTTAACGGCGTCCAGAAGAGAAGCTGCCGTTTCTTCAAGGAGCGCCGTATCGGCTATTAATGGCGGCATGAGGTAAAGTGTCGGCCCAAGGGGGCGGATTAGGACGCCTTTTTTTAGCATATCCGAACAGATCCGCCTGGCCCGCTCAACGCCTGTAACTCCTTTTCTTTCTGTTAAATCAAAGGCTGCGATCATTCCGAGGGTCCTGAGGTTTTCGACCCCGCAAACGTCTCGCAAACCTTCAACGCTTGCGGCAAGCGCTTTTCCGGTCGTCTCGGCTCGTTCCACTATGTTTTCTTCCCGGTAGATATCCAGGCATTCGACCGCCACGGCGGCAGCGACGGGATTTCCCGCAAACGTGTGGCCGTGGTAGAAGGTGTGGTCCAGAGGTTCATCGGCGAAGGTCGTAAAGATCTCTTCCTTTACCACTGCGGCGCTTATGGGCAGATATCCCCCGGAGAGCCCTTTTCCGATGCAAACGATGTCGGGGTCGATCCCTGCGTGGTCGAAGGCAAACATCTTGCCGGTTCGCCCAAAGCCCATGGCGATCTCGTCTACGATCAGAAGAACCCGGTTTTGCCTGCAAAGCTCGGCGAGCCTTCTCAGGCAATCGGCCGGGTACATTTTCATGCCTGCCGCGCCAAGGCATAGCGGCTCAACGATCACGGCGGCAAGCTCGCGCGCGTGGTTAACCACGACGGACTCGATAAGAGAAAAGCACTCCATCCCGCAGTCCGTGCGCGATTTTTCGACCGGACAGGCGCAGCAGTCCGGCGTTTTGATTTTGTGAACCGGGAAAAGAACCGGGCTGTATGGTTTGTGAAAAGCGGGCAGATACCCAACGGACATCGCCCCGATGGTGTCCCCGTGATAGCCGTCCTCAAAAGCTGCAAACCTCGTGCGGCCGCTCTCGCCACGGTTGTGCCAGTATTGAAGGGCGACCCGCAGGGCCGCTTCGACCGCGCTGGCGCCATCGCTCGCAAAAAGCGTTCTTCTTCGCGTGTCGGGAAAGACTTTCGCAAGCCCTGACCCCAGTTCGACCGCTCGCGGATGAGTGAGGTTGCCCAGTATGCTGTGCTGAAGTTTACGCGCCTGACTAACGAGCGCCCCGACCAGTCTCTTATTGCCGTGGCCAAGGTTGCAGGCCCACCAGGAAGAGATGGCGTCCAGGTACCGGTTGCCCGCCGTGTCGAAAAGATATACGCCCTCTCCCCTGGCGATTACCGGGAATCCCTCCCTTGCCGAGGAATGTTTCGTGTAAGGATGCCAAAGGCTTGCCCGGTCGATCTCGTTGTATGCATCCACCCCGCCCGCGAGCTCCTGCGTCCCTTTTTCCCCGAAGACTTCATAAGGCCTTTCCATGCCGGTCTCGCCTCGGAAAACATCTGGCGGCAGGGCCTTTTGGAGCAGTCCGGAGGGCGGGTCGGGCCTGCTTAGTTCCTCCATGTAGCCAATTCGTCCCAGGACCTGCGTCTTTGCAAGTCTTGCGATGGTTTCCATGTTGTTTTGCTCGATTTCTCCCCAGCCACCGCTTGTGGTTTCACAAAATACGATGCCGTGCAGGTGGAGGCCCGAGCGTTTTAGTTCCCTCACCGAGAGCATCGTGTGATTAATGGTCCCAAGCCCCGGGCGGGCTACAAGAATCACGGGAAGACCCAGTGCCGCCATGAGGTCGACCATCGTCGTATCTTCCCCAATTGGCGCGAGAAGTCCACCCGCTCCTTCTACGACAACGCATTCGTGTCTTTTTTTCAGATTGCCGAATGCTTCGACTATGCGCGAAATCGAGATTTCTCGGCCTTCCTTTGCTGCGGCCAGATGGGGCGAACAGGCCTGCCGATAGATGTAGGGGACCATATCGCAAATCTCTTCCGGGTCGGGCGAAAGAGCTGCCATGCGCAGACAAAAGTCGATATCCGGGCTGTGCAGGCGATCTTTAGAAAAAACACCCCCGGTTTGAACCGGTTTCATCGGGACAGCATCGATTCCTGAGGTGCGAAGTGAAACCAAAACCGCAGCGGCTGAAACCGTTTTACCCGCATCGGTATCCGTACCCGTAATGAAAAATCCCCGGGGAGCCTTCATCTTTCCTTCCTCGCAGTCACATAGAGAACACAGTAGGTGGCAATCACCCCCCCCTCGGGAGTGCAAAACTTGCGGTCATAATACTCGATAAGCTCTAGCAGTTCGGTGCGATTGAGCAGGTTGGAGCCACCCTCCGGTCTGCCCGTTACCCCCTGCCGGTTTAGGCTGCGCAGTAATTCGCGCGTCGAACCGCAGGTCTCGCGCATCTGCTCCAAGCGGATTTGCCCGATCGTAAGCCCGGCCCCGGCAATGGCGCAAAGGATTTCCTCCTCGCTTGGAAGGTGAACCGCTTCTCCCTTACGGGGGAAAAGCCGCCCGCAGGCATCTCGGAGCTCACCGAGGGTCCCTTCGACCATAACGGCTGAGGCCAGCTCGCCGCCCGGCTCGAGCATCGAGGAGATACGCTCCATGATTTCACCTGCCGGTGTCATCCAGTGGAGGGCCGAACTGCTGGCGATAAGCTCGAATTGTTTCTGCGGGCAAAACCTCCTGGCATCGGCTGTGTGCCACAAGAGCCTTTCACATTCCCCCATGCGTTTTTTCGCCGCATCTATCATGGGCCCCGAAATGTCGAGGGCATCGATTACAGCCGAAGGGAAACGGTTTAGCAAAAGCTCCGTTAAAAGGCCGGTGCCGCACCCGATCTCCAGTACGCTCCCGGTGGCCGCGGAGGCTGGAAGCATGGCGGCAAGCTTTTGGGCTACCGCCCGCTGGACTCGCGACTCCAGGTCGTAGGTGTGTGCGGCGGCAGCAAAACGGGCCAAAACCGATGAGGAGGCTACGCGGGTTTTCACAATCGCTCCAGAAATTGGCCGATTCGGCGGATAAGCCCCTCTTCGCACTGCTCTGGAAGGCAATGGCCAGCTGAGGACATGACGATCTCGGAATCGGGAAGGTTCGCAGTAAGATACCGGCCGGCCTCAACCGGCACGATCCTGTCCTGCAGGCCGTGAACGATGAGGCAGGGAAGGGCTAGCGAGGGCAAATCGCGCCGGAGGTCTGCGGCCAAAAGGTACTTCAGGCCGTGCGCAAGCGAGACCGTTCCGGCCGCAAGCGCGCTTTGGGTTCTCGCTGCTAAAACCTCCGCGCCTATATCGAGGGGATGCATCGCTTCCCTTATAAAATCCGATACCACGTCCTCGGGGTTTTTCCGTAGCCCTCGAATCATTGCCCGCAGGACAGCGGGGTTAACTCCCGAAGTGTAGTCTTTGTCCGAGCAAAATCTAGCGGTCGTGCTCAGTAGAACCAGTCGGTCCACTTTCTCTGGATAGCGAGCAGCCGTCTCAAGCGCCACAACGCCTCCGGTCGACCACCCGACTATCGTGGCAGGCTCACCCGATGTATCGAGATGGCTCGAAACAAAACGACCATAGGCTGAAATGTTTTTATCCCCATCCTCAAAAGGGCCGCAGGAGGCAAGACTAAGATTTGAAACGATGCGCCCGGAGGCGGCCATCGCCTCGGCGAGCGGGCGAAGAGCTTCCTCTCCGTGTGCCCAGCCCGAAATGAAAACGATTGGAGCTCTTCTCATCGGCACGCCTCGATAATTTCTCCGGCCGCCCATTCCAGGTCGTCCTCGCCGTGGTCAAGCGTTAGCGAGAGCCTGAGGCGCGCGGTCCCCTCCGGCACCGTAGGAGGCCGGATGGCCGCGGCAAGGATGCCTCTCGATTTTAGTCTTTCGGCTGTCGCAAGCGCTCTGCCATTATCCCCGAGAAGAACGGGAATGATCTGGCTCTTCGAATTTAGGACGTCCAGGCCGGCCGCCTCCAACCGCTTTCTAAAAACCGCAGCCCGGTCGAGGAGCCGTGTCCCGGGGTTGCCCGCTTTTTCGATAACGGAAAGCGCGCCCAGGGCGCTTCCCACTACCGAGGGGGGGAGGCCGGTGGTGTAAATAAAGGCGCGGGCCCGGTTTACGAGCAGTTCCCGAAGCGCCACGGAGCAGGCGATAAACCCGCCATACCCGCCAAGCGCCTTACTGAGCGTGCCCATTGAAACGTTTACCCTGTCCTCCAAGCCGTATTCGCGGATCAATCCGGCGCCCCCCGGGCCAAACACTCCGGTCGCATGGGCTTCATCGACCATGGTCATGGCGCCGTATCGGGCGGCAAGCGACACTATTTCGGGAAGAGGTGCGATGTCTCCGTCCATGCTAAAGACCGACTCGGTTACAACCAGCTTGCGCCCCGATGTCGGGCACTGTTTCAGAAGGGTTTCGAGATGTTCGGGATCGTTGTGGCGGAAACGCTTAAACGTTGCCCGGCTAAGCGCTATACCGTCGATTATGCTGGCATGAACCAGTTTGTCGCCCAAAACGTGATCGCATCTCCCCACAAGGGAGGAGATTATCCCGGTGTTTGCAAGAAAGCCGCTCCCGAAAACCAGGGCCGCCCCATACCCTTTGAGGGCCGCCAGCGCCCCTTCGAGCTCCACGTGCGGGGGCAGCGTTCCGGTTACAAGCCTTGAGGCCGTGGCGCCGCAGCCGTAGGATTCCAGGTATCTGCGGCTTGCCGATACCACCTCCGGGTGGTGCGAGAGCCCCAGGTAATCGTTTGAGGAAAAATTAAGAAAAGTTCTGCCGTCTATCTTTATCTTTCCCCCCGCGCCCCCGAAAACCAAAAGACGCCGTTTTAGCCACTTTTGCCCAAGTCGCGCCAGTTCCTCGTCGATCCACTCCTCAGAGTTCATAATCGACCTCGAGGTCTTCAAGCATCTTAAGATCCCGGTCAACCCCCTGGCCGGCAACCGTAAGAAGACGGCCGATCATCATCGAGTTGGCCCCGGCAAGAAATATCATCGACTGGAGATCTCCCAGGTGAACGCGCCCGGCGCAAACCCTCACCTCAGCCCCGGGGTTGGTTAGCCGAAACATGCTAACGATGCGCAGGATATCGAGGGGCTTAAGAGTTTTTACCTTCTCAAGCCTTGTGCCGGGGATGGGAATAAGAAAATTTAGAGGGATCGACTCGATGGTCTCCCTTGCTAGGAGCCGGGCAAACTCGACCCGTTGTTCGGCCGTTTCCCCCAGGCCGAAAATCCCGCCGCAACAGACTTCCAGTCCCGCCCTTTTTGCGTTTCTAACGGTTTCCAAGCGAATATCGTAGCTATGTGTCGAGCAAATTTGCGGGAAAAAGCTCGGCGCGGTCTCAAGATTATGATGAAATCTTTTGAGCCCCGCTGCCTTCAACCGCAAGAGTTGGTCGTAGTCGAGGCACCCAAAAGAGGCGCACCAGCCAAGGCGTGCATGGCGCTTTTCCTCGATTACCCCGCACACCCGCTCGACCCCCTCGCTTGAAAGCGCACAGCCGCTGGTGACAACCCCGAAGTGGGTGAGGGGAAGTTGCGCTGCTTCCTCGAAGGCTTGCGCCATCTCCTCCCTGGAGCAAAGCGGGTGGAACGAAGTATCGGTATTATGGCAGGACGCCTGAGCGCAAAACGCGCAATCCTCCGAACAGGCCCCGCTTTGGGCGCTAAAGATGGAACAAAGCCCGACCGTATTCCCGAAATAGCGCCTGCGAACCATGCTTGCCGCCGCGAAAATCTCGGGTAGCTCCGTTACGGGGGAGCGCAAAATATGGAAGGCCGCCCCGTCCGGTAGCGGCTCGCCGTTTTCGGCCGCCCTCCGGATGGCTTTTACTTCAGGGTTTCCCATGAGATGAAGACCTTTCGCCAAAGTCGCGCCACAATGGTTAACCCCATTGGCAAAAAAGGTTAACCATCGTTTGCGCTTCTATCACATTTACACGGGAAAGATAAGCAAAATCCTTAAGGCCTGTAAGATGATTATAGTGGCGCGTGGAAAGGATGGCCCTGGCGATGGTTCATTTTTTGAAATAAGGAAGGTCTCGTCGGTTGAGCCTGTCATAAGAACCGAGTGCCGAGGGCTGAGCGGGGAGCAAAGGAACAGAGTGTCGGCAACCGGGAAAAGGATCCGGGGACTTGAAGTGAACGGCGGCGAAAAAGCTTCCGGCTAGGGCGAAAAAGGTATAAAATAATGCGGTGGTGGGACTGTGTCGCCTCACCCGGCAGGATTCCTTTTCCTGGATGCGGGAGCAAATGATGTGCGGATGGTCGCGCCTACGTTGGGGTCCCGGCAATGATGCTGCCGGGGGATCATTTGGAAGCGTTGCTGCAAGATTGATTGGTGACAAGATCAATGGGATTGCGGCGAGGGCCTCGATGTTTTTGTCACCAGCCGTTTTCGGGGAGAAGAACCCATGGAATGGGAAGAAGTTGTCAGGGACCCTAGCCTTAAAGACCTGCCCTACAAGATCGAGACGAATGAATGGGGAAAGATTATGATGGCGCCCGCCTCCTACGCGCATGGCGTATATCAAAGCCATATTGACAAAACACTCGGCAGATTAGCTAAAGAAGGAGTGACTTCCACCGAATGTGCCATTCAGACCTCCAAAGGCGTAAGGGTTGCCGACGTCGCATGGGGAAGCGCGGCATTCCACAAAAAACATGGAATACGCAAGCTTAAACTCCCCGAATCCCCGGAAGTCGTTGTTGAAATAGCGTCTCCATCGAACACCACAGCCGAGTTGGAAGAAAAAAGACATCTCTATTTTGGAGTAGGCGCAAGGGAATTTTGGCTCTGCGATGAGGAAGGCAATATGCGTTTCTTCAATCCTGAAGGGGAAATAGGAAGGAGCGAGATTTTTGGGCAATTTCCAGCGCACATCGACATCGAGGTTGCGTAGAGCCGGGGAAACGGTCCGTTTTCGGGGGGGGGGGCAGGGCAGGATTTAAAATTGTATCCATATCGGAAGATTCTCGAAAAATAAAAGGGGGAGTTCGCAATGTCGGAAACCGCGAAGAAAAACGCCACCTACGACGATCTTTTTGGTGTTGCGGACACCATGAGCGCAGAGAGTCTTCGACGGGGAGCTGATTGCTACCCCACGACCATCTTGCCGCCACACCTACGCGACATCAGCTCCGGGAAGCAAGCTTATTGGTTTTTATCGATTCGGGGAAAGTGGGGGCCCCGGCGGTTGGGTCCTTATCATCGAGCTGGAAATAAAGCTTGGGGAACACGCCATCGTTCCGGATCTCGCCGGTTGGAGAGAGGAAAGATACCCCGATGAGGGGCCCGATAACTGGATTTCGGTCCCTCCCGACTGGGTTTGTGAAATGCTCTCGCCTGGTACCAGGAGGCTGGACCGGATGAAAAAAATGCCCATTTACGCCCAGTACAAGATTCCCTTCCTCTGGCTCATCGACCCAATAGAGAATACGCTGGAAGTATTCCGATGACAGGAAGGTTTTTACATCGTTGCCGGGCTTTTCACCGATGAGGCCAAGGTGCGGGCCGAGCCTTTTGCTGAAATAGAGATAAATTTAAACGATTTGCGGCGGCAGGCGCGGTATGCGCCATAACTTCAATGAATTGTCGGCTTTTCGTCCTCGGACTTAACAATTTTGAGGTAGACCTTTTGGGCGCCGCGCTTTCGTGAACCGCCGCCGCGAGGGCCGCTTTGCGGAGCACCGCCAAAGTGTTTCCTGTAGAGCTTCAGCGCTTCGAGCGCTGGTTTGGCGAGAAAAACCACACCCGCGCAGGTTGCCACGATCCCTGTGGTGATATGCGCGGAGGAAGCCAGAAATCCGGTGTATATCAAAGTTATGCCCAAAAGAGCCAAAATGGTTGAGATCATATAAACTCGAAAATATCCTGAACTTATCGGGTGACTGTTTTCTTGCGCTCGCCGCGGCGAACCGGTGAGGGCCCGGTCGTGGTTAAGCGTCCGCCACCGCCCATTGTGGATTTTAATTTTTCCATCAACTCCAGCCTGTCAAAATAATAGATTTGCACGACGAAGGCCAGCATGAGCGCATCCTCGAAGACTTTTTTCCATCCTATCTGTTCGCCCACGGAATCGAAGCATCCGCAGGAGATAGGGGTTCCGCGATACATGTTGATCAGTATCATAACCTCGAACATTACCAGAAGCAGCCCGATCACGATAACCGAGGCATGGGATTTGAACCTGATGATCAAAAAAAGACCTGTAATGAGTTCAATCCAGGGCAGAATCACCGCTCCGAGATTCAGGAACATGTATGGCACGATGCGGTAATTGGCTACGGCTTGCGCGAACTGGGCCGGATGGGTTATCTTGCCAAGACTTGCGTAGATGAAGGAGGAACCGAGCAGGACCCTTAGGGCGAAAGAAAGATACTGGCTGGTTATTGCAAGTTTTATAGGGCCGCGAATCATCTCGAAACCTTTTTTTCCACCGGATAGCCCCCGGCCTCCCAGGCCTTAAGGCCACCTTCCAAAATCCTCACATTGCTGTAGCCGCGCAGCAAAAGCTTGCCGGCGGTTTCCAGGTCGTAGGGAGCGCTTATCGTGCTTCCGTAAACCACTATTGCCATGGATTTATCTTCCTTGGGAAAGCTCGCCATGTATAAGATGTCGAATTGGGCGGGCGGCAGGTTCAGCGAGCCTTTTATGTGTGTTAGCCGGTAGAAATTATTAGGCATGGCGTCTACGATCAAAGCCTTGCCCTGCGAGTACTCATTCATGGCTTGGGAGGCGCTGATCGCCGGGACCGCATCGGGTTGTTCCGGAATAAGTGAAATTCCGTTGGGGCTAAGAAAATTAAAGGCTACCGCCAGAAGAATACTCACCCCGAGGACGATGACGAAATCAAACCATGACGCCCCGGAAGAGCGGATCAGGACCTCTGCTTCTTCCTCGATAATTTTCTCGTCCTCAAGAAGCCATCCGCGTATTTCTCGCACGAACTTGCGAGACAATTCCGGGTAATCGTGTATGAGACGTTCGAATTGCTCCCGTGAGGCCACGAGAAGGTGCGTTTCGGCAAGGCTTTGGGCGTTGGCCGTACGCGGTTCGCCGGTCATAAGAGACACCTCGCCGAAGTGTTCGCCCTCTCCGCGAACGGTTAGTTCCCGCTCGGCTCTGTTTTTATGTTTTACAAATATCCTGACTTGACCGGAGCCGATAATATAGAAGGCATCGGCTGGATCGCCCACCTCAAAAATCATTTCGTCTGGCTGCGCGACCCTGGTTTCCAGGGTTCGCGCAAGTTCGGCCAGTTCTTCGCCGGGCAAATCGGAAAAGATTGAGTTTTGCAGTAAAGTTTGCTTGTCTTCGATGTCCATGTATGGTTGCCGTTAACTCTTGTTGATCAAGTTTTCAATCTTTTTGACAAACCCATCGGAGCTCCAAATGACCCCGACATGGCTGAAGAGCACCTTGCCCGTAGCCGTTGAAACTATCAGCGTGGTAGGTGTCGGCATATTTCCCATGGCCGTTCCTATCGACCCGTCGGCGTCGTTTAGCATCGGGAAAAGGACTCCGTGCTGTTTTTTAAACGCATTGAGCTCCGCATCGCTATTGGCCATCCCTATGGCCATCACCTTGGCATTGGCTGCCAGTTGCGGGTTTTCCTGCACCGTTTTGTAGATATTGTTCATCACCTTGGAATTTAAAGAGCAGTATTCGCAAAGAGCGCTCATGAACTCGATTACGACCACCTTCGCTTTGACATCGCCTACTGTAAACGGCTTCATCGCCTTGAGGCCGAGATACTTTTCGGCTTGCGTGGAATCGGGCGCAGGGAAGGTGACCTTGGCGCTTTCGAATCGCTTGGCGGCATCGAAGCCAAACGCTGCCCCGGTGCGCGGCATGAAAAGAATCAATGAACAGATTATGATTTGACAGAGTATTGCGAATTCCCGTTTCTTCATCTTCCCTCACTCCATTTTAATTAAGAACCCATATGAATAATATCGCCCCTTGGAGACCATTTTTCCTTCTTGCCCACTATCTCATCGTAGCATTCTATAAAATCGCCGACCTTGCCAAAAGTGGAGCCCGAAATCTGGACGCCGACCTGCTGGCCTGCCCGGGCTTCCTTTACCGATTGCTTATCGATCTGAAGGGATTCGATCCGGGAGCTGTGAACGGGCCCCATGGCTGTTACCACACGGAACCGTTTGCCCACCTGGAGCGCCCCTTCGACTACCTCGCACCCGAGAATAACCCCGCCTTTTTTGGATTTGAAAGTGGCGATCACCGCGCACTTTCCGAGTACTCTATCTTCGGTCCGCACAGGGGCCATGGTGCGAGCGATGGCCGAGAGATCCTCTGCAAGCCGGTAGATTACTTTGTGCAGTCGAATCTCGACTCGATTTTCCTTCACCCACTGTTCGAGCTTCGGGGTGACCTCCACGTTAAATCCCACGATGAGTCTGCTGCCGCTCAAAGCCATCAGCAGATCCTGCTTGTTGATGTCGCCCACCCCGGAGCTGATAGTCTTTACTTCGGCTTCCGGAATATCGAGTTTGGAGATAAGAGTGGAAACGGCTTCAACCGATCCCATGGTATCGCACTTGAGCACCAGTTCGATTGCCGGTCGCGCCCCGCGTTCGCCGGACTCCAACCCCTTATGCTTTACATCCTTTAGAAGCTTATTGGAATGATTTTTTTCAGCCATAGAGGAACTCCATCCCCGGTCTGGAGTAAAATTTCCCGTATCCAAAAGACATTGTATAAATCTAAGAAGCACCAGCGCTCCGGACCACTACCAACCCGGGGACTCGGTGATAAACCGACTGTTGGCCACAGCAAAATGGTCGTGTGTCAGGCAATGGCCTTATCGAAGGTTACGATCATGGCTCTGACAGGGCAGGTCTTCACGCACAGCTCGCAAGCGCTGCAGCGCTCGGCATCGAATTCGACCTCCATCTGCGGCTTTTTTACAGAGAGCGCTCCGGTGGGACATACCGCCGTACAGGCGCCGCACTGGAAGCATCTTTCATCGTCGCGGCGAATTCCCTGGCCCACTGGTTCCACCAGTACACCGGATTCTTCGAGATAACGGATCCCCTTTTCGAAATCCTCCGCCGTTCCGCGCAGCTCCAAGACCAGCAACCCCTCTTTTCGCGGAAATATTTGCGCCTTAAGGATATTGAAATCCAGGTTATAGTCGCGCACAAGGCTGATTATTATGGGTTTGTCGACTATTTCTTTCGGAAATCTTAGTACCAGAGTTCTTGAATGCATTTTTTCCTTCCTTGGTTCGTCCAAGTTAAAATAACATTACCGGGCAAAACTCCAAATATTTTTTTTGCCCGATATAAGTATCTCCGACTCCGTGAGTCGGTGAATCGGTCTTATAACTCTTGACCCGTAAGACATGAAAAAGATACTATAAAATGTCGCCTTGCCTTTACACACAGCCATTTCGAGAGGTTTTGGATGAAGCTTTCCACCAGGAGCAGGTACGGGGTTCGGTTTATGCTCGATTTGGCTCTACACGCCGCCAAGGGGCCGGTCCAACTGGGAGCTGTCGCCAGAAGGCAGGGGATTGGCGTAAAGTACCTCGAACAGATTGCATCGCGCCTCAAGAAGGCCGATTTCATAATAAGCGTTCGGGGGCCCAAGGGTGGACACCTGCTGAGCAGACCCCCCGAGGAGATTACCGTGGCGGAGGTGGTGACACTTCTGGAAGGCGGACTCAAACTGGCCGGATGCTCGAATGGGGACGGGGAGTGCGACCGCTGGGAGCGTTGCGTGACCCGGGTCATCTGGGCGGAGGCCGCCCAGGCGTTTCTGGAAAAGCTTGAGGCGATCAATTTGAAGGATCTCATGGACAGGGTGGCTTGCGTGGGCAGTCCCGAAGAATGCGATGAGGCCGAAGATCACAAGCCATGACAGCCGCAAGGGCAACCGCTGACTGAAGGAAGATTGGAATGAAAATAATATCGATTGCCGTTAGCAAAAAAAAAGGCACCCGGAAAGAACCTGTAGAGGAGGCTCTTTTGACGGTCGAACACGGCATCCAGGGCGATGCTCATGCCGGACCCTGGCATCGGCAGGTGAGTTTTCTGGCAACGGAGAGTATCGAGAAGGCCAAGGCTGGAGGCCTTTCGGTCGGATTTGGAGATTTTGCCGAAAATATCGCCACCGAGGGTATCGACTGGCCCACCGTTGCGATTGGCTCAAGGTTCCGGCTGGGTGAGTCGGCCCTGGTTGAAATCACGCAGATCGGAAAAGAATGCCACAAAAAATGTGCGATCTACTACCAGGCCGGCGACTGTATCATGCCGCGCGAAGGCGTTTTTGCAAGGGTTCTCGAAGGGGGCCCCATACGGCGCGGCGACCGCATTAGTCCTGTTGGGGCAGTCGCCGCCAACGAATGAGGCGGGGATGATTTTTAGATAGGGTCCCTTTACGGGGGGCCGGGAGACAAAGGGTATCCAGATGGATAATCGTCTACACGATGAGGAACTGATAGAAAAGATCCGGGTAAAAAAGCGTGAACTCGGCAGCCAACTTTTAATCCTAACCCATCATTACCAGAAAAAAGAGATCGTTTCGCTTGGCGATTTCGCTGGAGACTCTTTTGAGCTTTCCAGGAAAGCCGCAGCGGACCGGGAATGCCGCTACATAGTATTTTGCGGCGTGCACTTCATGGCGGAAAGCGCCGCCATTCTGGCTAAACCCCACCAGGTCGTTCAGATTCCAGACGAACTGGCCGGGTGCTGGATGGCGGAGATGGCGGATACGCAAACGGTCAAATCCGCCTTCGAACAACTCGAATCCATCGCCGGGAAGGGCTCGGCGACCCCCCTGGTCTACATGAACTCGGATGCCGAACTCAAATCCTTTTGCGGCGATCGTGGAGGGGTCGTGTGCACTTCGTCTAACGCCGCCAAAGCGGTTGAGTGGGCGTTTGCGCAAAGGGAAAAGGTCCTCTTTTTTCCCGACAGGCACCTTGGCCACAACACCGGCTACGATCTCGGGTTAAAAGATGACGAGATGGTTGTCTGGGCTGCGGATAAGCCATTGGGCGGAAACGATCCGGAAGCCCTAAGGCGTGCCAGGCTGGTTCTTTGGGACGGCTACTGCCTTGTCCACACGAGGTTTACACGCGACCACATCGAGAAAAGACGAGCCGAGTTTCCCGAGGCAAAGATAATCGTTCATCCCGAATGCCCCCGCGAGGTGGTGGCGCTGGCCGATGCCTGCGGGTCGACCAGCCGCATCGAAAAGTATGTCAGGGAGGCGCCCGCCGGATCGACAATAGTCATCGGAACGGAAATAAACATGATCGAGCGGCTTGCCTCGCAGTATCCGGATAAAAAAATTATCGAGCTGCACCGCTCGCTTTGCCCGAATATGGCCAAAATCAGCCTTGAAAAGCTCCTCCAAACGGTTGAAAACGTGGGGGAGATGAACGTGGTAAGGGTCGACGAAGAGATTAAAGCGGGGGCAAGAGTTGCCCTGGACCGCATGCTGGCGCTGGGATAGCCGATGTTTCGGATGCTTTGTCCACTCGTCCTGGCATCGGAGTCCCCGCGAAGAAAGAGCCTGCTGCTCTTAGCCGGGCTCGTTTTCACGACCCACCCCAGCCGGATAGACGAACCGGCCCCGCCCGATGGTCGCTTTGGGCCGGAAGGCCCTGCTGCAACCGCTAAAGATTGCGCTCGCCTTAAGGCCGAATTTGTCTCGCGCGCTCACCCCGGCGCCTGGGTCCTTGGCGCCGACACCATAGTGGTCGTTAAAGACCGCATCTTCGGAAAGCCAGCGGACACGAGTGCTGCTGTCGGCATGCTCGAAACCTTGAGCGGCAGGGACCACGAGGTAATTACCGGCCTATGCCTTGTCCGCAAAGGCGAAGGGAAAGATGTAGCGAGAACGGGTTCTGTTGTGACGCGCGTAAGCTTTAAAACTCTATCCAAAGGTGAAATCGAGGCCTACGTGAAAACGGGCGAGCCCTTGGACAAGGCGGGAGCATACGGCATTCAGGGCGCCGGGGCTTTCCTTGCGCGCTCCGTTCACGGCTCGTATACGAATGTCGTAGGTCTGCCTCTTTGTGAAGTTATCGATTGGCTGCTGGGGGAAAATATTATCGCGCCGGCGTAACTGGCGGGGCCTTGTCCGCGTTTTTTCGGAGCAGCACGTAAAACGCCCCCCAGCCGCCGTCATAAGAGCGGGCGGAGGCGAATGCGAGGACCACTCTTTTTAGCGGCGCCCGCATAAACCAGGTGACCACGCTCTTTTTCAGCACCGGCTCCCGGTCCTTGGAATTCGTTGCGCGTAGGCCCGGGCCTCCTCTTCGACCAAAAAGCGTGGACTCTTGCGCGCGAGGCGCAACGCCACCTTTTCACCTGCGTCGGCAAGCAAAGGGTTCACATCGGCCATGGCTCTTTTAAAAAGGAGGTGGTCGTAGGTTTCTCCTTTGATATCGATAAGATAAACCTCGGTTTTTTCCGGGGGCTCGTCCAAATGGGTGCGGCGGGTGGAAAAAGTCGGTCCAAACAGTTGATCTAACTCCTTAAACGGAGTATAGAAATCGCAAGTAGGTTTGTGCCGTGTGGACCGGCGCATCGGCTCGGTTTTGCCTTTGCGTTCGTTCATTTCGACCGTATTATCGCTGCTGTCTTAAAATAACATAGGAGAAAAAGGCGGAAAACCTCCATCATGGAATTTAACAGCGTAGTTCTTATCGAAAGCCGGCGTGATTTCTCAAAATTTCTCCTAGAGGTCGAAAAGTCCACGCACGTCGCAGTCGATACGGAGTCCAACAGCTTCCACGCCTACTTTAACCGTATATGCCTGATTCAGGTGTCGACCGGTGAAGAGGATTATGTCATCGATCCTCTTTCGGTCGGAGATATTCAGGATTTTGGTGAAGTCCTCGCCAACCCCGATGTGGAAAAGATCTTCCATGCCGCCCCAAACGACATCGCGGGACTCAAGCGGGATTTCAAATTCGTGATGCGAAACGTCTTCGATACCTCGATAGCCGCAAAGATCCTGGGCTACAAGCACCTGGGGCTCGCGCCGATTCTGCTTGAGTACTTCGGCATAAGTCTTAACAAGAAATGGCAGCGCCACGACTGGGGAAAACGCCCCCTGAAAGACGAGCAGATCGAATACGCCCGCTTCGATACTCACTTTCTTATCCCGCTGCGACACCGGCTGGTTGCGGAACTCGAAGAAAAAGAACTGCTCGGCTCGGCCCGTGAGGCCTTCGAAAAGCTTTGCGCCCAGCAGATAGTGAAGAAAAATTTCCGCCCCGGCGATTTTTTACACATCTACGGAGCACAGTCTTTGGACCTTGCCGGAAAGCGCATCCTTAAGGCCCTCTACCTGTTTCGGGAAAAAGAGGCCCGCCGCCGAGACCGCGCTCCCTTCCGCATACTTACCAACGAGACGCTTTTGAGCATCGCCCTTGCGCGTCCCAAAAACGTCCAGGATTTCAATAAAATAAAGGGCATGCCCCGCGTCTATCTTTCCTCGCACGTCGCCATTCATCTCCTTGATCTTATCCGCAAAAGCGAAGAGCAGGAAGACGAAGCGGCCGTTAAATAACCATACAACCTGCAAAAGCGGTGATCCTATGTTTTCCAATATCGAGATTAAAGACAGTTTCAAAAAGTACAGCCATGACCAGGACAAGGCCTGCACCCCCGAGCAGACCATCTCCCGGGTGCGGGAGCGTTTGTCCCGGCTGGGTAGGGATGTGCTTGCCAAAACGGTCCGAATAGATACCGGCAGGCTTGACATTCCCGTATTTATAAGCCTATGCGGCGAAGACGCCGTCCGTGTGATCGGCACCAAAAAGCAGATGGGAAAAGGTGCTACCGCCGAGCAATCCGAGGCCAGCGCCCTGATGGAACTTATCGAGCGTTTCAGCTTTTTTTCGTTTATCGAGCAGTTTCCCTTCCCGGTTTTTCAGTACAAGGACCTCGACGACTTCGCCGTTTCGGTGGAGGACCTTAAAAAATCGGTCCATGACACCACTACGCCAACGTATCTGTGCCTCGAATTTTTAAAAGATTTGCCCCTGAGGTGGGCAAAGGCGTTTAACCTGACGCTTGGGCGCGAGCAGTGGGCGCCAATCGATTGGTTCTACTCGATCAACGAATATAACGGGCCGGCAAGTGGAAACACCCTCGAGGAAGCGATCATGCAGGGGATGTGCGAAGTGGTCGAAAGGCATGTCGGCTCGATTATCAGCAACGACTTGACGCTCACACCCGAAATCGACGTCGATTCCCTGACAGATCCTGCGGCAATCGAACTGGTAAACAAATTTAGAGCCAATGGAATCGAGTTGTTCCTGCGGGACTTCTCTCTCGATACCGGGGTGCCAACCGTTGCCGCCCTTGCTTACGATCCGTCCACTTTTCCCGAAAAAAGCGAGATAGTCTTTACTGCGGGCACCACCTCCAATCCCGAAAAATCCCTTTGCCGGGCTCTCACCGAAACCGCCCAGTTGGCGGGAGATTTCCAGAGCCACACTTCCTACACCCCGACACTTCCCAAGTATGCAAGCCTTAAAGAAGCCGCATATCTTATGAAAAGCGACGGGAAACGGTCCATAACGGATCTGCCAAATCACGACGACAACAACATCCGGGTGGAAATCGAAAGGTGTGTGGCGGCTCTTGGGAAAAGAGGGCTCCAGGTGCTGGTAATAAATGCAACTCATCCCGGGTTGGAGATCCCCGCGGTGTATACGATCATCCCCGGCGCTCACTTCCTGGACCACACCCGCAACACCGATTTCGCCCAGCATGCGGCGCGAACCCTTTTGAGGGGGCTGGACGGTGACGAACTGGTACGGCAAATGGAACGGCTTCTTTCCACTTTCGGTCCCCGCTACGACCTGAGTTTTTTCTTCGCCCACAGCCTGGAGTTACGCGGGGACGTTGAGGCAGCCCTTTCGCTTTTTACCCGCGCTCTCGACCAGTCCCCCGACCCCGGGGAAATCGGAAGCATATATGTCCATATAGCCTCTTGCCTAAAGGAGCTGGAAAGATACGAGGAGGCCCTGGATGCACTTTCCCTCGCTGAAAAGGCCAACCCGGAACTAAAGGAAATCTTTAATCTCCAGGGGTTTTGCTACTTCAAGCTAAAAAGGCACAACGAATCGATTGCTTCCTTTGAGCGGGCCATCGATTTGGATCCGGGCTCGGCGATTGACTACGCAAACATCGGGTCCAATCTGCGGGAACTGGGCCATAAGCAGGAAGCGATCCGGCTCTATGGCATAGCCCTGGAGCTCGATCCGGACATCGATTTTGCCAGGACAAACATCGAAAAACTAAACGCGGAGTTGAGCCAACGCTAAACCGGCGCCGGCGATTGCGCTAAACCCGTGCGGTTCTCGTGGCGATCCCGGCGCGCCCGTCACTATTTTTGCTCCCTGCTCACGCAACCTCGATGTCGATGTGTTCGGGAAATTCCCCGAAGAACTCGCTTCTTTTCAGTTCTCCCCGGGGGGTGAAAAACCGCACATTGCCATCCTCATCGCAAAGCCAGAATTCCCTTGCGCCTACTGCAAAATAGAGGTGTCTTTTCTCTTCCAGCTCGGCGGCGTTGTTGGAGGGAGACTCTATTTCAACTACGACTTCCGGGGATTAGGGGAGTGTAAGGTTGCGTATTCCGTGCTTTTTAAGAAATGCCATGCTTCTCCAGGAGACGTCGGCAACTCTTATGCCTTTAGAAGTTTGAACGGGGCATTCGGCTACGACCTTCCCTTTTTTCCCGCTCAAGCGTAGAAGCCATTCGAATATACTTCCTTGATATAAGGCATGTGTGTCTGAAGCCGGGGACATAATAATCTTTCCCCATTCGTTTGTTTCGATCTTGAAAGGCAGGTCTTGTAAGCTCGGATGCTCGAGGACTTCACGCCATTCCAAATCATCTCTCCTTTCCCCAGCGCCCGGTGACAAAAAGATCGAGGCCCTCGCCCCGATCCCGGCGAACCTGTCACCATTATTTTTGGGGGACCCCTCCCGCAGCGGGTCCTAAAAGGCCTCTGGACGACTCGACTTCCACCGCTTTTGGAACGGGGCAAAAAAGGGGGAGCGGCCCCGTCGCCACGTACGCTATAACCACTATGCAACCTCTTATTCGCGTTGACCACTTCTTTGCGCCACCATACGGAACATGCCATGGGAATCCGAAAGGGGTAAAGACCATGAATGAAGATAGTATCACCGAGGGCACGGCAAACGTATTTGCCGATTTGGGATTTACAGACGCTTGCGAGCGACAGACGAAAACGAGGCTTGCCTTCCTGATAAATGAGATTATCAAGAACCGCAAGCTCAAACTAGTTGAGGTCGCAACCCTGCTAAATGTTGCGCAACCGAAGGTTTCCGCCTTGAAGAATTACCGGCTCGACGGATTTTCGGTTGAACGGCTGCTCGAATTTCTAACGGCGCTCGAATCGCGACGTCGAAATAATTATCCGTCCCCGTAGAGAACGGGCGGAAGCCGGGCGAATTTCCGTCCTCGAGGTCCGCTGATGATGTCGCGTGCCGGGATCGCGGGAAGGCCCCGGAGTTTTTGTTCCCGATTGCAGCTATTAAGGGGATAAGGGGTGTCGGTAGCGAGTAGCGAGTAGGTTGGGGTGAGCAAGGGCGAACCCCAACAACGGCCTGTATTGCGTTTTTGTAATTTACAATCCCAGCACTAACGTTGGGGTGAGCAAGGGCGAACCCCAACAACGGCCTGTTACTTACAGCCATCAGGATGTCGGTGGCCCGCTTTGCCCCAGCTACCTGTTTTTTCGCCATTTCCCGTGGGTTATCCCGTGTTTTTTGATCATGTAGTTGAGCTTTCGAGCGGTCACCCCCAGCCGCGTGGCAGCGTCTTTTTGAACCCAGTCGGCTAATTCGAGGGCTTTTACGAGCAGATCTTTTTCGCTTGTCTCAAGATCTTTTATGGGCCTTGCGGGAATTTCGGCTCTATTCGAAAACCCCGACAAAGTGATGCTGTCCGTGGTTATACGGTTGCTTTCCTCAAGAAGCACCGCCCTCTCTATCGTGTTTGAAAGCTCGCGGATGTTCCCCGGCCATGGATGGCGTCTAAAAAGCTCCATTACCCCCGGCGCCATTCCGTTGAAATTTCTTTTTAGTTCGCGGCAGGTCTTTTCAACCAGGTGTTTGCAAAGGGGTTCGATGCACTCCGCTCTTTCTCGCAAAGGCGGAAGATGCACTCGTAAAACATTTATCCGGTAATAGAGATCTTGTCTAAAAGAGCCCGCCTCGACACCGGCTTCGAGATCTTTGTGCGTAGCCGCTATTATCCGGATATCGGTTCGGATCGTTTGATTTCCGCCGAGTCGCTCGAAGCACTTTTCCTCCAGCACCCGAAGAAGCTTCGCCTGTAAGATCGGAGACAACTCGCCTATTTCGTCTAAGAAAACCGAGCCGCCGTTGGCCTGCTCGAGGCGTCCTGTCCGGGTTTTGGCCGCCCCCGTAAAAGCCCCTCTTTCATGTCCGAACAGTTCGCTCTCCAGGAGTGTCTCGGGTATATTTGCGCAGTTAATTTTCACAAAAGGCTTCGTGCGTCTCCGGCTGTTAAAATGGACCGTTCCGGAGAGCATGCTCTTGCCGGTGCCGGTTTCCCCCGTGATAAGGATCGTTGCTTCCGAATCGGCGATCCTCTTTAGAGTGGAGATGACCTTTCCCATTGCCGGGCTAAAGGCTATTATCCTGTCGAAATCGTAAGTTACGTCCTGGGTTCGCCGCAGATAGTCGATTTCGTTTCTAAGGGCTCGATTCTCGATGGCCTGTTCGACGGCAAGTCTTAACCTCGATGGGGTGTATGGCTTGGTAATGAAGTCGAAGGCCCCCCCTCTTATCGCCTGGACCACGGCTTCGGTCTTTGTCTGCTCGCTTGCCACGAGTACCGGCGTATGGGGGGGGAGCTTGTTTTTGAGGTTTCCAATATTATCGCCGTAATTGGTTTCTATGCTCACTATGACTACGTCGAACGTTTCGGTTTCCAGCCGCTTGTAGGCCTCGGTTAAAGCCGAGCAACATTCTATCCTGTGACCGTTTAGGCCCTGCATGGCAATATCCTGCCAGCCATGATCATATTCGACGAGGAGCACTTTTGCCATTTCAGCTCAATACCATCAGGTGACCGTAAGAAAAAAACCGCTGCAAAACCCCGAATGATTTCCACCATGTATCGGCTCTGTGGGATCGCAGCTTAACCGCTGCCGAAAAATTTTTAAGGAAGTCGGATCGAAAACATTATATGGCATTTCATACTAAATAGCTAATTTATTGCGTTTAGTTCCAATTTTTGGTAACTAAAGTACCCGGGTGTTAGACCAAAATTGGGGCAAGTTCTCTTCGAAGGGTCTTTCGGTAACCAGAAGGTTTTTTCCATTGCAAAGCTGCCCGGATGTGCTCGTCGCTCTAGCCGCTCCGAAGGAGAGTATTGAAAGTGGACGTTATGGAAGCTTTCAGAAATTCCAAGGTGATAGTGGTCGATGACGACCAGTTGATCTGCGAAACCCTTACCGAGGTGATTCAGGGCTGGGGGCTTGACGCAGAAGCCTTCGCCACTGCCCGGACGGCCCTGGAAGGTGTCGGGCGAAAAAAGTGCGATGTGATCCTGCTCGATATTTTCATCCTCGATGTCTGCGGGCTCGATCTCATTTCGCAGTTTGGCGGCGATGTCAAAATTATTATCATAACCGGGTATGCCGATAAGGAGATCGCCATTCGGGCGTTGAAACTCGGGGCCTTCGATCTGCTCGAAAAGCCCTTTCAAAACGACTTGCTCTACCATTCGGTGGTGCGGGCCCTTAAAGCCCTGGAAAATGAGCGGGAATCCAAACGGTTGATTGATGACCTCAAGCAGAGCCGCTCAGATCTCCTCATGCAGCAGCAGCGGCTGGAAAGCCTCAACACACAGCTTCTGGATACAAACAGGGCGCTTTCGATTTTTGCTCAAAATATAGAACGGGAACGGGAAGAAATTGAAAAGCGGATCGCAATGAAACTAAGAAATCTGATCATTCCAATGGTCGTAAAGCTAAAAAACGATCCCAACCTTCACGCGTATGCAATGCAACTCGATATGCTTGCCAGGCAGGTTGAGGATTTGACCACCGGCTTCGCCATGGACTCCCGCGTGGCAATGGCGCTTTCCTTTACCGAACTGCAGATCGCCTCCCTTATCAAAAACGGAGTAACCACCGACCAGATAGCCCGGCAACTGCACATCGCGGAAAGCACCGTGCGCACCCACAGGAAAAATATCCGCAGGAAGCTAAAAATTAACAATGCACAATTCAGCTTGAGAAATTACCTCAACGTGAAAAGCTAAGGTTTAGCGGTTAAAAAATGATCTCATGTCTTGATCTTGCAAAAGAATTGATCGACAAGCAAATATGCGCCCTCCAGTCCCTTCGCGACCGGATCGGCTCTGAATTTGAAAAGGCGGCCCTGTCCCTTAGCCAAATAGAAGGCAAGGTGATCGTTACCGGTTTGGGAAAGTCGGGGCTAGTGGCCGGAAAGATTGCGGCGACACTATCGAGCACGGGCACGCCCTCCATTTTTATCCATCCGGTAGAGGCGATGCACGGAGATCTCGGGATAATTCAGAGCGGCGACATCGGCCTTTTTTTGAGCAACAGCGGTGAGACCGCCGAAGTGGTGCAGTTGCTCCAGATGTTTAAGCTCCTGGGCTTAAAGACCATTGCGATAGTCGGGAAAATGCAATCGACCCTTGCCAGGGACTGCGATCTCTGTCTGGATGCCTCGGTGGAATCGGAGGCCTGCCCGCTAAATCTTGCCCCGACCAGCAGCACCACTGCGGCGATGGTCCTGGGGGATGCCCTGGCGGGTTGTATTCTAACCCTTAAGGGGTTTTCCACCCGGGACTACGGCAGGCTCCATCCTTCGGGCGCCTTGGGGCGCCGGCTGCTTTTTCGGGTAAAAGACCTGATGCATTCGGGAGAGGAGTTGCCGGTTGCGCTCTCGGGGACGCTCATGCGCGACGCCCTGGTGACCCTTACGGGCAAGGCGATGGGGGCTGTCCTGGTGGTTTCCGCCTCGCGCGAGCTTTTGGGGATCTTTACCGACGGAGATTTGCGCCGGGCCGCGCAGCGCCATGGAAATTTTCTAGACCTTGAGATCGACGAACTGATGACCAAAGATCCGATCGTGATCGATCAGAGCCGGATGGCCGCAGAAGCCCTGAGTTTAATGGAAAACCGCCCATCTCAGGTGTCGGTCCTGCCGGTTTTAGACGGCGAAAACAAGGCCGCTGGAATCATCCGGGTCCACGATCTGGTGAGGGCGGGCCTGTAGAAATGGCGGCAAATCAATTGGCCTGCGGCGAACTTCCGCCTTTTTTATAAAAAGACATCAGAAATTCGGTGTCCCTTGGCGAGAGGTCAAATCTTACCACTGCCTCATTTACCCATTTTTGCACGGGCTTATCCGGGTATTCCCCGATCTGTGCCGAGATCCATTTTACGGCCTTGCGCAGTGGTTCGCCTTCCGGCATTACGGTAGTCATGGTTTCGCCTCCGTGAAAAAATTCAAATCTCTATTCCAGGGAGGGATTATAGCAGGGTTTTATCGTTCTAGGGAACCGGGGAATTTAGTGTTTGCAAAGAAGGTGCGCCCTAATCGGCCTCGCCCCAAGGGTTGCTCCTCTGAGTCGCCTTCTTTTTCCTTTTTCCGTTGCATTTTCGTTCTTGCGGCTTTCCGCCTTGACTTTGGAGCGCTTGTTGTTTATTGTCTCCATCCGTTGGGGGATCGTCCAGCGGAAGGACTGCAGACTCTGGATCTGCCTACCTAGGTTCGAATCCTAGTCCCCCAGCCATGGTTTTCTAACGGTCCCATCGTCTAGTGGTCTAGGATATCGGCCTCTCACGCCGGAGACACGGGTTCGAACCCCGTTGGGACTATGCAGGATTAAGGGATTACGGGATTAACCGTAGTCCCTTTTTCCGTTGGAAGCGAGGCTGTATCCTCCTCGCTTGGGATGTCGGGTAGTTCCTCTGTTCCTCCAAGGCCTTGACCGGTTAGCTTTGATGCCAGGTTGCGTCCTTACAATTCCCCACACCTCAGCCCACTTACCCCTTAGCGGAGACTCCCGAGAAAGGGGCTTGGCCTGATCGACCACCTTTTTTGCAAAGGGGGGGTGGGGGGATTTACTCTCCAGTCGCTTGCAATGAAGCGCATGGACCGGCTGGGCTCGCTCGCCCCCCTTATTTGCAACTTTGCAAAAGGAGATAGGTGGGCGCATGTGTGGGTAATTGTAAGTTTTCAAAGGGGGTGGGGGGATTTCGACTCTGTTGATTGCGTCAACTCGATTTGGCCCACTTTAAGGAATGTAACACCAGCCTGGATATTTCATGAGCCTTCTCCAATCGACCTGCTGTGGGGTTAGAGAGGGCTGCCTCCCCATGACAAACTTTCTGCTCCCGGCCGGGTCGCACTCTAAACACTAGTAAGGACCGGGGAACGTTTCCCACTTTTTCTTCTTGTAATAGTAAATGCGATATACGCCGATCGTTTGTGAGACTGCCACCCATGACCGGTCCTTTTTCAAATAAAGGTTAGGAAAAACTCCGGGAGAGGTCCAAAACCAGCCAAGCCCAGGATTCCAGAACCAGTAGTCATCGAGGCCTTTGCCCGAACAGAACAGCCATCCCAACTCGCAGTTAAAAATGTATGGGAAAATACGATTGTTAAAAACTCCCAACCAATTTGATAAACACCACCCCTGCGAATCCTGCTGTATATCCCCCCAGTAGCGATCATGGACATGCTTCAAGTGGGCGGCCAACAAGTGGAAACCGTCAACCACCGGCCCGGTTCCGGGGACTCCCGCACCGTAGCGAACGCAAAACCCATCATGTCGACGAACCGTTGTGGTGAAGGCGCTCCCCCCCTCGTGCTCCTTTATAAATATGAGTTCGAGCATCGCACGGGTCACCCATGGCATTGGAGACGAGATTACGCCAAACTCGGCAATACTGTCACCATACGATGTCTCCTGTGGCGCCACGATGTATGTGACTTTTTGAGGAAATCCGTCCATCTTGCGGATTGCCATACTCAGTGCCGCCACTTCACGGGCGTTAGGTTTCACTATTCCGGTGTAGACATTATAGCGAGCTGCAAAAGCAAATACTACGACCAGTCCCACCAACAAAGCAACGGTTCCAAACCTGATCCAAGATTGTTTGAGTCGAGCGTATAGTTCTGTTCTCAAGATCGATAAACCGCTTACAACAAGATAAACAAAGATTGCTTCCATCACGAACTGCGTGCGAAAAGATAACTCGTTTTCCTTGACCGCCAACATGGGAAGCATGCTCAACGGAAGGCAGAGTACGGTGTACGACAGAACCGCCGCTCTCGGTACATGCCGGGCCCTGGCAGTAAAAAATATCCACACGACAATTAAACCCGCTGTCCCGACGCAAACGATCAACCAGAGCACATTCCCGTAAAACGGCGCCCATAAACCGGCCCCCTCGGCTAAAAGATGCCCCAGGTACCTCAACTTGGAAAATGGATCGACCCCCAATG
>JARLHO010000164.1 GCA_031292215.1 Syntrophobacteraceae bacterium | reverse complement strand
TGAGCAGCAAGTAAAGCGTCGGGTCCTCGCTGCGGCAGAAGTAGCACCAGATGCCAAGGTAGATCATAAATTCAGTGTACCTGTCGACGACCGAATCGAGGAAGGCGCCGAATTTTTGGCTCTGCCCGGTGGCTCTTGCAAGAGATCCGTCCAGGGTGTCGAGCAGGCCCGCCAAAAGCGTCAAGACTCCTCCCAGAAACGGCAAATAAGCAAATGAGAGCCCTGCGAGCATGCTGATCAGGAGGCCGCCACAGGTGAGGTGATTGGGCGTCAGGTTCCAGTCTATCAGCCTGGGAAGTATACGGGTTTGAAGGATTTTGTAATAGCCGGCTTCGATTATCGTTCCCTTGAGCATAGTGGCCTTTAGCTGCGGTGAGTACGAAACTTGTGCTGTACCGGATACGAATGTTTGGATGGGGGGGGCATTGCTCCCCGGTCTTTATCCCGGGACTGGATACCAGATTCCAGTCTACAGATCAAACTTAAACAGGAGAGGATTCAAAGCGCATGCTTTTTTGAAGAATTTCCCGCAAAGAAAACCGCCCAGCCGGGAAGGGGAAGATCGGGAATTTTAACCTGCACCATTTCGCCTTCGGCTACCGGGCGATCGCCGGGGGGCAGAAGGGCGTAGGCCAAAGTGTTTCTCAGAGAAGAAAACGGGCGCGAACCGCTCTCCGGCCGGTTGGGCGCGAACGCGCACAATGAATCCCGAATTTCCAAAACGCCATCCAATGCCCGATAGAGGCCCTCTCTTTTTTGCATCGGGCGGGTGGCCCGGGCTTGCAGCGCGAAATCGGATTCGATATTGAGGCCAAGAAAGCTTCGAATCATCGGCGCCCCGATTTCTTCATAGACAATCCTTGCAGCCAGTGGGTTTCCGGGTAAGCCAAGAAAGATGGTTCCGTTGCCCGTTGCAAGGCCGGAGCTCTTTCCCGGGACAAGATTTAGCCTGTCAAACCGGATTGCAAGGCCCAGCCTTTCCCATACTTTGGCTATGAAATCCTTGCTTCCCTTACCCATTCCTCCGGTTGTGATCACCAGGTCAGCCTCCACTTTCTCCAGGCGGGAATAAATCACCCCGGGATCGTCGGGGGCGACACCAAGTTCGACGGGCAGGCCCCCGGCCCCGAGGACCAGACTGGCGAAAAGATGTGAGTTGTTGCAAAAAAATGAGATCGATCGATCCCCTCGGCCCGATTCCCGTAGTTCGTCACCGGTTGCAAGGATCGCCACCCTCGGGCGGCGGACCAGGCGAACCGACTGCCTTCCGGCAGCCGCTGCGAGGGAGAGGCGGGTGGGGGTAAGCACATCGCCATCGCGCAGGAGGATATCTCCGCGCGTGGCCTGGCATGCCTGTTGGATTACCCCATCTCCGGGGCGAAGGGGTTTGGTAACGACCAGCCCTTTTTCACCGAGCGTTGCGTCCTCGAAGGCAACGACCACGTCGGTACCGGAGGGAAGCACCGATCCTGTCATTATTCGAACGCACGTTCTGCCGGCGGCCTTTGCCGGCATGTGGCCCGCAACCGCATCTTGGGCAGCTACGGGGAGAATGACGGGGGCCCCGGGGCGGGCCGTCAGGCAGTCTTTACTAATAATGGCAAAGCCATCCCACTTTGAAATCGGGTTGGACGGCATGTCGCGGTCCGCGCAAACCGACTCGGCCAGCACGCGTCCGGGGGCCGAGGAAATATTTACCGTTTCCGGCGCGAGCCTTTCGGCCAGGCCGGCAGCCAGAGTTTTCGCTTCATTTAGGTCCATCGATCTCCGCCAAGTCGGACAGGGTGTTGACATTTTTAAAACTTAGCCCATCGGGGTCCACTTTTCGCCACTGGGCCTCGGTAATGGTCTTTAGCCGGATCTTTTGGTAGAAAGCGACAACCTGGCGATTGTCCCTGGCCTGGAGCTGGTGCGAGATTACGGGGAGACATCTGCGGTTATATAGCGCCAACAGGGGATCGAAAAATTCGCCAACCCGGGGAACGACGGCGTCAAACTTCCCCCTTTGGGCTTCAATGATGAGGGCGGCCATTTCCGGAACCAGGAAGGGCATATCCGTGGCTTTTACAAAAACCCATTCGGACGGGCTAAAGACAAGGGCCGTATAGATGCCGCCCAGCGGCCCCTGGTGTGGAATTATGTCCTGAACAAGTATTGCCCCCGTATCCAGGTAGGGTTCGATCTCGTTTACAACCGCCATGACCGGGTCGCAAAACCGGCGAAGCGGTTCGATGGCAAGATCGATGAACCGCTTGCCCTGTAGCGTTTGCAACGCCTTGTTTTTTCCGAATCGATTGCTCCTGCCTCCGGCAAGGACAGCTCCAGCTATCATTTATTGTCTCCCGGCAGCAGGTGAATGGAAACGGTTCGAGGTCTATCCCCGCCTGTAAGGCCGCTCGACACGGCCGCTCCAGCATCGGGAGCGAAATTTTTAACGAAGTCTTTCATCGGCAGTCGTTTTCCGGGAGTCGATAAGTTGAATTATTTTAGTAAATTTATCATTTTGCTCGATCACCTCGGAGGATATCTGCTCTAGGAGTTCGCCCGGCTCAAGGCATCCGGCTTGCCTTGCCCGGTCGGCCCAAAGCCTGTAGGATTTTGCGTGATCCTCGTTGTGGCTTATCCAGTGCTCGACCATTTTGCGAAGCCTGGCCCTCTCAAGGGTTTGATCGGCAAATGCAGCCGACTCGGGTTCGTGGCGATGCTCCTGGTGGTGGTGCGAATGGTCCTGGTTGTGGTGCTCGTGGGGTTTTTCATGACTGTGGGGCATGAATCGATCCTTCCAAAATTTTGTTTCTTGTCTAACGGCCGCTTAGTCTGGATATTCGATATAGCGCTCGGCCCAAAGCGACCAAAGCGGAACATAGTCATAAAAAAATTCAGAAAAATTACCAAGAACCTGCATTTCATCCACTTCGCTCCATGGCCGAGACAACCATCAGGAGTGGGGTCTAGA
>JARLHO010000163.1 GCA_031292215.1 Syntrophobacteraceae bacterium | reverse complement strand
TGATATTGTTTGGCCGAGCTTCATTGGCGTCTCCCGTGGCTAGTGTTGTTTTCGTCGACCGCACTTTACCACAAGATCGTTGATGGAGCTCTTTTTTCAAACCTTAATCACTGCCTCGGACGGACTTTTGCAAGAGGCTCAGTTATCAAAATCAATTGTCGATTAGTCCTTGCAGTGATTTCTCTTTTGTGCGCACCACCGTTTTCTTGACTTCCCGCATTATCTCGGAGACTACCCCGGCCCAGTCTCCGGGGACTTTTTGGCGAAATAATCGCGCGGTGGGATACCAGGGGGAATCAGCGCGCCCAAGGAGCCATCGCCACTCCCCGGAATAGCGCAGCAGGATAAAGACGGGCTTTCCCAAGGCGCCTGCGAGGTGGGCGACTACCGAATCGACGCCGATCACCAGGTCGAGATTTTCCAGGAGGGCTGCGGTTTCGGCGAAATCGGACAACTCCTCGCCAAACCGCTCGATTCGGGGCATGGACTGTAAAGCCGGCCCGTCCTCCTCGGGTACCTCCTTTTGTAGACTTATAATATCAACGTCAAAGCGCGTCAGGGGCGCCAACATCTCCAGCCGCATATCGCGCGAGTGGTTTACGGGATGACGCCTGCGGCCCGCCCAGGCAAGGCCTATTACGGGCCTACTCCGCGCGCCGAGCCTTTTTCGCCACTTCTCTACCCGCCCGCTATCCGCTCCAAGGTAGGGGATATCGGCGGGAATCGTTTCCAGTCTTGTCCCCAATGCCAGCGGCAGGCTCATCAGCGGGCAGTGGAAATCATGGGCGGGCATGGCCTCATTTGTAGATATTACCGATACGGGGCAGTCAAGGGATTTAGCCAGCGCCACCAGCCCCGGGGGGGTCCTGAGGACGGTTTTACCCGCACTCCGCGCTACAAGCGCCACATAGCGCAAAAACTGAATGGTGTCCCCGTACCCCTGTTCGGCCCACAGAAGAATAGTCTTTCCCGCAAGATTTTCTTTCCCCAGCCAAAGAGGTTGCGGGGAACCGGACGGGACCGCTTGTAGCTGAGCGGTTTCCCACCTCGATTCATATTCGTAAAAACCCCTTTCGAAGTCCCCAAGAGCAAGCCGGCAATGACTTCTCTCCATCTTTGCCTCGGCAAGATCCGGGCGAACCTCCAGGGCGCGATCGTAGTCCGCCGCGGCTTCATCCATACGGGCAAGTTTTTGCAGCACATTGGCGCGGTTAAACAAAAGCGAGCCATTGCAGGGCAAAAATCCCAGGGCGCGGCTATATCCCTCCAGGGCCTCCTCCGGCCTGTCAAGATCCAGCAGCGCATTCGATCTCCTGTTAAAAATTGCCGCAACCTCGTTTACCCGTATCCCCAGGGCCGCGTTATAATCGCGGACCGCTTCTTCATTTCGCCGAAGGCGCTGCAAGATGTCCGCGCGCTTAAGAAGAGCTTCGACATTTTCCCGGCATTCCCCGACCATGCGGTCGCAATCGGCAAGAACATGGCCAAGGCACATGTCGCGCAACTTTTGTACTTGCGGGTTGCCGCTCTTCTTTAAAATTTGCTCAAAACACGCGATGGCCTCTTCGAACCGACCCGACTCGAACATAACTATGCCCTTTTCCACCAGTATCGGCAGAAACCCGGGATAAATGGAGGAGGCTTCCTCAAGGCGTCCAAGCGCTTCTTCGAGCCTTTTTTCGCCTCGAAGGGCCGCGCTTTGGGCGAGGAGATCGAGCGCCTTCCGAGCGCAAATATTTATATCCATTGGCCAACGCCGCCTCTGTCACCACCCGTCCCTTCGGGGGACCTTGCTCGAAAATATCGCCTCAAGGCGGACCCGAACACCCGCCGCGCCAAGGCTAGAGATTGGCCAACTGGGTGGTCAGATAGCTCTGCATCTGGTCCAACTGGGCGACGGCGGTGTTCATGTTCTGGTATTCCTTGGAAAGCGACGCCATCTGCGTGTTGATGTTGGTTTGCATGTTGCTTTCCAGTTGCTGGAGTCCGGTTATGGAACTGTTGATGCCCGTGTTCTCGGTGGTGATTATTCCACCTGCGGAACTGGTGTAGGAATTGACCAGATCGTTTAAAAGACTGGCGATTCCCCGGTTTACGGTAATCGTCGCGTTGGCTGGGTAAGTGTTTCCCGAATAACTCACCACCAGTCCGTTCGCCCCGCTTTGGGAACTGCCGAGGCTCAAGGAATTCCCGTTGCCCGTGGCCGTTTGCCCGTCGATTGTTCCCGAGGAATTCGAAGAGAAATCGACTGCGTAGGCGCCCGACTTCGTGGAACTGGTGTTGCTCGCGTAGCTAAGCAGGGGGTTGCTGGACGTCCCGGAGTCCTGAAAAATATTGGATACGGCCTGAAAATCGGTTGAAACGGCGCTTTCGAAAGTCGATGTATCCAAGCTCAAAAGGCCGTTTGCGCCAACGGTTATCCCGATTGCCGGCATACTGTTGTAGTTGCCCGAGCCCGTTTGATTTAAGACAGTGGATTCAAGCTGGGATTTTAGACCCTGAAGCACGGGGTCGCCGAAAAGAGGGCCGCCCGTGGTATTTGTAGTCGCATTATAAGTGTTTTGCGTGTTGATCGCCGATACGATGGAATTGAAAGAGGAAATCATGCTGTTGATTTGGCTTTCGATGCTGTTCGTATCGTGAGCCACATTGAGTGTAAGGTTCGTGCCGGGGCTTGCTCCAAGCAGGTTTAAAGTCACCCCCGATATTGCGCTCGTAACCGTGTTGTTTGAACTGGCAAGGTTCATTCCGTCAATGCTAAAAGAGGCATCGGCGCCTTGCTGGAGCACATGCTGGCTCAATGTCCCGACCGCTCCAAAAGCGCCGAAACCAAGGGTGGAATTCGGGTCTTGTACGGTTGGCGCAAGGCCAAGGGAGAGTTTGCTGGTCCCGGTGGCGTTATCGACCACCTGGATCTGACCGCTCGTGCCAACTGAGGCCGTGACGTTGCCAAAAGCGCTGTCAATCTGGTTTAAAAGATCGCCAACGGTGGAAGTCTGGCCTATGGAAAAATTCGAGGAGACGCTATTACCGCTGTGATCGGTTCCGGTAAGGGCGATCGAATCCCCCGAAGTCCAGGTGTTGTAGCCATAAATACTGGTAAGAGGCGTTGCCGCCGTGATCGGGGTCGATCCGTCCGTTGTGTTCGCCGTGCCGCTTGTTACGCCTGTCTGGCTGGCCCGGTCTCCCTGGATAAACCCCATGTTCTGCAACACGTTGTTGTTGTCCGAAAAGGAGTTGATGCCGCCCGTGATCTGAAGGCTGTATTTGGTGGTCGAACCGCTGGTCGAAGAGACTATGGAGGCCGAAAGGCCCGCAGTATTGAGAGCGGACTCCATCCCTGAAAGGCTGTCGGACAGATTGAGAGTTACGCTTTTGCCGTTTATGGTTACTGCGCCCGAGGTAGTGGCGCCTATTCCCAAAAGCGTGCCGACTGCGGTGCTCGTGTCCGTAAAACCATCGCTTTGCGCCCCTCCGGTCACCTGGTTTTTGACCGTGGCCGCCCCGCTCCCGTTAAAGCCAAGGGATTCGAGCACATTATTGGTGTCCCCGTTTAGAAGACTGATGCCATTGGCCCCGGTGGTATCGCTTGAGAGCACCAGCCGGAAACTCTTCGAGCTGTTTTGGACTATGGAAGCCGTTACCCCGGAAGCATTGCTGCCCGTATCGAGTGCGTTGATTTTGGTCTGAAGGGTCTGCAGGGTGTCGGTTGAGGCAACCGACACCGCCTGGTCGTTCACCAGGAAGTTCCCCGTTAAATTAAGCCCGGTTGTCTGCGAGGAGAAATCGCTGGATCCCAGTTTTTGAGCCTGCGCAACGGAGTTTACCACCACGTTGTAGGTGCCCGTGTTTGCCGAGGAAGACGCGGTTGCCGAAAGCAGAGACGATGCGCTCGTACTTGAATTGGACGTCACGTTCGCGGTGTAAAGGCTAAGACCCGTCGGGCTTGCCAGGGTGGTGGCCGATGTCTGGAGCGCGCTAAGATCGCTGGACATCGTTCCCCAGGCGGAAAGCTGGGTGTTGTAAGCGCTGATTTCGTTGTTGTACGGCGTAAGTTCCTGTTCCGAAGCCTGGGTCAACTGGCTTACGATGCTCTGCCAGTCTATGCCTGTCCCCAGCGAGGTAAGGCTTAGGTTCGAAGAGGTAGAAGACGTTGTAGACACCGCACCCTCCTTTTCGGGCCGCTCACTGCAAAAAAGATCAGGAAAATGGCGAGGATTAGACCCTCCCGTACAAAAGGATACGGCCGGAGGCCCCACCGATCCGCGGTCCCGTCACGTAACAGGACCACTCATTTCTTAAATCGGTAAAGTTTGCGAAAAACTAAAACAAAAAATATATTTTTTTTACAGGAAGCGCCCGGAATGCTTTGCCCCCGCAGTTCAGGCGGATCTATACGAAAACTTGGTTAAGTTTTCATAAGCCCGAATGATCTGCTTGCTCTTTTCCTCGGCCAGTTTTTTAAATTCCGGGGAGTAGCGGTTGAAGTTATCGGGATGGTATTGCTTGATGGCCGAAACATAGGCCCTGTGAATCTGGTCCAGACTCGCGCTCGAAGATAGGTTCAATATCTCCAGGTTATCGCCGGCCGGCCTGCTTGTGGAAACATCTTCCTGCGAAGTGGAAACATATTCTTTCGAATAAATTTGATCATTTACCTGTGCTAAAAACTCTTTTGATTTCTGCAGCCCCTCACTGGAAATCTGCACCCTGTCATCGCTTGGCCCGGCCGCGCCGCGCGATTTGTAAACGATGCGCGAACTTTGAACATACGCATTTACTATGCTTGTTAACCGATCGGGTCCTGTCATAGACAAATTCCGGGACTGCGGATTGCCGGGCAAAAAAGGTCGAGCTATTCCTCCCCCCACCCAATTCCCGGGCAACCCGGCCGTCTTCTGCAAGACCCGTTGGCTTTCCGTCCCCGGCTCACGCCGGGTTTGGCTTTTACAGGAACACACTCATTCTATGAAATTCCAATGCATCTGTCAATACTGCGCTTGTACTGTTTTTCATCGGATTCCAGCCGGTTGCCTGCTTTCCTTCAGCCTCGCCGCTCAAAAGCTAAAACAACCGCCACTGTATAATTGCCCCCCCACAAGGCATGGAAACCCTTTACAAAACTTAACCCCCATTTACCAATATTAACTCGCTCTTCATCGAGGCTTCTTATATTAATTTCATATCGTCTAAACATCTAACGACAAGGAGAAAACAAGATGAAAAAGACTTTGACTGGATTTGCCGTACTGATTGTGGCGGCGTTGTGGATGACCGGATCATGGGTGTTTTTCAATTCCATTGCAATAGGCGCGGAAAACACACCCGCTCCAGCGCCTGCCCCCCCACAAAACCAGGAGCAGACCACTGCGCCCTCAAATGGAATGCACCATCGCAAAGATTTTCACCATCACCCGAATTTCTTTAAACAGCTCAATCTGAGCGAAGCGCAAAAAAAGGAAATAAAAGCCATAAGAGAGAAGGCTCACCCGAAAATGAAACCGCTCATCAAAGAACTCAAAGCCGGACGCGAGGAGCTTGTAGCCCTTCGTAAAACCGGCAGGTTTGATGAAGCCAAAGTTCGGGCCATTGCAGAAAAACAGGGCAGAACGCTAGCTAAGGTGATCGTCGAAAGAGAAGACATCCTCTACAAGATACGAGCAGTGCTGACCCCTGAGCAGCGTGCAAAACTCGACACCATGCACGAGACGTACAAGTCCAAACACCCGAGACACTGGAAGAAATCTTCGCCTGAAGAACAAATGCATTAACTGTTTTTGCGCACTCCTAACCGGGGCCTTCGGCAAAACCCAGGCCGGAGGGCCCGGTCGCCCCCCCCTATACGCCAACAACAGAGTCGCATAGAGCCCTGTACTTGTGAGTCTATAAACTATCACGCCGCGCTTTTTGCAGGAAGCTCGATAGTCACGATGAGTCCTCCTCCCGAACCATTTTGCGCCCACACCCGGCCGCCGTGAGTTCTTACCGCACGCTCCGTTATGGCCAGCCCCAGCCCCGTTCCGCCCCGCTTTCTGTCGCGAGCGTCCCCGACCCTGTAGAAAGGAGAAAAAAGGTCGGCAAGGGATGATTCCGGAACCCCTGGCCCCTTGTCCACCACCTCGATTACCGAGTAAAAACCGCTTCCGCCCTTTTGCACAAATCCCAGGGAAACCCTCACCTCGCTACCTTCGGCCGTGTGGCGCACGGCATTTCGCAACACGTTTTCCACCGCGCTGCGCAGCAGTTCCCTGTTTCCCACAACAATACCGTTTTCGGCCGAAACAATTTCAACCCGGCAATCGCGTCCTCTGGCTTCGAAGTCGGCATCGGCCGCCAGCTCCTCCACCAGTTCAGCCATGGCCACAGGCGTTTTTTCCGCCTCCTCCACCCCGCTCTCCAATCGGGCCAGCATGAGCAGTTTGCCGATTAGCCCATTGAGCCTCTCGGCCTCCAACCCTATGCGATCCAACGCATGTGTTGTCTCCCTCCGCTCGCCTCTTCGCGCTATTTCGAGCGCCACGGTCAACCGCGCGAGCGGGGAGCGGAACTCATGGGAGATGTCCCGCAAAAGACGCTTCTGCGAGCCGATAAGCGATTCCAACCGCTCCGCCATCTGGTCGAAATCCCGGCCAAGTTCCCCGATCTCATCGCGTCTTCTTCCCCAAACCGAACCGACCCGGACTTTTAGGTCTCCGTCGGCAAGGTTTCTTGCCGCCGCCCCAAGCTTACTGATAGGCGTCGAGATATATCGGGCGAGCCAGTAGCATACCCCTCCGGCCGTAATGAAAATAATGAAGAGGTTCGTTGTCCAGAAGCGGAAATTGCCTAAAAGAAAGTGGCGAATCGGTATCCTGGTGATAAGCGTATAGTTTTTGCCGCTGGGCCCTGGAAGCTGCTGGGCCAGAAAAATGGCGTTTTCGGTCCGCCTGAAATCCAGCCCCTCTTTGCTGTGGTGCAAAGATAGCGTGGTTACCTGGACAGGCGCCGGACCCGGAGTCAATTTAACATTGTGGTCGTCGTAGAGAAAAAAGTCGATGCGCACTACTCTTTCGAGCTCGCTCACATAATGCAAAAAAAGCGGTTTTCCTTCGTGCTCGTAAATCTCTACGGCCGTTTGCCCCGAGAGCCTGAGCGAATTTCCCGCAACACTCGACCACCGATCGTAAGACCCGGGTTTTATCTCCAAATGGCCGCGAGTGGGCGGGCGCACGATGAGCCTTGCCAGCCACGGTATGGCGAAGAAGGGATGCGACTCCGTTACGACCGCCGAAAGAAAGGAGGCAACGCTGACAAGGGCCATCGCGACCCAGAACCAGAGAAAGATTTTTATGAAAAGGCTTCTCATGGAAATTTCGCCTCCCGGCGCGAATCGTTCATTGCGGGACCCAGTCCTTCTCGGACCTGGGTGGATTTGTGTACACGTAACCGGCGCCCCGAACCGTTTTGATCCGTTCGAATTCCCCGAACCTGTGGCCGAGCTTCTTTCTTAGACTACTCAGATGAACGTCCACACTCCGATCGAAGGCCGCAAGGGAGCGGCCAAGGACGCCTTCCGCCAGTTGCTCGCGCGTCACAACGTGTCCGGCTGAGCGAAGAAGCATCTCCAAAAACCCAAACTCAACCGAGGTCAACTCGACCCTTTCGCCGCTACGTCGTACTATCCGGCTTCCCGTATCCATTTCGATATCGCCAACCGATATGGTTTCGGGCCGGGAAGCAAAAACGCCCCTCTCCTGTCCGGCCCGGGTTCTGCGCAGTATGGCCCGGGCGCGCGCAATCAGTTCGCGGGGATTAAACGGCTTGGGCAGGTAGTCGTCAGCTCCCATCTCGAGGCCGACGATGCGGTCCACATCTTCGTCTCGCGCGGTCAACATGAGAACGGGCGTATCCATTTGGGAGCGCAGACGCTGGAGAACTTCGAAGCCATTCATTCCGGGGAGCATGATATCGAGCACGATCAGGTCGTATCCCCCGGCTTCGGATATGGCTCTTTGCAGCCCCTGTTCGCCGTCGTGAACCGAGGTGAGTTGGAACCCCTCCGGTTTTAGATAATCAGCCAGCAACTCGCATAGCTCCGTATCGTCGTCAATTACCAAAATCCGGCTCATCGTCTATTCCCCCACCCCTAAAGTTTGCATACCCCGCTCAAACTCCATTTTACCAAAAGTCCTCTCTTCCGGGGACGATATTCTTGGCAAGTAAAAAATGTGGCCAATCCGCAGACATCGACCACAAAACTTCCTCGACGGTGAAAAAGTGCGTGAAGAAATTGCGAAGTCCTGCCGATCATAGTGAGTACAGACAAATTTCTACAACAATTTAACAATCACTGGGGCAATCATGGCTTACGAAACGGGTATTCTGCTTAAGACCGGCACAAACGAAATGGAAATAGTGGAATTCTATCTCGATGAATCCGGCGGCGCAGGGAAGGGGTCTGAAGGAGAAATCCGCCGGGTATGCTACGGAATCAATGTGGCAAAGGTCCTGGAAATCATCCGCAAACCCCACGTCAATAAGGTCCCGCTCTCTCCCCCCGCCGTAATCGGCACGTTTATTTTACGAAACAAGGTCATCCCGCTGATCGATTTGACCATGCAGCTCGGAAAGCCCAGACTGAAGCAACAGGGGACCCCTCTGGCCATAATTACCGAGTTCAACAGGACCACCATGGCCTTCGAGGTCTCAGGAGTAAATCGCATTCACCGGCTTGCCTGGTCTGAAATAGAGCCCGCCGAAGCCGTGCTCGGAAACTTTTCGTCCTCGGTAACAGGGATCGTAAAGTTTGAGGACCGAAATGTCCTGCTCCTGGACATGGAAAAAATCCTCGCCGAACTAGACGCCCAGTATTGCGTGGAAGACCGGACCGAGACCGAACAGCGGGAAAATCCGCCTAACGGTTCGCAGGCAAATCAACTCCCGGGGCTGGACAGCAAATCGGCCGCCGCCCCCCCCCGAGCCAAAGCGCTAATAGCCGACGATTCCTCCTCCATCAGAACTATCCTTACCCGTATGCTCGAAAAGGACGGCTTCCTGGTCACCAGCGCCGGCGACGGGGAAAAGGCGCTGACAATGCTCATGGAATTAAAGGAGCGCAGTCAAAAAGAAAACCACCCGATCAACCACTACGTCGAGATTCTCATCTCCGACATCGAAATGCCGAAAATGGACGGCTACAGCCTGTGCCAGGCGGTCAAAAAAGACCCGGTCCTTGGCACATTGCCGGTCATACTTTTTTCCTCTCTCATAAACGATCGGCTGCTTCATAAAGGCAGGTCGGTTGGCGCCGACGAACAGATTACCAAGCCCGAAACCGCCAACCTCACGGGTAGCGCTCGCCGCCTGATCGCTCAGAGCAAAGCCAGAATGGAAGCACTCGTAAACGAGGCCGGCCAAACGGAGTAAACCGACCAGCGAGAACTGCGCGATCTCATTTTTATTCTACTCTTGCCACGACTTTACGGGCCCGTACCGCAGAGGGTCCGAAGTCGGGCAGAAATGCCGCAAACAAACCGAGCAGCGGAAGGAAGGAACACAACCAGTAGACATATTCGATCCCGTACATATCCGCCACCTTCCCGAGCACCGCCGCGCCCGTGCCCGCTATCCCGAACGCAAGGCCGAAAAAGAGCCCGGACACCATCCCCACTTTGCCGGGAACGAGTTCCTGGCCATAGACCAGGATCGCTGAAAAGGCCGATGACAGTACGAGGCCGATGACCACAGTCAAGACGCTGGTCCAGGCCAGGCCAACATGGGGCAAGAGGAGCGTAAACGGCGCGGCCCCAAGTATTGAGACCCAGATGACGCGCTTTCTGCCTATGCGGTCGCCTATCGGGCCTCCAAGAAGGGTCCCCGTCGCCACGGCGAGAAGAAAAAGAAAAAGGTGCATCTGCGCCGCTTTGATCGAAATGTGAAATTTTTCCATCAGGTAAAAAGTAAAATAACTGTTAAGGCTTGAGAGGTAGACGAATTTCGAAAACATCAAAGTCAAAAGGATCACCATCGGAAAAGCCACGGGTTGCGTTGACTCGCGGTTTGCAACAGGCAAAGAGACCCTCTTTTTTATGATCGCCTGCCCGCGCTTGCACCACCTGCCCACATGCCACAACACCACCATGGCGATCGCGGCCGCAACCGAAAACCAGACCAGATCCTCACGGCCCCTTGGAAGAATAATCCAGGCCGCCAGAAGAGGTCCCATGGCTGCGCCCGAGTTTCCGCCCACCTGAAAGATGGACTGGGCCAGTCCGTAGCGTCCCCCCGAGGCCATTCGGGCCACCCTGGAGGATTCCGGGTGAAAGACCGCGGAGCCCGCCCCAACAAGCGAGGCGCCCACCAGCAGTAAGGTATAGCTTGGCGCCAGGGCCAACACGAACAACCCTGCCAAAGTCGAACCCATTCCCATCGAAAGCGAGTAAGGAACCGGGTGATGGTCCGTGTAAAGCCCCACAAGCGGTTGCAACATGGAGGCGGTAATCTGGTAGGTAAGCGTTATCAGCCCAATCTGCGCAAAGCTTAGGTGAAAGGAGCTTTTCAGCAGAGGATAGATCGCCAGAATAAGCGACTGGAGCATATCGTTTAGAAAGTGTGAAACGCTGACCGCGCCAAGTATCCTGAAGACGGTTCCCTCAGAGGCGGTGGCCGCCCCGGTGACAGTTTGCATGCCTGCTTTCATCTATTTCCTTAAATTAGATTCTGTTTGCCGGATTGGTATCATATCCGGGGACTGAACTCAAAACCCTATTTCTTACGAGTTGGAAAAGACCTGCCCGGCAGTCGTCTCCCGGCCGGTCAAAAATAGAGTCCTCTCTGTGCCTCTGTGGTTCGCTTTGGTTTTTTGCCTTTTTGTTGTTTTTGGTTTCTTTAGTTTTGGTCTGGTAACGCGGCCAACCGCATTGAGAAAGTAAAAGAATTAGCCGACCACAGAGGCTCAGAGGCACAGAGGGGAAAGATGAGGAACCTTTTTTTTGACCGGCAGAAAGACGACGGCCGGTCAAAGGGACCGAGCTTTCGCCTTGCCGTCTGCGGCTCCGTTCTATTGTCTGCGCCTTTTTTGTTGGTGAGAAGCTGGACGCCATTATCGCCGGGTTGGACGGTGGTATGTCCGAGGCAGCCGTGTGCCGCAACTTCGGCGTCAAGCGCACCTCGAAACGCCGGCAAGGGTGTGTTGGCCGGCCGCACAGGGAACGCCTCAACGTTGACCAGCAAGAATAAGCTACTGACCATCCTGCCCGACGCCGAGCATTATGCGTTGTACGACCTGGCCGACTTTGACGACGGGCAGCAGCTTGAGTATCTGTCATTATCAGAATCGGAACTGGCGCTCGCATGCGGTCGGCCCGGCCTTCATGCCCAGGTTTACTGTGTCTTGCAGATCGGCTACTCCAGAGCCAAAAACGCTTTCTTCCGCTTTGCCGGTCGCCATAGATTGGACGCAACCCCGCGAAGGAAGCCTGATGACCTCCTTACTGGACAAAAGGAGCAAGAAGAAGCCCTCCGTTCACCTGGTTTGCATTGAGACCTCGGTCAAGCTTAAGAGCCGATTGGCTTCCGAGGTTTCGGGCAAATAGTTCTGCGTAGGTTCCCAGAGCCTTAACCACCCGCTCCTGCCATCCCTTGCCAAGTCCGAGTTCCGGGGCGAGGACCGGCATCGCTTGCGCCCCTGAGTTGCTCCACGGAGTCTTGGGCCGCTCCGCGCTGATCAGCGTATCCACTGTCCAGGCGACGATAGCCGACCATTTCGCATCCGTTAGGCCTGTTGCGCTCATTATGGGGTAAGCGGCAAGAGCCTGCGAAAGGATGCGGCTCGTTAGGTGGTTTACTCCATGGTCGAGACGGGTGGCGGCAAGATAGGTGATTTCCCCCGCCAGGGCGTGGCAGTTTTGCACCTGGTAGGTATCGACCATTTCCCCGTACTCGGAGAAGGCCCGGTGGAAAAACTGCTTGTGGAGTCCGGCAAAGCAAGCGTTGAGGCTCTGTTCCTCAGGGCTTCCGATCATATAGCAGATACTGTCTCCGGCCAGGTCGGCCACGTCGCGAACGGCCGATTTGTCTGACACCATAACGTTTTGCGATTCCACAAATACGGTTGGGCCGGGCAGGACTTTACCGGCCAGATTCTGCCTGACGATCTCCGAGCCGGTCAAAAAGAAGATGTCATCCTGTTGGTTGCGTACGGCCTCGAAACCTTCGGGGTTCTCGTAAGCATGGAATTCGATGCGGTCCGGGGCCCCCAGCACGGCAACGGCTACCGCGCGGCAAACGTCGACCTCAAGACCCTTCCAGTGGCCGTGGCCGTCGGGAAACGCCAGGCCGGGCCGTTCCACGCCGCCGCAGCGCACCGCCCCCCGCGCCTTCACCCGATCTATTACTGGACCCGCAATGGCGGTCGAAAGGGAAAAACAAACCAAAAGTAAGGCCGACACAAACGACAAAACACCACGCATATATCGTTAACTCCCGATCACTCTTGTAATCAATGCCTTGGCGACCTCGATCTTCCAACCGTTTTTGGAAAGCGGCCTTGCCCCTTCGACAGCAGCTTCGGCAGCCTCTGCGGCCAAAGCCTCGCTCGGTTTTTTTCCGATCAATTTTTCTTCGGCCTTTTCTGCCCGAAACGGTCCGGGAGCGACCCCGCCGATTGCGATCCGCGCATTGGCAAATACTCCGTTTTTTTCCTCCGTCACCGCGGCCACGCTAACGATGGCAAAATCGATCGGCTTTCTTACCGTAAACTTCAAAAACCTTTGCCGCCCGGGGCCGAACGCCTTGGCCACATCGATTTCTTTTACAATCTCATCGTCCGCAAGTCCGTTTCCAAGCGGGCTGTAAAAGTCGCCGACCGCAATCTTTCTCTCCCCCCGAGGGCTCACGATCGTCATTTGCCCACCCAGGGCCGCAAACGCCACCGCAAGATCCGAAGGACAAACCGCAAAGCATTTCCTCCCGCCCAGGATCGCATGATAGCGGTTGTCCCCTTTTATCGCGAAGCAGGGCCCCCTGCCCTTGCGGGCGCACTCCATCGTCCCCCCGAGGTGGGCCGGATACCGGTAATACCAGCACCGCACGTCCTGGCAGAGGTTTCCGCCAACCGTTGCGACATTTCGGATCTGCGGGCCGGCGACCGCGCCGGCGGCCTCACAGAGTACCGCGTAGCGCTCCCGAAGCAGTTTTGAGCCGGCGAGCTCGCAGAGCCGGGCAAGGGCGCCTATCCGCAGTCTTTCCCCATCCTCTTCGATGTAGCCGAGCCCGGGAATCGTCTTTATGTTTACGATAAGCTCCGGGTAGCGCGGAAGCACCCCGTCTTTTAAAAGCCCCAGAAGGTCTGTACCCCCGGCGTTTATCCGCGCTTTCCCACAACGATTTGCAAGAAGCCCCAGGGCCTCATCGAGGGAGTGCGCATCATAATGATCGAAAGTTTTCATCCAAATATTTCCCGTATGGCCATTTATGGCGCCCGCCCTAATCCCCTGCGCCTCGTTTTCTCGCCGTATGCGCTCTCTGTTTGTTCCCCGCGTTCCCCACCTTCCCGAGGGCCCTCAAAACCTTGCAGGGAGTGACCGGGTAACTGTCCAGCCAGGCGCCGATGGCGTTTGATGCCGCCATGAGCACCGCCGAGGGCCCCGGCGCTGTCGCGATCTCCCCCACCCCGATGGCATGAAACCGGTGTGTGGGCATGGGCGTTTGGAAAACGACGTTATCAATCGTTGGCATCTCGCTGCTGGTGCGCCATTTGTAATCGATCATGTTGGCGTTTAGTATGCGGCCAGTCGATGAATCGAGGATGGTTTCCTCAAAGATCGCCGAGTCGATGCCCGCCGTCCCGAGGCACCCGCAAAGCTGTCCCGCAAGACCTTGCGGATCGATAATCTGTCCTACATCGGTCGCATTTACCACGCGCTGTAAGACCAGATTTCCCGTTTCCGTATCGACCTCCACTTCGACAAAGCTCATGAGGCAATTTGACAGGGAATAATCGGGCTCAAAGCGGCCATAGCCCAGAATTGTCCGCTGGAAGAGCGCTCGCTGCCAGCGCACGCGTCTTTTGGGGGCGCTTTTGGCCCAGATATATCCATCGGCCGTATCGAGCTCCGAGGCAGCGCAGCCGAGCATCGGCGCCGCAACCTCGAAGAGCTTTGATCTCGCATCCTCCGCGGCCCTGATTATCGCCCCCAGGATAACGTAGGTCCCCCTTGAGCCAAACGGTCCAAACTCGAAAGGGTTTACCATCGTATCGGCCGGGGTCATCGATACCCATTCAAGAGGCGTTTGCAACACCTCGGCCACAACCTTTGCTCCATTGCTCCTCTGTCCCGTCCCGTGTTCCTGCAGACACGAATGGACAACTATGCTCCCGTTGCTGTCGATTCGCACGTACGCCTCCGAGACATCTTCTCCCACATCGGCGTTTCCGTGGACCCCAACGCCGATGCCGATTCTTTTTGCCCCCTCAACCGAGGTTGGCGTAAGCCACCCCTTCCACTTTTGTTTCCAGCCGAAGACCTCAGCCCCCCTGTCCATCATCGCGGTAAAAGAGATCCCTCGGTAATCGTACCACTGCGCATCCCGCCACAAATAGCCATCGCCGGGTTTTATGAAATTTTTTTTCATAAAATCGAGCGGATCGATTTGAAGCTTTTCCATACCACGGCTCAAAATGGGAAAAAGGGCGCATTTTAGTTCCTGCCCGCCAAACCCTCTGGCGATTCCCGAGGCCGTCCGGTTGGTGCAGACAATTTTTGGCTTAACACTCCAGTTTTTACAGCGCAAAGCGATCATGGCTTCCCCGCAGCCGACCGCCACCTGCGCCTGGGTGGTCTGGGAATAGCAGCCTGTGCCAATTAGCCAGTCGCCGGCAATAGCTGTCACGGTCCCGTCCTTTTTCATTCCCACTTTGATGTCCAGCCGCGAGGAAGGCCGTAAAACAAAAGAGCCAAGATGCTCTTCCTTGGAATAAACCACCTTCACGGGGCGCCCGGTATTTTTGCTAAGAAGAGCAGCGTAGCACATCGGCTGCCACGACATGAGCTTGGAGCCAAAGCTCCCCCCGCAGGGACCGCCAAACACTCTGACATCGAGGTTTGCCCCCAGAATGGCGCCGAGAATAACCTTCATGAGGTAGGGCGCCTGATTGGAAATCCAAAAAGTCACGCAGTCCCGGCCTTCCACACCCCGCCCCCAGCTCGCTACGACCCTTGGCGACTCCATCGGCATCGGATTTGGCAGATTGTCATAGCCGCATTTGCCGGCAATTATCACATCGGCTTCCGATAAACCGTCCGCCACGTCCCCGGTACGGATTTCGACCATGGACTTTTGTCCCAGGAACGGATCGCCAAGGGGCAGGACGTTTCCGGGAAATTCCTCGTAGAGCTGAGGGGCTCCGGGCTCCATTGCCTCATAATCGTCAAAAACCGCAGGCAGGACATGATAGTCGATTGCGACAAGCCCCGCGGCTTCCCTCGCAATTTGCTCGCTCTCAGCGGCAATAAGCGCCACCGCGTCGCCCACATAGCGGACCTTTCGGTCCAAAAGCCTGAAGACGCGCGGGTTGCCGTACTTAAAATCCGGAATATCCTCCCGGGTAAGGACCGCCCTCACCCCCTCAAGACCTTTCGCTCCGGCCGAGTCGATGCTCTTTATCATCGCATGCGCGTGCGGACTTCTTACCACTACGCCGTGTAAAAGCCGCTCGAACTTAAGGTCGTCTACAAAGCGCGACTCGCCGGTCACAATATCTAGTCCATCTTTTCTCGGCGTCGCTTTGCCGATATATCTGTACGGCTGGGCCATGGATCACCCTTTCTTTCCGGACACGGCCTTAACCGCCTCCACCACCTGGTATTGACTGATACACCGGCAGAAATTGCCTGAGAGAGCCTCCTTTATCTCCTCTTCGGCAGGCGAAGGGTTGGCCGTAAGGAGCGCCTTGGAGCTCATGATCATCCCCGGGGTACAGTAGCCGCACTGGAAAGCCGAGTGGTCGATAAAGGACTGCTGCAAAGGATCGAGCGCTCCGGTTTTCGCGTCCTTTAAGCCTTCGATGGTGGTGATTTCCTTTCCGCCGCACTCGATTGTAAGAAGCATGCAGGAAAGCACCGCCTCTGCCTCCCGCAGCACGGTACACCCTCCACAGGCCCCCTTATCGCAACTTACCTTGGTTCCCGTAAGCCCCAGGGTCTCGCGCAGCGTAAAGGCCAGGGTATGCGCCGGATCGAGCTCGCCGGGACCCCTTCCCACCCTTAGCACATAGACCTGCGAGTTCACCCGTAGCTCGATTAGCTTTTCGCCGGCAACCGGTTCGTTTCTCGACTCAATGTTTTCCCGACTCATTTTTTCCCTCTTATTTTTTCCCCGCAGGTTCTTGTACAACACTTTGCCGGAAGGATTTTCGTGCAGTGCTTCGATAGGCCCAGACATCGTCATGTTCGGCAAGATGGCCGAATCGTCAAAACCTGTCTTTCTTTATACCTATTAAAACAGAGCCCTGTCAACCATACTGTTCCAACTCAATCCCTCCGTTAAATCGCCTACTTAGATAGCACCTTTTCGCCTCTTCGCCCGAGAAACCTTTCGAGATAGAGCTCGCCTAACTTGATATGGATAAGCTTAACGATTGCAATTGCATTACAAATTGAAAATGATACATTACTCCCACCGCAGTTTATTCCATGTCTAATGGCCGCAATCTCTATCGGGAAGGGGTAAAGATGGACGAAAACAGGCTGGAATTCGATTTTCAAAGCTATTCCGCTAAGTACCTTGAAATCCTACAACAAATAATCATGACGCCCGCTTCGTTCTACCGGCAGATGTCCAAATCGGGGGGCCTTGTCGATCCACTCGTTTTTATGGTCGTGATGTCCATTGCGGCCGGCCTTATTCGCGCTATCCTGGGCATTGTGGGCATAGGTTTTGCCGGCTCTTTTTCGGCGGCCCTTGCCTCCATAATACTTATACCTGTTTTTACGGTTATTTTTGGCTTTATCGGCGCCGCCATCCTGTTTGTCATCTGGAAAGCGATGGGTTCTCAAGAACCCTTCGAAGTAGCTTTTCGCTGTTTTGCCTATGCCGCCGCCATTTCGCCCATTACTGCCGTTGTAAATGCCATTCCCTACATAGGCGCCGTTCTGGGTCTTGTGTGGATGACCTATCTACTGGTCACTGCCTCGAAAGAAGTGCATAACCTTCAACCCAGACTCTCCTGGATCGTTTTCGGGGCCATCTGCGCCATTCTCTCCATTGCATCGATCAATGCGCAAATAACCGCTCGAAATATGGCAAAAAGATTAGGGGCGGCGCAAAATCGATTTGGCCAGATAAATCAAATGAAACCCGAAGAGGCGGGTAAAGCTCTGGGGGAATTCATGAAAGGCGTGCAAAAAGGCTCCCGCTAGTGTTGGGTCCCGAAAATTCAACGATACTGAAAATCAGTCGGTGGGCACAAAAAAGCCGTGCCCACCCTACGTCGTTGGCTTGTTGGCAATAACCTATAACTTACGGGACGTAACACTGGAAATATCTATCCGGATCAACCGGTGTGTCCTTTGGCCGATGGTCCATTTTGTTTGTCTGGAGAGGGGATCATGAAACTCGAAAGCTTCGTTTTAGTTATCGGTTTTGTATTGGTGTTGGCGGGAACGGTCTGGTCGGACTCGGGGCTTATGAGCGTCCAGGTAAAGGTGGCTCAGATGAGGTCCACCCCCTCTTTTCTTGGCTCGATCGTTTGCCCCCTGGCCTACGGCGACCGTGTCCGGGCCCTTGGGAAGCAGGGCGACTGGGTCGACGTAAAGAGTTCGAATAACCGGACGGGGTGGATTCACCAGTCCGCGCTGACGGAGAAGCTTGTGGTGCTAAACTCCGGCGCCGGAGTTTCCTCCTCGGCAAGCAACCAGGAGATAGCTCTTGCCGGAAAGGGTTTTAACCAAGACGTAGAGAGGCAATACAGGGCGAGTAACGCTCGATTGGATTACGCCCGGGTCGATCGCATGGAAAGCCTTAAAATATCGAGGGATCAGATGATATCTTTTCTAGACGATGGAAAAGTAAGAGCCTCGAAAGGAGAAAAGAGATGAGCCTTTCGAAAAAACCCGCGATATCCCGGGCGCTTTTCTTCTCAGCTCTTCTTGCTCTTTTGTTTTTTGCCCCGAGCGAAAACGCCCGCTCCCTGGACCTCTCGGATATAACTAACGGCATAGGCGCGGGCCTTGGAAAAATGGCGCCCGGCCCGGTCGGCTCAGCCATCAAGGCTGCTGTAGCACTTGGCAAATCGTTCCAGGACATCACTTCCGAGCAGGAATACTACCTCGGCCGGGCGGTCGCGGCCAATGTGCTAGCCGTTTATACCCCGAGAGACGACGAGCGGCTAAATTATTACGTAAACACCCTCGGTCAAACGCTTGCCCGGGCCTGCGACAGGCCCGAGACTTTCGGCGGATACCATTTTCTCGTTTTGGACTCGCCGGAAATCAATGCCTTCGCAGCCCCCGGCGGCCTGATCTTCGTTACGACCGGCATGATACGGCTCTGCAAGACCGAGGACGCCCTGGCGGCCGTACTGGCCCATGAGATATCCCATGTCGTCGAAAAACACGGGCTAAAGGCGATCAAAGCCTCAAGACTTACCGATGCCTTCGCCGTCATGGCCTCCGAGGCGACCCAAAATTATGGCCCCTCTCAACTCTCCAAACTCACCGGGGCATTCGGAGAATCGATCGCCGACATTACTTCCACCATGATGAAAAGCGGTTATTCCCGAGGGCAGGAAAGGGAAGCCGACAGGGGGGCGGTAACGATTCTTGAGCGGGTGGGCTACAACCCGGGCGCGCTCGCTCAGATGCTTTCGGAAATGAAAAAGCAGCTAAGACCCGGAGGGCTCGACTTCGCAAAGACGCACCCGGACCCGCTGGACCGCATCGAAGACATACGGCCCCTTGTTAGCGGCCGGCCTGCCCCGGCGCCCTCCGCCCAGAGGCAGAGAAGGTTTCGGGAAGCGCTATCCACTATTTAATGTAAGGGACGATACTAAATGGCAGTTTCCGGGCGCCTGCTTCGAGCGGCGGGCGCCCTACTACATCGCAGGGCGGTCGAAGGGATCGCTGTAGGGGCCCTGGCCGCCCTCGCCTCCCTTCTCGCCTGGCATTCGGGCGTCCTTGACCGGTTCGAGTACGCCACGTGGAGCTGGAGGGTTCACTTTTTGGCCTGCGGAGGCCCGGAAACCAAGGCCGTAAAGCTCATCCTGCTCGACCAGCAAAGTCTTGACTGGGGGAAAAAACAGATCGGCGTCTCCTGGCCTTGGCCCCGCGAGGTCTATGCCCCGATTATCGATTTTTGCACGCGAAACGGCGCAAAGGCCGTGATATTTGACGTTTTGTTCTCCGAGCCCTCCCCGATTTCGGTAGACGATGACCGGAAGCTAAAAGAGGCCATCGGCCGGGCGCCCTTCTTTGTAGCCTCCCTTTGTCTGCACAAAGAGGCGAACTTCTCCCGGACCTGGCCCGCCTCCATTCCCGACCGACAACTCATCGACATCGTTAATCTTAAACGGCTTATGGCGGTCAAATCCGCAGGGAAGTTCCAAAGATTTTCGGCCACCTTTCCCATCGAAGAAGTCGCGGCCAATGCCGCCACACTCGCCAACGTTATCGCCGAACCCGATGCGGACGGGATATTTCGCCGCCTAAGCCTGTTTGGGGTGCTGGGCGCAAACGTGGTGCCTTCCCCGGGGCTTGCGGCATTCGCCGCGGGGCATGCGGCAAAGGGCGCAAGCCCCGGCGGCCGGGCCCGCTCCTTTTCACCGCTTACCGCGCGCCTTCGTTTGGACCGCCTCGACCTTTGCTCCATGAAGGTCCCCCTTGACCGGGAAGGCAAGCTGATTTTGAGGTTCCGGGGTCCTCCCGGCGCATTTAAGTCCTACAGCGCCGCCGCGGTTATCGAGTCGGAAATAAATAGCCGATCCGGCGCCGGGGAACTCATAAAAGACGCCGCCTCTTTTAAGGGCGCCTACGTCTTTTTCGGCTTTTCCGCTCCGGGGCTTGCCGATCTCAGCCCCACACCTCTTGGGATCTCCCCCGCGGTTGAAATCCACGCAACGCTACTCGATAACCTCCTTACCGGCGATTTCCTAAGGGATCTTTCACCCGTTTGGGTCATCGTGTCCACCTCGGCCCTTGCCGTTCTGGCCGCGCTTTGCCTCGTCTCCTTTGCCAACCATCCGTGGCAAAGCGTTTGCTGGATAGCCCTATTTTCTCCCCTGCCGGTGGCTTTGGGCTTTGCCACCTATCTATTCGGGCTCTGGTGGCCCGTTGTCGTTCAGGAATTGGCCGTTACAACAGCCCTTGCCGGAGGCATTGTCCTAAATTACGCGACCGAAGGCCGCAAGAAAGCCTTCATCAAAAAGGCCTTCCGCCACTACTTAAGCCCGGCGGTGATCGAGCGCATACTCGAAGACCCCTCACACCTGAAACTCGGGGGGGAGCGAAAGGAGCTCTCCATCTTTTTTTCCGACCTCCAGGGGTTTTCTGCGATTTCCGAAAGGCTCGACCCCGAAAGCCTCACCCGGTTGCTAAACCGGGTGCTCTCTGATATGACCGATATCATCCTGGGTGAGGGCGGCACCCTGGACAAGTACGAAGGAGATGCGATCATAGCCTTCTGGAACGCCCCGGCCGATCAGGTGGACCACGCCGAACGCGCCGTACGCGCGGCGCTAAAGTGCCAGGAAAAAATCCGGGAGCAGCGCCAAATTTATGCGAGTATGGCCGGCTCGCCCATCCGGATGCGGATAGGCATAAACACCGGCCCCGTCGTGGTGGGGAACATGGGGTCCACGAAACGCTTTGACTATACCGTGCTGGGAGATGCCGCAAACCTGGCCTCGCGCCTGGAAGGGGCAAACAAGTTTTTTGGAACGAACATAATGGTCTCCGCAAAGACCTGGCAAAAAACTTCCAACAGGTTTTCGGGAAGACGGCTGGGCTTTATCCGGGTGGTGGGGCGCGAGACCCCCGTGGAGGTATTTGAACCCGGCGCCGACAACGCCCGATCCGACTTTAACCGGGCGCTCGCCTTCTGCCTGGAAAAAAAGTGGAAGCAGGCTTTGGAACTATTGGAAGCAAGCCCCGACGATCCGCCCTCCAGGCTCTATGCCAACCGCTGCCGCGCTCTCCTTAAAGACCCCGACAGTGACTGGGATGCCATCTGGAACCTGGTAAACAAGTAAGGACGCTCCAATGAAGCATATAATCCGACCCGCTGCAGCCACACTGGTAAGCTTTTCCCTCTACTTCGCCCTCAGGGCCTGGGCGCCGGGTCCGATCCACGCAGACATTTTGAGGGATATACTCGCGTTTTGCTACGCTCTTCTTGGCATGACGATCATTCGATGGTGCAGCCGCCTTTTTTTTGACGGCCTGTATCTCAAACGCACCGGGCGGGAAGCTCCCGGCCTACTGAAGATCATGTTTTCGCTGGTCTCCTATTCAACGCTTTTCATGCTCCTGATGGGCCTCGTGCTAAAATACGATGTGACCGGCCTTGTCGCCACCTCGGCCGCCGTTTCGGTGGTAGTCGGATTTGCCTTGCAGGATACCCTCGGAAATTTTTTCGCCGGGGCCTCCCTGCACATCGAACAGCCCTTTAAAATTAAGGACAGCATCAGGTTCCGCGACCGTGCGGGAGAGGTCCAAAGTGTTAGCTGGCGCACGACGACTCTGCGCACAAACGACAGCTCGCTTTTGATATTCCCCAATAGTCTTCTGGCCAAAGAGCCGATAGAGGTGTTTGCCTACGAGGGCCTTCACCGCCATGCGGTCCCTTTTTCGGCAACGTGTTCGGTTTCTCCCCAAACCGTCATAAATGTCGCAAAAAGTGCGCTCCAAGGTCTACCCGAGGTTTCCTATGAAGTCGAGCCCCGGGTCCGCATAACCGGCTTTGGCGAATCGAGCCTCGATTATGAGGCCTTCTATTGGACCAAGGACTACATGACGGTGAGCGCCACCAGTGCGACAATTAGAGAGAGGCTGTGGTACGCCTTCTACCGGGAAAATATCGACATGCCTTTCCCCACCCGGCGCGTCCTGCTCGAAAAGATAAAACCCGAAGGTCCGCAAAATACTCTTTGTGTCGACTACCGGTGCGCAATCGAGGGGATCGACATATTCCAGCCGCTGACACCGGTTGAAAAGGAGGCGCTTTTGACCCTTAGCCCCGTGCGGCTCTTTGCTCCCGGAGAGTACATGGTGCGAGGCGGCCAGGCCGGGGATTCGATGTTCGTAATCGGCCGGGGCAAAGCCGAGGTGCGGGTGTCCGGGGACCATTCGACCGTTGCCGTGCTAAACGCGGGGGGGGTTTTCGGAGAGATGTCGCTTTTTTCCGGTGAGCCCAGATCTGCCGATGTGATCGCCGTTGAGGAGTCCGAAGTCCTGGAGATAAACAAGACGACCATCCAGAAGCTGCTTACAGAAAACTCGAGGCTTGCCGAGGCCTTTAGCAAAACGGTAACCGAGCGGCTTGCCGGTCTGAAACATCATGCCGGGCTGGTCCGAAAACACGAAGAGATAAAGGTGGAGGAAGGCAAATTTCTTGAGCGTCTAAAGAGGTTTTTCAACCTCAATTGAGCTCCGGGTGGGCCAGGCCTTGGCCCGGTCCACCCTTGACATTTGCGATTTTTTTAGTCCCTAATCGGTCGTTTGTCTTAGCTCGAATCTCTTGATCTTGCCGGTCGCAGTCTTTGGCAACTCCTCGACAAATTGGATCCAGCGAGGATACTTATAATGGGCCAGGGTCTTTTTTACATACTCCTTTAGTTCCTTTTCCAGCTCCGGGGAGGCCGTGTAGCCGGCGCCGAGCACGATGAATGCCTTGGGCTTTATGAGCCTTTCCGGGTCGGGGTGTCCCACCACGGCGCATTCGAGAACCGCCTCATGCTTTATAAGGCACGCCTCGACCTCTATTGGCGACACCCAGATGCCTCCAACCTTTAGCATGTCGTTGGCTCGGCCGACATTGTAGTAGTAGCCCTCTTCGTCCCGGTAGTACTTATCATCGGTATTTAGCCATTCCCCGAGCATGGTCTTTTTGGTTTTTTCGTGCTTGTTCCAGTACCCGGAGGCAACGCTGTCGCCCTTAATCAGAAGTGTGCCGATCTCGCCATAGGGTACATCCTGGAGGTTTTCATCGACTATGCGCGCTTCGTAGCCGGGGACTACCTTGCCCGAACTTCCGGGCCTGACATCGCCTAGCCGGTTGGAAATAAAGGTCTGGCAACCTTCGGTCGAACCGATGCCGTCGAGTACCTGGACCCCGTATTTTTCTACCCAGCGTTTGAGGATGTCTGCCGGCAGCGGTTCTCCTGCCGATACGCAGACCCGGACCCCTGTCAGATCGCCCTCTTCCTGCAGCATGCTGTTGTACAATGTCGGAACGCAGAAAAATACGGTGGGCCTGTAGCGGCGGATGGTTTCGTAGACCGCGCTGGGCAGGGGACGATCGGGCAGGTATACCGCAGTTGCCCCCACGCTGAACGGATAGTAGAGATTATTTCCCAGACCGTAGGCAAAAAAGAGCTTGGCCGCCGAAAAGCAGATGTCATCTTCCCGAATCTGTAAAACCTGTTTGCCGCAGGTCTCCGCGCAGTAGACCATGTCGTGCTGAAGGTGAATGGTCCCCTTGGGCTGCCCGGTCGAACCCGAACTGTAGAGCCAGAAACATGCGTCGTCGCGAGTGGTGGGAGCGGTTTGCAGTTCGCCGGGTTGCCCGTTGACCAGGTCGGAAAAAGAGATCGTCCCCTCGGAGGCCGGAGCATTAACTACGACAATGTGCTCGACGAATTGGAAATTTTTCCTCACCTCCTCGATCGCCGGAAGCAGGCTGATATCAACGATAAGGACCCTGGCGCGGCTGTCGTTTAGGAAATAGAGATAGTCCTTTGGCCGCATCAACGTATTTAAGCAGATAGGCACGGCGCCGATCTTAATGGCCCCGAAAAAACACTGCGGGAATATCTCGGTATCGGGCAAAAGGAGCGCGACACGTTCCTCCATTCTTACCAGAAGGCTTTTTAGCCCATTGCCGACCCGGTTCATTCCGGACTGGAGCTGCGAGTAGGTAGTGGCGCGATCTTGGCAAAGAACCGCCACTTTGTCCCCGCGGCCCTCTAAAACATTGCGATCGATAAAATACTCGGCGGCATTAAACAACTCGGGGAGGTTCAACTCAACCTGCATCATTTCTCCTTTTTGCTCAAGTCATCACTTTCCCAAAACGACCCGTACCCCGGGCGGCAAAGCGCAGCGAGTTAAGAACCGCCCGCTGATAAACCCAAAAAACCCTATTCATTTCAGTGAATATACAAATAGCCCGAAAAATAACTTTTTTAAATCAAAATGGTGAAAACATGAGTGATTATTTTTCAATTTGATAAATTTTCCCTGGGGCCTTTTCATTATAATGAATAATGGCTGTACGCTCTCTACTCGTCGCATCGTGCAATTTTTTTGTTTTCTCCATTTCCCGGATAACAATTGCCGCCCCAAAAACTTCCGCCGGATACGAGGTCTTGTCGATGCGGCTCCGATATCTTGATCGTTTTCAAACGATTCGCTCATCCCGGATAAAACGGAAGGGCAGGTACGGACCGAGGGATTTCACCATGGAAAAGATGGGTTTTACCGCGATTGATCGATTAAGGGCTTGTCCGTAAATAAACCTTTTAGGGATTGCGCCGGATTTTGAGGCTGATTTGGTCGCGACGATTGAGCAAAACCGCAGGCGTAGCAGAGCTTTCGCCCCGGGATTTTGTGATTGAGGAGCGGCCAAAGCAGGCCAAAAGCCGGATGCAAGCACAAAGGTTTTATTTACGGACAAGCCCTAAGCAAGGATGGCCGAAATGGGGGATTGTTTATGGAAAATTCGACGGCGATGAGTTCCCCTATATGCCGACAAGGTGGTGGAAATGACGCAATGACTTCCATGCCGTGCATCGGGAGGTATCGCTATTTCCAATCAAACCGGCCGATAGCCCGCCCCAAGGCCATGTCCCCCCTTAATTGCCGACCCCGGGAGCAGCGGGTCGCAATCCCGCGACCTTTATCGCCGCGCGGTAAAAGTCGCCCGGGAAAAGCGCTCCGAAATCTTCGGTGTCAATCTCGTTTGCCGCGCAGATCTGCTCAACGGTCGGTATCCGACCGGCGGCATAATATTGTTTGCGCAGAAACTGAATGACGTCGAAATGGAGGTCGGAGGCCTCCGGGATGTTCATGTCGCGCATTCTGAATATGACGTAGTCGCAGTCCCATTCGTCGGGATCGACAAGAAACCCCTCTATGTCGATTCTGTATACCCTCTCCTGGATGGGGTTCTTTCGGCCGGTACACTTGACGTAGGCGGGATACTGGCTAAAGTAGGGTATTCCTGCGATTTTATAGGCGCTCCGCTTGTTATCCATCGGGAAAAGGTTGGCCAATTGAGCCAAACTCAGGCCGCACGCCTTACAGATGTCAAAAGCGGTTGGACAGGTGCCCTCTTTTGAAAAATAATCCCTGATGCAGTTCAAAACACGCCAATGAGAAGCGGAAAGTCCTTCCGCCATGCCGTTTCGCCGGGCCATTTCCTCGGCAAAATCAGCATCCCACTGATTGGAGTCGAGCAGGAACTCATCGGCATCTATTTTGTAGCTTTTTCCAACTAATTCAACGATCTGCATCCTGCCCTCCTGTCACTGCCCGTTAAATGCGAGGAAATCGGTACATTACGCCGCCACGGCGATTTCTTTAATCGGCCCCGGCAATAAAATACTCCAATTCCAGAGGCGCGAACAGCCATTATGTAACCACGAAGGCGCTCAAAATCCTAAGGCCTTAAGACGAAAAAAACGCTACTTGCGGCGGTGACACCCTCCGCACGTGACAGGCCCTTTGTTCATGGATTTATGGCAGCCCGTGCATTGCTCATGAAAGGCGTCCTTCAGGGAAACTATTTTCTTGGACGCTTTCCTCTTATGGCACGAGTCGCACGGTTGCCCTTCTCCGCCCTTGTTGTTTTTGTTTTTATCGAAATCATGGTGGCATCTTACGCAGTCCAGCGGGATATCCTGGGAATGCAGTTTATGGTTGAATTCCACAAGGGGCCTTTGGTGCTTTCCCAAATCCTTGTGATCGAGCAGGAACCTGTCATCCTGCGACATCGCCGTTTGAGAGCACAGAGCACAAATTAAAACGATCAGCACGAAGTAGAGATATCTCATAAAAATTCCTCAAAACGTAAGAACCACCCCGATTCCGATATCGTGAATCTATTTCTCTTCAGCCTCCACAGGCTTTAGATGATCGGGCAAAAGCATCATTTCAGTGATGAGTTCCTTAAAGGAAACCACCTTGATTCCGAGTTGGTATTCCTTGTTGAGGTCGTTTATCTGGTCCGTGCAGTTATGGCAGGGTGCGATCACGATCTTGGTGCCCGTGGCCCTGATCTGTTCGGCCTTGACCTTGCCCGACTCCATTCTCCTTCGTTTGAACTCGGGGCCCATCGGAATAAAGCCGCCGCCCCCACCGCAGCAATGGTTGTACTCGGAGTTGGGGCTCATATCGCGGAAATCCCTGGCCAGGTATTGTATGATCTCGCGGCCTTCCCGCCACAGTCCGCCGTTTCGGGAGATGTTGCACGGGTCCTGGTAGGTTACCGGCGCCTCGATGAGCTTTGCCGGGTCGATCTTTATCCGGCCGTCCCGGAGGTATTCGTAAAAAAGGCGCACCGAGTGGATGATCGGAACAGGCGGATTTCCGTCCCGGTAGCCGGCCAGATACGGCCCTTCGAACCGCGCGGATCGGTAAGCATGTCCGCACTCGGTTATCGCAATGGCCTCGACACCGAGGGAAAGCGCCTTACTGTACATGTTCTTGACTACCTGTCCCGCAAGGGCCTTGTCGCCGGCAAACATCGGCAGATTGGTGCAATCCCACCCCGTGCTGGGAACGGTCCAGGATTCCCCGGCCACTGTGAAAATCTGGGCCATCATGGAAATGTCCTGCGGGTAGTACATCGGCTCCCGGGCATTGACGGTGTACATGATGCGAGCACCGGCCTTATCTATGGGGATTTCGACTCCGCGCACATCATCGCATGCTTCTTCGGCCATCCATGTGCAGGTTTCCACGAAATCCTCGGTCGCCATCCCCATCTGGTTCCCCGATTCGCGGTAATTGGCCGATGTCCTCACCAGCCCCTCCGGAACGACGCCCTGCGAGCTGCAGATGGAACGTACCGTCGAGATCATGGTGGCGATATCGATTCCGAACGGACAAAACAGCGAACAGCGCTTGCACGTGGTGCACTCACCCCAGGCGATGTCGTGGCACTTCTGCAGGAAAGCCCGATCGACGTTGCCTTTTCTTTTATAGATTTCGAGCAGGGTAGCCTTCACCTTGTAGGCGGGCGACAACTTGGGGTCCCTGTTCTTGGCAAGATAGAAAAAACAGCTCTCCGCGCAAAGACCGCAACGCGAACATATGCTCAGCCAGGACTTTATCCTGGCGCTGTCGTTGAGGCTCAAAAGCTCTTTTATCGCCTTCGTGTTTACCGGTTTTTCAAGTTGCTCACTCATATTTTCCGTACTCCTGTCGGACCTTGAAACCATATCGGCAATGCCGGCGTCTTTACCAGGTTTTTGCTCCCCGGCGCGTTCCCATTTCAAACCCGATGAAAGCACGGGAGAAGAAAAACAGGACAACATGGGAGAGCTTGGTAAACGGGATGAGTATGAGTAACGCTTCGGCGCTTACAATGTGAATAATCAGCATCGACTGGTAGGGGCCGATCTGATGGTAGGCGAAAAGGCCGGTCACAAAGGGCAGGCATGTGAATAGAAGAAGGAAATAGTCCCACGCCGAAGTAAGGATTCGCACTTCGGGTTTCACCAGCCTTCTTATAAGCAAAATCACTCCGGCGGCCAAAAATACAATCGTCAGGATGTCCGACAGGGATTCGGGCAGTGAGGGCAGAGAAACCCCGAATGCCTCGTGCAAAAGCATATTGTGCGCCTGCAGGAAAAGCGGCACGACAAAAAGAAAGAGGTGAAAGACGAAAGAAGCTATCCCGAAAACGGGCTGCGCCCTCAGCGACCGGCTGCCAAGAGGAACAAGCCAGTGAAAAATCGAGCGCAGCCCCCATTTCATATCGACGTGGTTATAGAAAACCCTGTCCCGCTCCAGGCTCACGCCGAGCAGGTAGATCGTCCGCACCAGGAGGCCGCCGATGAAAATGGAAAAAGAGACCCAGACAGCGGGGCCCGTTAGAAATTCATACAACTCGATCATTTATCGCACCTTTATTCCAGAGATACCAAGAAGAACCGCGACTCTTCATTCTCCGCGCTCGCCTGGCGGAACCCGAGCGGGTCCGCTTAGGTAGCACAATTCATGCTCAAAGACAACCAAATCGCTCTAAAAGACTGCGTTTCACCCCGTTTGATGGGTGAAGCGCAATCCATCAGCCTAATCTTGACCCTCTTTTACTGCTCTTTGACCCTTTCCAGGAAAGCTCCGATAATCCGGCGATGGGCGGAAGGAAAGGCGAATTTTTCCAGTTCATCGATTGATACCCACCTTAGCTGTGGGCCGGTTTCAACCGAGTGGGGCGAGGGGTCGCACCCGTTGCACAAAAAGGCGTGCAGCTCCACGCGAAACGATGTGTGGGCGTGCAATATCACCCCCAGACTCTCCAACGGCCCCAACCGAAGGCAGAGTTCATCGCCCCCTATCCGGCCAATCGCCTGTTCCGGTGAGTCGCCTTCGGCGACTTCCCCGCCCGGCAGCTCCCACAGGTGTGGCATAAGACCGGTTTCCGGCCTCTTTCGAATGAGGACCCTGCCCTCCAGGACCATAACGACAGCAGCCCTGACGATGTGTGTAGGGATTGCCTTGGGAGCCCTAACGGGCCGAACACCGGTAAGTCCTTTGCGAAAAGCCGCACAGCAAAAGGATACCGGACACTGGACGCACGAGGGCGCCCTGGCGGAGCAAACCATCGACCCGAGATCCATTAGCGCCTGGTTAAAGTCCCGAGACCTTCCAGGGGGCAGGAGCTTTGAGGAAAAGCCCCGGACAGCCCTGGCAAACTCCGTGGAACCCGAGGGGGTGGCGATATCGAATAGTCGGGCGAAAATCCGCCCGGCATTCGCGTCAGCGGCGGGATAATCGGCGTCGAAGGCAAAACTCATGATCGCCCCCGCCGTGTAGGGGCCAATCCCGGGCAGTCTGCGCAGCAGCTCAAAATCGCACGGAACCTCACCGCCGTATTCCCTGACCAAAATCTGGGCCGATTGTCTGATATTGTTTGCGCGGGCATAGTAGCCGAGCCCTTCCCAAAGGCGCAGCACCTCGTCTTCGGGAGCTTTCGCAATGGAGGCGGCATCGGGAAAGCGCGCCATCCATCGATGATAATAGGGCAGCATCGTCTCTACCCGGGTCTGTTGGAGCATGATCTCCGAGACCCATACCTGGTAAGGCAAATAATTTACACGCCACGGCAAGCTGCGGCCGTTTGCGCCAAACCAGGCGAGGAGGCCCTCCCGCAGCCTGCCGATTTCCTTGGGAGGGTTGGAGAATATATCTTCGTAAGACATCTTATCTATTCCAGAAAATCGGAAACACCCGTTTCGACCTCTTGCGAATCACTTCACCGAAGGCTGATTGGCAAGGATTATAACCGCGGCAGAACGCACTTCAATGTTTCTCACGCAGGGCTGGTGTCAATTATCCTCCAGACCGGTCGGACAACGTTTCGCGGCGTGTGGCGCACGCAGCCCGCGACCCGGTCGAGATAAAGGATTATAACCGCGGCAGAACGCACTTCAATGTTTCTCTCGCAGGGCTGGTGTCAATTATCCTCCAGACCGGTCGGACAACATTTCGCGGCGTGTGGCGCACGCAGCCCGCGACCCGGTCGAAATACCGGAAAGACAGCGCTAAGCTTTTGCCTGATTGACACAGCTCGTAGTGGTCCTATCTTTTTGCACATCGTATGCGGCAGACGGCCCCCGCACCGCCTGGGGCCCAATTTTTCGAAACCGTCATTCCCTTTTTCTCTTCTCTTACTCGGCCAGGGAGTCGTCCAAACGCTCATTCCTTCGCCCCCCCCCCCCACGCGTAAAGTATTCATCCCTTCGCGTCTTCGCGTGAGAAGACTTTTTCTAAAGTCCTCTAAATCCCGATCCACCCCCCCCGGATATATCACTTCTCCCCTTTAGCCATCGAGTACTTAGATTTACTATTGGATTATGCTGCGGTTGGAATTTATTTACGCCTCACACACAGTGAGAGATTATGCTGAAATCCTGGGCTCGACTCGTTTATCGTTTTCGTTGGCTCATAATCGTCGTTTCGCTTCTTTCCCTTGCCCCCACCTTATGGCTCACGAACCGGGGGGGACACCTCGAATCGATAATAATCCCTTCAAACACCAAATCCGCGCAGGCGCTTGATTTAATAAAAAGGCAACTCCCCTCTCGGTTGCCCTCCTTTGGCCTGATCCTTCGAAGCCAAACTCGTAGAGCCACCGATCCGGCCTTCAAGCGCGAAGTCCTGCAGGCGCTCGAACCGCTGCGCAAAGACCCGCGTGTGGCATCGGTTAAAACCGCCTATGAAGGGTCAAGGGTAGACCAAAGCTATATATCCCGCGACGGGCGCGCGGTAATCGCCAGGGTGGAGATAAGGGACAACGGCGCAGACCAAAATGAGATCACCACAGAAATCTACCCGCAGTTGCGCGCCAAAGTGCATTCCGCCTTGCTCCAGGTAACCGCGTTCGGCCATACCCCACGCAATTACGACCTCACAACGCTTGCGGAACGCGATGCCGGCCGGGGCGAAATCAGGGTGCTCCCTGTCGTTGGGCTGGTGCTCGTCCTCGTGTTCGGCTCAGTGGTCGGGGCCGCTATTCCCCTCGTAATCGGCCTGCTCGCCGTAACGGCCGGCATGGCCGGCGCCCTGGTGCTGTCCCACTTTACCCCGGTGCTGGTCTACGCCAAAAATGTCATCGTGATGGTTGGCCTGGGAGTGGCCATAGATTATTCGCTCTTCATCTTGAGCCGCTTTCGCGATGAACTCGCGCGCCTGCCTGTCCCCGAGGCGCTGGAGGAAACCATTTCGACTACCGGACGGGCTGTTCTTTTCTCCGGGGGAACGGTCGCAACTGGTTTTCTGGGTTTACTTCTGCTAGACGCCGGCCATGTCAATTCGATCGGCATGGCCGGCGCCATTGTCGTAGCGATCGCCGTTTTGTACGCCTTGACCTTTCTACCGGCGATTCTGGCCGTTTTGGGACCTAAGGTGAACGTGTGGAGACTCCCGTTTGGAGGCGGCGCCGATCCCGGGAAAACCACTCGATTCTGGCACACCCTGGCCTCCGCAGTGATGGCTCATCCGTGGCGGGTATTAGTGCCCTCGGTCCTCTTTCTCCTCATGCTCGGCATACCGTTTAGAAACATTGAGCTCGGGTCAACCGATGTCACTGGGCTTCCGAAGTCGGCCCAATCCCGTAGGGGATGGGAAGAGCTCCACACAGATTTTAAGGACGCCAATTCCAATCCGATCATTGTAGTGGTCAAGTATTCCGGGAGCTCACCGCTTAGCGCCGACCACATCTTGGGTCTCTACGACCTTAGCCGCCGGCTGTCCAAACTTCCCGGCGTCAACTCCGTAGAGAGCATAGTCGACCTAAACCCTGCCATAGGCCGCAGCGGATACGTGCGACTCTACTCGCGACCGGTCTCCGAGCTTCCGCAGGGCCTGCAACCGGCCTTGAAAAAAACGGTTGGGAAAAACATCGTGATGCTCGTCGCTCAAACCTCTTTGGACGCCGGGGGCAAAGAGGCGCTAAACCTCGTTCGAGCGATTCGCGCATCCCACCCGCCAGTGGGCGCGGAGGTGCTGGTTACCGGGGAAACCGCCTTTCACCTCGATTTCATCGAGGCCATAAAAGCGCAGTCTCCCCGCGTGATCGGCTTCATGGTCATCGTGACCTACCTCGTGCTTTTCCTCATGCTAAGGTCTTTCCTGCTGCCCCTTAAGGCCGTGCTGATGAACATTTTGTCAATTAGCGCCTCCTACGGTGCGCTGGTCTGGATCTTTGAGTACGGTCACCTCTCGACCATTCTTCACTTTACGCCGGGTCCAATCGAGGCGATGAACCCGATCATGATGTTTTGCATGATTTTTGGACTGTCGATGGACTATGAAGTGCTGCTGCTAAACAGGGTCAACGAGGAGTTTGCAAAAACATGCGACAATACCCGCTCGGTCGCCCGGAGCCTGGAGCGAACCGGCCGGATGGTCACCGGCGCCGCGGCGATAATGGCCCTTGTGCTTTTCGCGTTCGCCTTCGCCGACCTCACGGTCATAAAGGAGATAGGGATCGCCATGGGGCTGGCTATCGTAATCGATGCAACCGTGGTACGCTGTTTGCTCGTTCCAGCGACCATGCGCCTTCTTGGCCGCTGGAACTGGTGGGCGCCTCGCCCGATAAGCAAAATCTACGAGTTCTGCTCCTCATTTGGGGACGAGAGCAGAAGATGAGGCCGTTTCATTTGACTCAGTCTCCTGCAATTGGGCAGACGACGTCTGCCACCGAATGCGGGGAGCGAAGTGGCACGCGTGTATGCGCCCCGCGATCGTGTCGCGGCTGTACAGGATGAGATGGTGGGCGACGAGGGCTATCTGGAAAATGTTTTCGATCAGCCCCCGGCGTAACTGGGTTCGAAACATCCGCCAGAAAACCCTGCGGTAATCGGAGCGGATTCCCACATGCCAGATCAGCCGGATAAAAATGGAAAAGGCGCGGCGAAGATTGCGAGGGGTGACCTGGCGCAGCGGGAATTTTGGACGGCGGCGATTGGGGTAGGTTTTTATCGCCTGGGTTTCGTAGCGCTGGTAGAGGGCTTGGGGCTCATACACCTCCGCGATGAGGCCAAGCCAGTCATTGATCAGCTCGTCATAGGGTCGCAGGAATTCTATATTGGAGTCTCGGCCTGTGTCGGAGACGATTCTTCCGGCCGTTTCCATCCGTTTGTACAGCGGGGTTTTGGGCAGGGCGTAGAGGATGTTGAGCGTGGTGACGGGGGTCTGGGAGGCGCGGACAAAGTCGGCGAGCACCCGGGGAGTTTCCGCGGTGTCCGTATCAAAGCCCATGATGAGCCCTACGGCGACCTCCATGCCATAGCGGTTGAAGGTATCGATGGCCTCGAGGATGGGGGTTTTTGTGTTAAAGGATTTCTTTATGGCCCGCAGAGCTTCGGGCTCCGGGCTTTCCACTCCGCAAAAGATGTTGGTGAAATAGGCCTTTTGGAGCAGTTCGCAAAGATCGGGGTGCTGGGAAATCTCCAGGGTCGCTTCGCAGGATAGACGCACAAGGCAATCCCATTTGTCCTGCCAGGCCACCAGCTCATGGAGCAACTCGCGCGTGGCTTCGGGGTCGCCGAAGAAGTTGTCGTCCAAAAAATGGACAGACGGTGCGCCGCCCGCCGCAAGGAGATCGAGTTCCGCGATGATTTGCGCCGGTGTCTTGCGCCGAGGTTTTCGACCGTAGAGGACCGGGACGTCGCAAAACTCGCACCCGTTGGGACATCCGCTGGAAAATTGCACAGAACTTAAGAAGTATTGGCATAAGTCGATCAGGTGATAAGCCGGCGGGGGATACTCGGTCATGCTGAGCCGCTCGGAGGTGAAAAATATCTCCTGCGCGGGCGGCCGCGAGGGGTCCCGGTCGACCCATTCGAAGATTTTAAGGGTTGCGTCCCCTGCTTCTCCCGCATGGATAATGTCGGCCTCCGGATACCATTCCGGAGCGGCTGAGGCCGATGCGCCCCCGAGTATGACCGACTTTCCCGCCCTGTGTCCCCGCTCTATCACGTCGCGTATTGCTTCCCGCTGAATGTGCATGCCGGAGGTAAATACCGCGTCGGCCCAACGAAAATCCTCAACGGTGGCCGACGCATTGTTTTCATCGATGAACCGGACCTGCCAATCTTTGGGCATCAGCGCCGCAATGAGAAGCAACCCCTGCGGCGGCATGAAGGCTTTGACAGGCGGGGCCAGCGCAAACGAGTAGTTAAAGGTTCCAAACGACATCCCATACCTGGGGAATACGCACAGGATTCGTCGTTCGTGTCCGGGGGCGCGGTAAGCCGCAGTAGTTTGAAAATTCATCTTCGGGCACTCCTTCAAGCTAAGAGTTTCCACCCCGCAGGCTACGAGGTTTTATAAGGCTGCGCATCGCGCCGGGCGGATAATTTTCTCGGCCCGCGACAGCAGTTGCATTTCCAGAATACGGCCTGCCCGCAAAAGCGTCATTGTCGGCCACAGGTTTCCATAGTTGTGATAAATGAGATATAATTTGCCCGCAAATCCCGCTCCCGTCGGGTAATTTTCCTCCCACCCGATCCCTGGCCGATACCTCTCGATCAAAAATTCGATACCGCGCCGTAAAGCGGCCTCCCGGGGACTGCAACCTGAGGCCAAAAGACCTTCCAGGGCCCATGCGGTCTGCGAAGGCGTACTTTCCGAGCGCCCCACAAAGCATCCATCCACATCCGAGCGGCAGGACTCCCCCCAGCCCCCATCACCGTTTTGCACCGATCGCAGCCAGTTACATCCTCGCTCCACGATCTTGGAATTGAATCGATTCACCCCGGCCGCACCCAAGCCAAGGAGCGCGGCCCAGGTCCCGTAGATGAAACTGATCCCCCAGCGCCCCCACCACGAACCGTCTGTTTCCTGGTGCGAGTAAAGCCAGGCTAGTCCTCTTTGAATCGAGCGGGCGGCCCTCCCGTCGCGCAGATCGCACAAAAACATCACGGTGCGCCCGGTCATGTCCGCCGAACTCGGATCGATCATCGCGCGGCCCATGTCGTTAAAGGGCAGCCGCTCAAGAAATTGCCGGGAGCTGTTAACATCGAAAGCGCTAAAGCCCCCGTCACGATTTTGCATGGCCAACACCCACTCGACTCCCCGGGCAAATGCCTCGCCCACCCTTGGCTCCAACCGGTCGCCCAGACCGCTTATGGCCGTTAGAACCGCGCAGGTGTCGTCGACATCCGGATAAAAGCGGTTAACCGCCTGAAATCCCCAGGCGCCTCCGCGGATTGCCGGGGTGCGCTTCCAAAGGTCGGGAAATACCGTGATCTCGCGGTCCAAAAGCCAATCGACCGCTCGAAGAAGCGAGGCGTCGCTGTCCGAAACTCCCAGACGGCGCAAAGCCGCGACGTTTAGCGCCGTATCCCACACAGCCGAAGTACACGGCTGCATGAGCAATTCGCCGTTTTTCTCGAAAGTAAAACCCCTAAGCCCAGCTTTCATGCAGCAAACCAGTTCGGCATCCTCCGGCCGACCAAGAAACGAGAGCGCAAACATCGAAAATATCGTCGAGAGCAAATAACTGCCAAGCGTTCCGTCCGCTTCGACCCGATCCCTGATAAAACGGCGGCATAACTCCATGGACCGCTTTCTGGCCCCCGTTGCGCGCCATAGTGTGACCATCGGCTCTAGAAGTGGCCCGAGCAGCCGGTCGAGCCGTCCCAGCAGGGGGTGCGAGCATGCCGTGGCCCGCAAATGGCGCGGAGCGAGAAGAGCCCTTATTTCCGAGGCGAGGGAAACCTCGCGGCTCGCGTTCATGGCTGCAAGGAGCATAATCGCGGGCATATGCACGCGCGTATAGCTCGCCAGATCGTAGAGGCTAAAAGGGACCCTGCCCGGCAGCAAAATTATTTCGGGAGGCAAAACCGGGACTGCCGACCAGGGTATGACACCCAAGGCGGCAAGCGTTACCCGCGTCAAATTGGACAGATTCTGCTCATGCCGGGTCGCGCACAGAAACCGTTTGGCCCCCGCGACACTTTCTGCTTCCGGAGGGCGGCCGGCCAGGCGCAAAGCCAGGTAAGCTTCAAGCGTAGTGCTGAAATCTCCGGGATGCTCCGGGAAAAGACCAAAGCCGCCATTGGCCATCTGTCGTCGTTCCATGGACCTGGCCAGGCTTTCGACAAGAAGTCTGTCCGAGGGAGGGAATAAGGCTTCGACCAGGATATAGTAGGCGTTTGCCAGGACGCTTCCTTCGAGCAGATAGCGCCAGCTTCCATCCTCGGACTGCTCCGACATGGTGACATGTCTTACGTCTTCCAATATCGATCGTATCGAAGCCAGATGCGGGTGCATGGCAGGCGACCGACATAGCCCTGTCTTTAGCGATTGCTCCGCCAAAATAGATTCCATCGCCTGTGAGGATTGTGAAAATTGCCCACACTAAAAAAAGTCGTCAGTTCTCAAAAAAGACTAAAGCTGCGTGCGCCGCGCAAAATGAAACGAGCCAAGAAGGTCATGTGCGAAAAAAAAAGATGCGGTCGTCTTCCGCCGGAAACCGAGGATTGGTCCGCGCCAATCGACGGGATCGGCTGTGCTGGGCCTTTGATATGACCTCGGAGGGGGACTGTCAAGAGGCGACAAGGGGGTGGCCACCGCCGAATTTTGTAACCGTTCACCGCCGAGTTAAGCTTTGCCTCCGCTCTGAAAAAGAACCTGCCCCCGCGTGGACGGAGAAGGAAGCAATAAGAGGCTTCGCCAATCGGGCGTCCGAAGGCGCAGCCCTTTCGACCGGCCGTCGTCTC
>JARLHO010000162.1 GCA_031292215.1 Syntrophobacteraceae bacterium | reverse complement strand
GCGTTATTTATCATAAGGCGGATTATAGGCTATGGGATCCGGGCCCTGGCGGGGGGCGGGGGGGGGGGGGGGGGGGGGGGCGGCCTACGGCCTGATTGCCTGGGGGGCCGCTGCGAGCGGCGGGGCTAATGGGGGCGCAGTCACAGTCGACACTGGCGCTGCCTCCAATAACTCCGGCGCCATCGCCACTCAAGGCAAGGGCGCCGCTGCGATCCTGGCTCAAAGCATAGGAGGCGGGGGCGGGGCGGGCGGCGCCAGCGGAACCATAGTCGCCCTGGGAGGCGCCGGCGCGGCAGGCGGCGACGCCGGACAGGTCGCGCTCACAAACTACCTCGCGCTCACCACTCTGGGTGAATCCGCCTATGGCATCGAGGCACAGGGAGTGGGCGGAGGCGGAGGAGACGGCGGCGGCGCGGTTTCGGTCTCCACCGTCGCGGGCGTTTCCATCGGCGGCTCGGGAGGCTCGGGAGGCAAGGGGAGCATTGTCGCCGCCTCAAACTCCGGCGCTATCTCCACCTCCGGCGCTTCGGCTTACGCCATTTTTGCCCAAAGTGTGGGCGGAGGCGGCGGAGAAGGCGACTACTCGATTAACGCAGGCAACGGTCTGGGCCTGCACTTCGGCATGGGCGGCAGCGGCGGTGGCGGCGGGGGCGGCGGCAATGTCGCCACATCGAACGACGGCGTTATTTCCACCTCCGGGGCTTCGGCCTACGCCATTTTTGCCCAAAGCGTCGGGGGAGGCGGCGGCGCCGGTTACTACGACGTCACAGCAGGCCTAAACGCTGTCAGCATAGGCATCGGGGGCAGCGGCGGAGGCGGGGGCAACGGCGGCAATGTCGCCGCTTCGAGCAATAATACCCTTTCCACCTCCGGAAGCGATGCCGCCGCAATGATGGCGCAAAGTGTCGGGGGAGGAGGCGGCGCGGCCGGATGGAATGTGACCGCGGGCATCGGCGGCCTCGTGGGTATCGGCGGTTCGGGCGGCTCGGGCGGAGGCGGCGGTCAAGTCGATATCGGATCCGGCGGCGCCTATTCGAGCGGCGACATCTTCACGACAGGCGTAGCTTCGCAGGGCATCATGGCCCAAAGCGTTGGCGGAGGCGGGGGCGAGGGCGGATGGGACGTGGCCGCAGGCATCGTGGCCCTCCCGGTAAGCGTTGGCGGCAGCGGAACCGGGGGCGGCGCGGGCGGGGTAGTTAACGTTTATAACGCCGGCGCTATCGCCACCAAAAATGACACCTCCCGGGGCATCGAGGCCCAGAGTGTGGGAGGAGGAGGCGGTAACGGCGATTTCAGCATTTCCGGCAACTATACCCCGATATTCTCCACCAGTGTTTCCGTCTCGGGCAGCGGTGGCGCGGGGGGCAACGGCGCGGCGGTAACCGTCGACAACACGGGTTCGATCTCCACGGGCTCGATCGTCGCCAACGCCGATGGCTCGCAGACGGTTTTGGGCAGCGGGGCCGATGCCATTTTAGCCCAAAGTGTCGGCGGAGGCGGTGGCAATGCCGGTTGGTCGGGGGCGGGCAGTATCAGCTCCAACACCCCTGACGTCCCCCTTTCCATGAGTGTCGCGGTGTCTTTGGGCGGTTCGGGCGGCGCGGGCGGGAACGGGGGCGGCGTCACTGTCGATGATCTCGCGCCCGCTAACGGCGGCAGCGCCATCACCACTCTCGGCGACCAGGCCGTGGGCATTTTCGCCCAAAGCGTCGGGGGCGGAGGAGGCAGCGGAGGAGGCAGTGTGGCGGCAACCTTCGATGCTTCCTTGGGGACCAGCGGCTATAAGGGCGCCTTTGCGTTTCCGGTGAGCATCGGGGGCGCAGGCGGCCTGGGCGGCGCAGGCGGCCTTGTCAATGTCCTCAATCAGATCGGGATTACAACCCTTGGAGAAGACTCCTACGGCATCCTGGCCCAAAGCATCGGAGGCGGCGGGGGGAACGCGGGGTGGAGCGTCGCGGTCAATGCCTCGGTAGCAAGCCTGGGCACGATGAGCATAGGGGGCCCGGTGGCCGTGGGTGGCTCGGGCGGCGGAGGAGGCTCGGGCGGCGGCGTAGAGGTCGGCAACACCGGCGCAATCGCCACAAGCGGTCAATCGGCCATCGGCATCGAGGCCCAAAGCGTTGGCGGAGGCGGTGGAAACGGCGGCTGGAGTACGACCGTGGACGGATCTTTCCCCAGCTATTCGAGCGGCCTTAACTGCGCCGTCACCATCGGGGGTACGGGGGGAAGCGGCGGCGCAGGCGGCGGTGTGACCGTAAATAACGGTGGGGCCACCAATCCGGCTCTTGGCGCCATCACCACCTCGGGAGACTCCGCCTTGGGCATCCTCGCCCAAAGCATCGGAGGCGGCGGAGGCGACGGCGGGGCGGCCAACACGTACAGTATCAAGCCCGGATTCGGCCAGAACCCGACGTTCAACATAACCGGCAACGTATCGGTAGGCGGCGGCGGAGGCGTTGGAGGCGCGGGCTCGCAGGTAACGGTCGAAAACTTTGCCAACATCTTCACCTCCGGGGATAACTCTTACGGCATCGAGGCCCAGAGTGTCGGAGGAGGAGGCGGTGACGGGGGCGCCAGTTCCGTTCTGACCATCGACCCGGCCGCCACAAAAGATGAACTGAGCACCATGGCTTTGCCGAGCGCCAACATTGTCGGCGCCGTCTCGGTCGGCGGCGGGGGCGGCAACGGCAATAACGGAGGCGCGGTCTCCCTCGCCAATGGGGGCAATGTCGCCACCGAGGGAATGCAAGCCTACGGCCTCTTTGCCCAAAGCGTTGGCGGAGGCGGCGGAGACGGCGGCGATAGTAATAATTACTCCCTGGTAACCGCTCTCTCCAAGGCCGGCAACAAAAACAACGAGGCCGCGGGGTTTAATTTGAAAGAATCGGTCAGCGTGGGCGGCAGCGGCGGAGGGGCCAGCAACGGCGGCAATGTCTCGGTAACCAATTCCGGCGCCGTGAAGACCTCCGGCGTTGGCGCTTACGCCATCTTTGCGCAAAGTGTCGGCGGCGGCGGCGGCTCGGGCAGCGAAGGCGCCAACGGGCTCGCAATACCCTCCGAAGACTTGAACGACTGGAAAAGCTGGGTCCTGCCCAGTTTAGACCTCGCCTTCAGCGTGGGCGGCAGCGGAGGCAGTTGCGGCAACGGCGGCAATGTCACAGTAACCAATTCCGGCGCCATAACCACGACAGGCGACGGCGCGCAGGGCATCTACGCTCAAAGCCTGGGCGGGGGCGGAGGCGTTGCCTCCTACGACCAGAGCCAGATGTTCACCGACACGAACAGCAGCGGGGGCGGTACGGACAATGGCCTGCAACTGGGCACGATCGTCATAGGCGGCTCAGGCGGCGCGGCCGGCAACGGCGGCGCGGTCCAGGTCGCCAACAGCGGGAACATAATCACCTCCGGGCAGCAGGCCTACGGTATCTATGCCCAAAGCATAGGCGGGGGCGGCGGGTCCGCCAGCACCCTCGGGGGGCCCTTCCACGGCATGAACTTTACCCAGTACTTCGGCCTGGCGCTAAATATCGGCGGCAGCGGCGGCGGCGGGGGCTCGGGCGGAAATGTCACGGTCGCCAACACCGCCAACATCGCAACCTCGGGAAACGACTCCGACGCAATCTTCGCACAGAGCGTCGGGGGCTCGGGCGGCGGCGGCTCAAAAACGAACGAATTCCTGTGGGGTTACCTGTATAACGGCAGCAATTTCAGCGGCGCGAGCGGCACGGGCGGAAATGTCTCCGTCACACAGACCGGCGACATCGCCACCTACGGCCAGGACGCCGACGGTATTGTCGCCCAGAGCACGGCCGGCGGGGACAAGGCGGGCAATGTGTCCGTCACCCTAAACGGTCCCGGCGCGACTCCCGGCAACATTGTCGTCAACGGACTCGGCTCATCGGCCATCGTGGCCCAAAGCCTCGGCGCCAAGGGCGACGGCAATATCGACGTCACCATCAATCAACCCGGCGCGAACTACGGCCTGGCGCAGGGCGGCCACACCGGCACGGCGACAAATCCCGACGGCTCCCTCACCACCTACAATGGCTATGGCGTCCTCTTCCTCGATGGAGCCAACAATGAACTGTTCAATCTTGGCGCAATCACCACCCTGGACGGAGCAACCGGAACGGCGGTTACGCAGCAAGCCTCCTACGGCGCGCCTCAACTCGGGAATCTGATCATTGAAAATCACGGCGCAATCACCGGCTCGATCACCCAGTCCGTTCAGGCGGCTTCGTCTTTAAACAGCGGTCTCAGCCTCCCCGGAGGCGTGAGCAACATTACGGTCAACAACTATCCGGGCGCGATTTATAATGCCGGGCCGGTAGTAAACCTTGGCAACGGCATATTCACCAACACCGGCCTTGTCGCCCTCGGCGCGACGGCTACGGCTCTCACCGGCGGTTTCATCCAGGCCGACGCCGGGATATTGCAGGTAACGCTTGGCAATAACGGCAGTTGCGGCAGTTTGAACGTCTCCGGGGCCGCCAACCTGGGCGGCGGGCTGCAAATAGCGCTAAGTAACACGCAGCCCCTCCAAAACGGCGCCGCCTACACCGTGCTTACGGGAAATGTAACGGGAAGCTTCGCGGCCACGAGCCTGGCAAGTACTTTGCCTGCCAATTCCCCTTTATTGGACTTTAGCCTCACCTACACCGGCGGCCATGCAGTCCAGGTAGTCTCAAACGTAGGCAGCTTTACCTCCGTTGGCTACGACCCGACAAGCAAGGCGGTGGGCGGTTTCCTGGACCAACTGATCGCAGATGATCCCTCCGGCCGCTTCGCCCTGCTCCTGGCCGAATTTCAGAGGCTTGCCCCCTCCAGGTTCCAGGCCGCCTTTGACAGCCTGACTCCGAGTCTCTATTGGGCGGCTACCAACGCCACCTTCGACATCACCAGGCAATACGAGCGCGCGCTCCAGCAGCGCCTGGAGACCCTGCGCTCGCTTGAGCGGGCGCAAACGACGCCCGGCGCGCTTTCAAAGACTTCCTTTCCGCTCCTCGCATCCAAGGGGGGCCAGGGGCTGGCCGGCGCTCAACAGGACACTTCCGGGCTCGGGTTCTGGATGCAGGGTTTTGGCCAATGGGGTAACCAAGACTCGCCTGGCGGTAATTCCGGCTATGATCTCGGCACGAGCGGCTTCGCCCTGGGCCTTGATCGCGCCTTTACCCGCAATCTCATATTGGGCGCAAATTTCGGCTATTCCTACTCCACGCTCAACATGTATGGCATGCCCGGCGACAGCGACCTCAACAGCCTTTACGGCTCTGTCTACGGCACCTACTTCAACGATCGCTCCTACGTGGAGAGCATCCTCACCTACGGCAACCATCACTATACGATGAGCCGCCTGGTGGACATCGGTTCCCTGCCCCCATCCCTAAATGACAGCAACCACAGGGGAAACGCTTTTTCGGTATTGACCGAAGCGGGACACAGTTTTCCAGTGCGCCAATGGAACGTGCAGCCCTTTGCCTCCATCGGCTACTACAATCTTGGCGAAGGCGCTATCGACGAAACGGGGGCGCTTGCAGCCATGAAAATCAACGGCCACACAACCGATGAGGTATTTTCCGAAGTGGGGATCGAGGTGGAGCGGCCCTTTTATACCTCCAGGGGCGTCCTCGTGCCGATGATTAAGGCCGGTTGGCAGCACGGCTTCGGGTTGTCCCCGAACAGCGAGAACATCTCTTTTGTCGACACGCCTCTGGGCATGACCGTTCCCCTTCCCGATATGAGCCAGGACATGGCCGTCATAAGGGCCGGCTTAACCCTCAAGAGCAAATGCGGCCTCTCCACCTCGCTTGGCTACATCGGCCTTGTCGGAAACCGGGCGCGAAGTAACGGCGTGATAGGCGAACTGCGCATTTCGTTCTAGGCAAAGACGGCCTGATGTTTGCCCGGCGATATCGCCGGGCAAACATAATCTCCAAAATACCAGCGTAGCCGAGTCAATCGCCGAAGGGGGCCGGCCCCAATCGCCCCTCTTTTTTTCAAAGCTTACAATTACCCACACATGCGCCCACTTACCCCTTAGCGGAGACTCCCAAGAAAGGGGCTTGGCCTGATCGCCCCCCCTCTTATGAAACTTCGTTTGGGAAAAACCATCTGGACGCCGCCTAAAAATTCGCCGGGGAGCAAATGTAGGTTGGGTTGAGTGCAGCGAAACCCAACAAAAGAATCTTATAAAACTTTAAGTTTCCTGTTCGTTCAAACCGCATCCAAGGAGGCGGCGGCCCCCCTTTTTTGCAACCTTGCAAAAGGAGATAGCTGGGCGCATGTGTGGGTAATTGTAAGTTTTCGAAGGGGGGTTGGGGGGATTTCAAGCCTTTTCGTACAGCACGGACCACGCTGATGACTGATGACGCTTTCCGCTCCGCCGGCCATGGAGTGAGTGCATCGCGCCGAAGGCGGAGCCCTTTTGACCGGCCGTCGTCTCCCCGGCCGGTCAAAAAAAGAGTTTTCTTTCTCTGTGCCTCTGTGCCTCTGTGGTTTGATTTTGTATCTTTATCTTTGCGTTAATCCCATGCTCTGCTCTTTTGAAGCGCAGCCCAACAATAACACCCCTACGCCACCCCTCACGGAATCTCCGAAATGGGCCTTACCAGCTCCCGAATCGCCCCCGTTTCGACCGCCTCCAGAAACTCTTCGCCAAGACTTGCCCCGGCCGCAACGACTCCATTCCAGTACGCGACGCGCTCCGCGTCCCGGCCCCTGAAAAACGCAAAATCCTCCCGGTCCGCAATCTTTTTATACGGCAGGCCGCCAATAAATTCCCCGGAGGGACAAACCATGACCATCCGATCCACGTGTTCTTTCCCGAGACCACGCCACGGAAGCCGCTTATCGAACCACCCCGGTATGATGCGGTTTGCGTAGTGCGGGAAAAGAATCAACCCGTTTTCGTCGCCATCTCCTAAAACCGGCAGGTCGAAATGGTAGTCCAGGACCCCGGCACGGCCAGTATCAGTCCTCAAAAAATGAGCGCGAAAAAGGGTCCATTCATCTTCAAAGATATAGGCCACTCTGTATCACATAACAATCCGATGCAAAATAACATTGCGTTTGGACATCGTGCCGTGCCATATAGCGATGATCGTGTTTCCTCTCATCAGGGATTGCACCATGGACTCATCTGCACGAATTGAAGCATTTGTGGCGCCCAAAATATCATTCGCACTACAGCAAAACGCGGTGCCAATTCTCAGAGACGTTGCAATTATCAACGAGGGAACAGAACCCCTACAAGATATTGAGTTGATCGTTAGCTCCTCACCGATTTTTTTCATATCCTCTACCTGGCGTATAGCCCAGATAGGGCCTGGACAACGCTATCGGATCCCAAATCTGGATCTGGACATGGACGCAGGAGCGCTCGCTCGATTGAACGAAGCGGAAAAGGGCTCGCTTCATTTTCTGCTGCGCAAAGGCTGCGATGAGATCACCAAACTGAGCCTCCAGGTCGAACTCCTGGCAAGAAATGAGTGGGGCGGGATCGCCCACTTTCCTGAATTGGCAGCCGCTTTTGTGCAGCCAAATGATCCTACTGTGCAGCAAATCCTCCGAAAAACGATAGACATCCTGAAAACCCACGGCAAGGAGCCTTCCACAGTTGGCTACGGGCGAGGAAAGAAGGGCGCATGGGAACAGATGTCGGCTCTTTGGAATGCCGTCTGTGGACTGGGGATCGGGTACGTGTTGCCCCCGGCAAGCTTCGAACAAACCGGTCAGAAAGTTCGTCCCCCGTCACAAGTCATCCAAGCTGGCGTAGGAACTTGTTTAGACCTCACAATGCTTTTCGCCTCCTGCATCGAACAGTGCGGGTTAAATCCCGTTCTCGTCTTCACTCAAGGTCATTCATTCCTTGGGTGCTGGCTCTCCGATGAAACCTTCTCCACAGCGGTCGTAGACGATATTACCGCTCTGCGCAAGCGTCTCCACCTGCAGGAACTCATTCTATTCGAAAGTACTCTAGCAACGCAAAGCAAGGGTTTGCCCCCTTCCTTCAAGTGGGCTCGTGAATACGGCGAAGGACACTTATCCGGGGAGAAAGAAGGCCTTTTCCACCTCGCTGTGGATGTTCGCAGGGCAAGGATTCAACGCATTCTTCCGTTGGCATTGGCTGAAGGAGCCGGGCCGGAGCGTCTGTCCCGAAAGGTATGTGAGGAGATTAGCCAACCGCAGTTAGAAGAGGCGCCGGACTTTGCACTTGATGCCACAGCTTTCGAGGAGCGGGCGTCAAAGGGGACGCTGACCCGCCTTGAAAGGTGGCAAAGAAGGCTCCTGGATCTTTCGGCGCGAAACAACCTGCTCAATTTCAGAGCCACCAAACGCGTTGTCGAACTGATCGCCCCTGCCCCAGCCCTTTTGGAAGATAGACTCGCAGAGGGACATAGGCTTCGTGTCCTTCCAAGCATCGAGCAATATGACGTCGACCCGCGCGAATACTCGCTGCACAAAAATAGACATCAGGAAGATCTGATATTGAGCCATGCGCGCGATGCGCTCGACCGCAATCAGGTATTATCCCCACTGCCAGGAAATGAATTGGACACCAGACTCCTTGAACTGTATCGGGCAGCCAGGAATTCGCTGGACGAAGGCGGTGCAAATACCCTGTTCATGGGTATGGGTTTTTTGTCCTGGAAACCCGTGGAGCGAGAGAAACCCTGCAGAGCTCCACTGGTCCTCATTCCAGTTAAGCTCGAACGGAGAAGCGTTCAATCAGGCTTTTATTTGTCCCTACATGATGACGAGCCCCGTTTCAATTTGACGCTGATAGAAATGCTTCGCAAGGACTTCGAGATTTCCGGCCTCGATGCAATCGAAAATGATTTACTCAAGGGAGCACGCGGGCTGGATATTGAGAGAATATGGCGGACTGTTGAGATAGCGATCAAAGATATCCCTGGCTGGGAAGTATCCCGTACGGTTGTAATAGCCCTCTTTTCCTTTGCCAAATACCTCATGTGGAAAGACCTTGTCGACCGAACTGAAACGCTTAAAGAGAGCCCTGTTGTGCGCCATCTGCTGGACACGCCATCCCGGACCTACAAAGATGGCGTCGCCTTTCTCGCTCCCGGGGAATTAGACAGCAGCCTGCCGCCACAAAACGTCTTTTGCCCCTTGCCCGTAGATTCCTCCCAACTGGCCGCAGTTGCCACGGCCGCCAGGGGCAAGGATTTTGTTTTGGTTGGTCCACCTGGAACGGGCAAGAGCCAAACCATAGCCAACACAATTGCGCAGTGCTTGGCGGAGGGCAAAACAGTCCTCTTTGTCGCAGAAAAAACTGCGGCCCTCAATGTCGTCTACCGCCGCCTTAAAGAAATAGGTCTAGGTGAATTTTGCCTCGAACTTCACTCTAACAAATCCAGCAAACTGGAAGTTCTTAAACAGCTCCGAAATTCCTACGAAGCGAATGAAGATATCGGTGAGAACCACTGGGATTTAGAATCCCAGAACCTGGGCGAACTCAAAGACAAGCTTAATGAGTATGTGCAAACAATTCATCGGCCTTTCTCAAACGGCCTGACGGCCTATTATGCAGTCGGAACTGTCGTAAGCCGAACGGATATAACCTCAGTTAGGCTCTGCTGGCCGTCTGCCACTGCTCACGACCGCTCGGACCTGGCTAAGCTGCGCGAGGTCGTGTCAAATCTGCGTATCCATGGACACACTGCCGGAAATCTTGAGTCTACGGCTCTAAAGGAGATCAGGCGGCGGGAATGGTCGCCAACCTGGGCTACTATGCTGGTTGACTCGGCCGATGAATTGCAAAGCTTATGCGGCCAACTCGCAGATACAGTAAAAGCGATCACACAAATAACGAATATCCCGGCAATTCGCTCGGATTCCAAAGGACTTGGCGGTATGGAGCGGCTAGCCGGCTCATTGCCGCGAGCGGCGGGCCGGGACTGGCGCTTCCTTCTTCGCCCTGATGCCGTCGCGATAGTCGCCAGGCTGCGGGAAGGACGCCAAATGCTGCGGGAGTATAAGGAATACTCAAATGCTCTCTCAGTCCCATACCGGGGAGAAGCCCTGCAGCTCGACCATGACAACCTCAAATCAGTTTGCCTGCTTTCTCGCCAAGCATGGATTCAAAAACTCCAGCAAACGATAGATCTCTTGAAGGAATACGGGGACCTTGGTAGCAGCCTGAGTGCCGATTATACATTACAAGCGCATGACCTCGATCACACAATCCTGATGTCCACCTGGGAGCAGTCCGAAAAAAGCTGGTGGATGCGGCGCCGTGTCCTTCGCCGGCGTGTTCGAAAAGCTCTTGGGACCGTTACCGCCGATAAGGGCGACTACAAGCTTGATTGTCAGAGTGAATTAGCTATCCTCATTAAAATGAGCACCATCCGGGATCGGCTAAGTTCGGTGAACCCGTTGGAAGAAGAAGCCAGGATGCTCTGGCAGGAGTCGCCAAAGCTGGCGCACGGCAAATGCGCTGCTTTTCGAGACGCTTTGCTCGAGGTCGCCTCTTCCCTGCCCATAGCACCATGCGCACCGGTAGACCCTGGAAAAGCGCTGGGAGCACTGCTGGGAATATCTGATTTTCCAGCGCTTCCGGCTGGCAAGCCGCCGGCTAAAGAAAACGATCATACAGATATCGCAGCGCTTCTGCAGGACCGCGTTGGCAGACTGCTTTTGGAACATGCCGAGAAGGAACCCAATCCTGCCCGGGATTGTGTAAAAGATTTGACCACCCTCGCCGGTATGCGTTCGGTCCACGAAAAACTAAAGAGCCTCGACGACTTGCGGGAGCGCACAGACGGCTTCTGGCGTGGCATCGGAACGGATATCGATGAAATCGAGTCAGCGACATCATTTTTCGAAGAGTTACAGTCTGCAATTGCACATTTCGTAGACAATCCCGATACCCACATGGGGCTTCAAAAGGCCCTGGAATATCTTCTTGGCCCCGGAAACATCTTGCTTGCCCCTAATGGAGGGGCAAACACGGCGTTTGCCGCTTTCATCGAAACGCTGGAGCGATTCGGGTCTAAACGGGCAGCAACCCGGCGTCTCGCAGAAAACAGCGATTGGCTTGATACGGACATCCCTTCGATTACCGCCGCCTGCAGGGAAATTTCGGAACAGCACCCGGATCTGTTCGACTGGTGCGCATGGCTCAGGGTGAAGCAGGAGGCTTTCTCAAGGGGCCTTGGGCCGTTGGTGGAGTCCGTCATCTCCGGCGCTGTGGAACCCGACGTTGTATCTCAGACATTCGAGGTCAATTACTGCCGGTGGTGGCTCATCGCGGCGGCTGAGGAACTTCCACTTCTGCGCTCCTTCGTAGCTGTCCAGCATGAACAAACCATTACGGACTTTCAAGCCCTGGACGAAACCTTGCGCACCCTTTCCCGCAAAATCATCCGCATGCGTCTCCGCTCAGGCGCCCTTGATGATGACAAAGAAACAAAAGACGAGTGGGGTGTGCTCAGAAAGGAGATGCAGAAGAAATCGAAGCATCTCCCCCTTCGCAAACTTGTGAGTGCGGTTCCAAGGATACTGACCAGGCTCACACCCTGCATACTCATGAGCCCACTTTCAGTCGCCCAGTATCTCGCGCCAGGAGTGAGTCGGTTCGACCTGGTAATTTTCGATGAAGCGTCGCAGATTCCTGTATGGGACGCCATAGGGGCAATGGCGCGTGGCAAACATGTCGTAGTCTCCGGCGACCCGAAACAACTGCCGCCGACAAATTTTTTCACCCGTTCCGAGGATGAGACGGCCGATGACGACTCGGCGCAAGATTGCGACATGGAGAGTGTTTTAGACGAGTGTCTCAGCTCGGGCATCCCCCCACTTCAATTGCGCTGGCACTATAGGAGCCGTCACGAGAGCCTCATCACCTTCTCGAATCACAGGTATTACGATGGAAAGCTTTTAACTTTTCCAGCCCCGCATGCCCAAGATCGGGCGGTATCATATACGTATGTGGCGGGCACATACCAGAGAGGAAACACACGCACTAATCCGGTCGAGGCCCGTGCCCTGGTGGCGGAGATCGTCTCCAGGCTTTCAGACCCGCAGTTCTCCGAAAAGGGACTGAGCATAGGCGTCGTCACATTTAATGCTGAGCAGCAAAAGCTCATCGAGGACCTGCTGGAAAATGAATGCCGAAAAGACAGGTCTTTGGAAGGGTATTTCGACGCCGGATCAGGAGAAAATCTTTTCGTAAAGAATTTAGAGAATGTTCAGGGCGACGAGAGGGATATCATTTATTTTTCAACAACATATGGCCCCGATTCTACCGGACGGGTCCTTATGAACTTTGGACCGCTCAACAAAGCTGGCGGCGAGCGGCGCCTGAATGTCGCAGTCACTCGTGCTCGGCACGAATTGCGGGTCTTCTCCTCTATGAAGCCTGATCAAATAGACTTGACACGCACAAACGCCCCCGGGGTGAGGGACTTGAGGCTATATCTCGAGTTCGCTCAGCGAGGAGCTCGCGCATTCATGGAGGAGATACACGGCAGCGTCGGACACTTCGAATCGCCCTTTGAGGAGGCCGTGGCCAGTACCTTACGTCAAAAAGGCTGGACCGTGCATCCGCAGATCGGCGTTTCTACGTTTCGAATTGACCTGGGAGTTGTCGATCCCGATGTGCCGGGCCGATATCTGGCTGGGATCGAGTGCGATGGCGCAAATTATCGCCGTGCGGCCACGGCGAAAGATCGGGACAAACTAAGAGAGTCAGTTCTGCGAGGACTGGGATGGGAGATCCTTCGTGTCTGGTCAACCGAATGGTGGACAAGCAGAGAGCGAGCAACGAACAGATTGCACGATCGATTAACCGGGTTGCTAAACAACGCGCGTGAAAAGAGGGCACAAGAGCCCAATATAGACATTCCGGCCACAGGGCCGTCAATCGTAAATTATTCTACCGGACACGCCAGAATCGCGGGGGCGCCAGAGCTGGGGCACTACACGACATCCGGGGAGATGAAAATCTTTCCTGAGCTCGAGGTAAATGAAGAGACACAATCTCTACCAGTGGACTTCGAAACGGCTCCCGACGACATTGCCGACGAGAAAGCCCCAAATCATGAAGGTTCGCTTCCACGGCAACTTGGCGCCTTTGAGCAAATAGACAAAGAAAAGATCCTCCAGTCCATTGTTTCAATAATCGAGGCAGAGTCGCCCATCCATCAAGATGTACTGGCTCATCAAGTTGCCAAGCGGCTAGGTTTCTTTAAAGCCGGCGCAAGCATCCGATCATCGGTATGGAGCACCGCCAAAGCTCGTTTTAGGACGACAGAAGAAGAGGTGGGCCTTTTCTTTTGGAAAACAGATGCCGAGGCCGAACATTGTAGTTCTTGTCGTCCTGGAAGAGACGGCAATCCCCGTTATGTCAACCAGGTCGCCATGCCGGAATTGATCGCCCTTGCTCGCTCAATAATCAAGGAGTCATCTGGCGATACTCATCTGCCCGTGGGCATTATTCTCATGGCCCGCCATTTGGGTCTGAAAAGGCTAAGGAATATATCCCGGCCTCGGCTGGAAGCGGCATGGGAAAAGGCTTCGCTGGAGCAGGTTCAAAAAACTTAAAACCGTCGTCTCAATCGTTTTCCCAACAGTCCTGCGCCTTCGCCCAACGCCCGCATCACCAACGCAAAAATGCGGAGCGCGAAAAGCAGCACATCGCGTCCCAATGGGGACACCCGGGCGAAGCCGAGTAGGTTGGGCTAAGCGAAGCGCAGCCCAACAAAAACAACCCTCGCCCCCCCCTCACATAATCTCCGAAATAGGCCTTACCCGCTCCCGGATCGCTCCCGTTTCGACCGCCTCCAGGAACTCTTCGCCAAGACTTTCCCCTGCCGCAACGACTCCATTCCAGTACGCGATGCGCTCCGCGTCCCGGCCCCTGAAAAACGCAAAATCCTCCCGGTCCGCAATCTTTTTATGCGGCAGGCTGCCAATAAATTCCCCGGAGGGACAAACCATGAGCATCCGATCCACATGTTCTTCCCCGGGACCACGCCACGGAAGCCGCTTATCGAACCACCCCGGTATGATGCGGTTTGAGTAGTGCGGGAAAAGAATCAACCCGTTTTCGTCGCCATCTCCTAAAACCGGCAGGTCGAAATGGTAGTCGAGGACCCCGCCGTCCCGATACATCCCAGCAGGGGCGCCGGCTATGTCTTTTACCCCCGACATCACCAGCGGAATAGACCCCGAAGCCATCAGGGCGTCTTTTAAGTTTGCCGCCGAAAGGGGAACCCAGCGTGTCGCAATGTCAGACATTTCACCGAACGGCGGGGAGTTCCGAGGGTCGGAGAAAATCACCCGGTCGAAGAAAAACCTTAGACCCGCCCGGTGCACTCCGTTGTAGACGGCGGCATCCGCAAGCCCCAGGCTCAACAACACCTTGTTTTCGCTTGCGACCGGCCACTTGCAGTGAGCCGTAAAAGCGCTAAGCCTCATGAAGGGATGACTGAGTATTTCTTCGATTCCCCTTTCCCCCAACATCTCATCGCATATTTTCGCGCATTCGCTCGTGATTTCTTCTCGCCCGGGACGGGGCGAGTAGCTCTGTTCGATATAGGCGGAAAGAAACCGGCCAAGACCCTCGGAGGCGTCTTTTTGCGACACCGCCGCAAACCGCCAGGCCCCGATGGATGAGCCCAAAAGGTAAAGCGGTTCGCTCCGCCCCTTAAACCAGGAACAAAAAATAGCGTGGTCCAGACCGTGGAGAACCAGCCACTTCGGCCCGCCGGCCGCACCGAGGACCGCTTTGACCATTTCGGGACGCAGTCCCTCCCGGCCGATGGCCTCCATGGCATATTTGCCCGCATAGAAAACGAGATTACCCGCCATACCGTAAATACTCCCCGGAATAAATGGATTTTTCGCAGCTATTGCCCCAACGGCTGCCGGCTACAATAGCAACGCCCGAAACAGATTAAAAGACCTTTTGCCTTTTCTCGTCGCCCTTCCGTTGCCGCATCCGGTTGCCGTTTGCACACCCCCGGCCCGAAATGGTAGAATCCTGTCCATCCGGACACCGGGATTTTCCGCACGCGCCCCCCTGCCGCAAAAGGGGAGAAGATTCACCCGTAGAGGAACTTGACCGCCATGAGCAAATTATTCGAACCGTTAAAAATAAGGGAAATTGAGTTTAGAAACCGCATCTTCGTCTCCCCCATGTGCCAGTACTCCAGTAACGAAGGGATGCCCACCGATTGGCATCTGGTTCATCTGGGAAGCCGAGCCGTGGGAGGGGCGGCATTGGTGATGGTCGAAGCGACCGCTGTATCACCTGCCGGCCGCATCTCGCCCTTTGACTCCGGGATGTGGTCTAAGGCCCACGCCCTGGCATTTAAACGCATCGCAGCCTTCCTAAAAGACCAGGGGGCGGCGCCGGGTATCCAGCTTGCCCACGCCGGGCGAAAAGCTGCAACCGAGGCCCCATGGCGCGGAGGAAAACCGCTTGCCCCCTCCGATGGCGGATGGCTGCCGATAGCTCCAAGCCCCATCCCCTTTGACGATCAATCGCAAACGCCCCGGGAGATGAGTCGGGAAGACATCGAAGAGGTGGCCTCACAATTTCTCGCAGCGGCCCGCTTCAGCTTGGAGGCAGGCTTTGAGGTCATTGAAATCCACATTGCCCACGGCTATCTGCTCCATGAATTTCTCTCGCCCCTTTCCAACCGCCGAACCGACGAATACGGGGGCTCGCTCGAAAACCGGATGCGCTTTCCTCTCCAGGTCGCCCAAACCCTGAGGCAGGCATGGCCCGCACACCTGCCGGTTTTTGTCCGCATCTCCTGCACCGACTGGATGGAAGGCGGATGGGATTTGGCGCAATCCGTCGAGTTCTGCCGCCGGCTAAAAACGGCGGGCATCGACCTGGTCGATTGCTCGAGCGGCGCCTTGGCCCCGGACGCCAAAATTCCCGCAGGCCCCGGGTTCCAGGTCCCTTTTGCGGCCGCCATAAGGCAGGAGGCCCAAATACTTACCGGGGCGGTAGGCTTCATTACCGATCCGGCCCAGGCCGAGCAGATCGTCGCAACGGGAAACGCCGATGTCGTAATGATGGGGCGCGAGTTCCTGCGCCGCCCCTACTGGCCGCTCCACGCGGCAAAGGCCCTTCACGCCGACATCCATTGGCCCCAGCAGTACCAGCGCGCGAAATGAGTGAGGAGTGACCCCATGAGAGCCGAAGTTCTGAGATCCACGGAAAAAGTAGAATTCGAAACACCTGAGCGCTGCCATATCTTGGAAGTCGCAAATGACGCGGGCGATGAATTCGCCTCCATCGCCCGCGCAAGGGTAGGGGGCGGGGGCGCCACCGCTTGGCACACGCTGACGGGCGTTGCCGAAAGATACGTGATCGTGTCTGGAAAAGGCAGGGTCGAGCTTGGCGGACAAGCTCCCGTGGAGGTCTTTGAGGGCGATGTCGTAAGAATTCCCCCCGGTTGCGCCCAGCGTATCGCAAATATCGGGACAGAAGATCTCATCTTCTACTGCATCTGCACACCGCCCTTTCGGCAGGATTGCTACCGGGCACAGGAATGAAAGCCTTCATAAGGTATTTTTACGGATAAACCCCTTTACCCGCTCGTGGAGCGCAAAGATAAGGTCCATCTCCGCCCCGTTGGCTTTCCGGAGCGCAAAAAGCATTCCCGGCGGGATGGTTTCATGGATCCTGCGGCACATATAGTTTATACATAAAATATCCCGGGCGTGGAGAACACACCCGGTTTCGCCAAGAAAGTGGCAGCTCCCGGCAGAATTTGCGACTCCCGGCAGCACGGCGCCCAAAAGCAGATTTAACAAAAGCAGCTCGGAGCCGTATCCGTCCTCTATCCCCGCGCCGCAGCAAGATCCCCCATCTTCTTCTTCGCAAATCCGGCATTCGTTTGTAACACCCGAACTACTGCTCAAAACGCTCGAAGCCTTGATCAGGGTCGAAAGCTCCCGGGTCCTGGCCGCTATCTCCGGGTCCCGTCTCAGCTCGTCGCCCCACTTGCTGTAGAGACACCTGGCCATTGCTATCCGTTCGCCTACCGTTTCTTCATTTCGAAAACCCATAATAGTTTACCGTATCATTTTCTGATATTTAGTTTTTTCATCCGCGAATCGAAAGTCGAACGGTTGACACCCGCCTCCCTTGCGGCCCGCGTGATGTGCCATTTGTTCTTCTCCAGAAGATAAAGAACATACCGTCGCTCCACCTCCTCCCAGGAACAGCCCTCAAAGCTTAGCTCACCGCCTCTTTTTTCAACGCTTGCCCCTTCGCTCGGCCCGGGCTTTTGCCCCGGCCGGCAGCCTTCCCCACGGATGAAATGGTGCGCGAGATCCTCCCTGGCAATGAACTCTCCCGGCGTAATAACGATGATGTGCTTTACAAAGTTTTCAAGCTCTCGAACGTTTCCCGGCCACTCGTATTCGAGCAAAAACTCGAGGGCCTCTTCGGAAAACCTCTTGCGGCCGGCCCCGAACCGCAGCGCTTCCCGGCTCAAAAAATGGTCCAGAAGCAGCGCTATGTCCTCGGGCCTTTCGCGAAGAGGTGGAACATGCAACGGCAAAACGTTTAACCGGTAAAACAGGTCCTCCCGGAAGTTCTCCCGTCCGATTTCACTTTGCAGGTCCCGGTTGGTGGCCGAAATAATTCTTACGTCCACCTTTTTGGTCCGCGCGTTTCCAATCGGTTTTATCTCCCCGTCCTGGATTACGCGAAGAATCCTTGCCTGGAGCTGCAGGGGCATATCTCCTATCTCATCTAAAAAAACGCTCCCCCCGCTCGCGGACTCGAATAGGCCCGCCTTGGTCTTTAAGGCGCCCGTAAAGGCGCCCTTTTCGTAGCCGAAAAGCTCGCTTTCAAGCAAGGTGTCGGGGATGCAACTGCAATTTTGAGCCAGAAAAGCCCCCCCGCTCCTCCCGCTCAGCCGGTGGATCTCGCGGGCAAGGAGCTCTTTTCCCGACCCGCTCTCGCCGGTGATAAGCACCGGAAAATCCGTTCTCGCATACTCGGCGGCCCGCTTCCTCGCGGCAAGCAGGGCCCCGCTCCTGCCAACCATTGCGTCCCGGTCGTTTATCGCCTCCAGGGTCTCGCGCAGTTTCCTGTTTTCCTGGGCCTGCCGGGAGAAAACAAGAGAATTACTAAGAGCTATCGACCCGATGTCGATCAATTGCTGCAAAAGATCGAGGTAGCTTCGGTCAAGGTTGAGATGATTTCCCCCGGCGCTCGTATCGATTATCTGGACAGCCCCGTACACCTCCCCGCTCCTGAGAAATAGGGGAAAACAAAGGATCAGCTTGCTCTTGATGTCTATCTTTTGCTCGGCCTGCCAGAAATGACGCGCATCTTTTCCCGCTTCGGCCACAGTCATTTTGCCGTTTTCGATTACCCAGCCCACGATGCTGCTCTGCCCCGGGCCAATGGTCATCGCCTTGATACTCTCGCTTTGAGCGCCCACGGCTTCAAGGCATGTGTAGCCGCCTTCGCTCCTCACCCATATCGACCCCCGCTCGACGTTTTGCATATCGAGCAGCGCGGACAGAAATTTTTGCTGCAATATCTCCGGGTCGAGTTCCTCCGATACGGCCCGATAAAAATCAAACGGCTTATCCAACTTTACCTCTCCGCTACTAGGCTGGGCGGGCGGCAGTTTTCTCCATTGCTCGGGGTGCACCCGGCTCGTAGATACCGCCGCCACTCAAAAACCAAATGGCTTAATGCATCGCATGTCTAACCGGAGAGGTCAAGGCGGAAAAACGAATCGACCCTGAAACCGCGCGGCGCCTTAAATCCCGCGCCAAAACCCCGGGGATGGGTGGATAGGGTGAGATTAATCGGATGAGAGAATTTTTTTGTGGTCGCCCCACTTTTGGTGTCTAAAAGGCGGGCGGAAGGTAATCGCTTTGCGCGGCGCCAATCGAGAGAAGCCAAAAAAACAAGGAGCGGGGAGCGGGGAGCGGGGAGCGGGGAGCCAAAAAACCAAGGAGCGGGGAGCGGGGAGCGCGAAAAAATAGGACCTTTCCCCACTCAGCCTTCCTGCTCCTCTTTTCCCGCTCCCCCCCCGATTACATCGAACACCCTTGCGCGCATTCAAACCAGGCGTGCCCTCTCATTTGCCTGATGGTCTCAATCGACTCGGGACCTCCGTCGTTATACTCGGCGATAATCCTGTGGACGCTTGACTCCGACAAACCCGTGTGCCTGGCTATCTCGGTCACCGGTCTGGGGTCGACCAGGAGATTGTAGATCACCAGCCATTTTTGAAACTTGAGAAACCCCGAAGACATCCTCATCTTCATTTTCACTTCGTCAACGGACAAATAACCGGCTAGATCCGATCCCTCTACCTTCATGTTTCCCTCCTCGCTCCCTCGGTCAATCTTATCGGCAAATCCCTGCTGCTTCACACGCACACTTATATTGGAAAGCAAAACCAACATGAATGGAGTGATCACCTTAAAGGCGGCTGCCTCTCGCCGTATTTTGGAACTCTTCAGTAGGGAGAAAGTAGGGGGAGGAGGTAGCGGTGCATTCCTTCAGGGGCATGTCTCCCTGGCGAGCGCCCGCGCCGAGCCCCTCTCCTGGAAGAAGGCCTCGACAAAGCCGGCTATCTCCTCGCTTCTCGTATTTCCCTTGGTGAAAAATTGACTCGCGCCGCTGCCAAAAGCCGCGGCCCGGTACTCGGGAATGTCGTGGCTGGTTAGAATTACTACCTCCCGGGTGGAATCGGCTTCCAATATTTTCCTGGTTGTCTCCAGGCCGTTCATCCCCGGCAGCCTGATGTCCATAAATATCAGCTCGGCGTTAAGGGTCTCCAATTTCCTTAGCGCTTCTTCCCCATTGCACGCTTCCTCTATCTCGATTTCGGGAAATCTATACTCCAACATTTCCCGTAGCGACTTTCGGAAAATCTCATTATCTTCCACCAGCAAAATAGGACTCATTTCTTGCGCGCCCCCACGCTTTCCATAAGAATCGGCCTTTTTTTTCTCTATTTTAATCAAAAAGTATGCCCCATTTTCTACCAGCACCGTAAGAGCGTAAATACTCAATTGGCAGTAATCAAGAACCCCCGATACTGTATTTTAACCACCCTCCCAAACACCCTTTCGTCACCGGGTTGTAAAAGACTGGTAAATTCTACCGTTTTGGAGTAGAATAAGCCCATAAGCAGTCTTGTACTGCGAACGGCCACTCCGCATGCCCTTTCGTACGTCTGCCGGGCTTGCCGACAAAACGGGTCTTCGTCTGTAAGCGCCTCAGGCAAAGCCGGACCGGATTATAAGTCGGGGATAGCCGGGGAACAAGTCATCGCTCTCTTTTTTCAGGGAAGGTTCAACACATGCCCGATATTAAAAGAATCGTAATCGCCGAAGATCACACGATACTAAGAGAAGGATTGAGAATGCTTCTATCGTCGAACCCCGGCTTCGAGGTGGTAGGCGAAGCGCAGGACGGGCTTGAAGCTATCCGCCTTGTCGATTCCCTGAAACCCGACCTGATCCTTATGGACCTCTCCATGCCGCGAATGAATGGAGGGGGGGCGATTCCGGAAATAAAGAAGCAAAGCCCTTCTACAAAAATTCTCGTTCTGACCGTCCACAAGACCGAAGAACACATCCTTACCGCCCTAAAGACCGGGGCCGACGGCTATATCCTAAAGGACGCAACCCATGGGGAATTGATGCTGGCACTCGAAAATATTTTCTCGGGCAAAAGCTATCTTAGCCCGGGCATCTCGGAAAAGGTCATCGAGGGCTATCTGGAGGGCAGGAAAAACATTAAGGCCTCCAGCACCTGGGATAGCCTTACGCAGCGCGAACGCGAAATCCTTAAGATGATCGCCGAAGGCTACAGAAACAAGGACATCGCCAACTATTTGTGCATAAGCGCCAAGACCGTTGAAAAACACCGCGCCAACCTGATGAAAAAACTCGACCTCCACAGCGCTTCCTCACTTACCGCCTTTGCTATGGAAAAAGGGCTTATAACCAAGTAAGATCGTAAATTTCGAGCTCAAATACGCCTGGAAAGCCATGTACAAAAGATATTTCGGCTTAAAGAGAGCTCCCTTTTCGATTGCCCCCGATCCGCGCTTTCTCTACATGAGTCCGCAGCACGAGGAGGCTCTGGCCCACCTGCTCTACGGAATCGGAAGCGACGGGGGGTTCGTCTTGCTTACCGGAGAAATCGGCGCCGGCAAAACGACCATCTTTAGACACATCCTCGATACGATGAGCAGCGATATCGCCACTGCCTACATCATAAATCCGACGCTTTCGGTCGCCGAACTGCTCGCTGCGGTGTGCGACGACTTCGGCATAAAATATCCGCGAAAAACAACCATAAAGGTCCTGATAGATCGCATAAACGCTTTTCTTTTGGAACTACACATGAAGGGCAGGAAAGCCATCCTCATAATCGAGGAGGCCCAAAACCTCCAGGGCGTGGTCCTAGAGCAAATCCGGCTTCTCACCAATCTTGAGACAAACGAGCGAAAGCTCCTGCAGATAATCCTCATCGGGCAGCCCGAACTGCGAGACAGGCTCTCTCAGCCGGACATGAGGCAACTGTCCCAACGCATCGTTGCCCGCTACCATATCGATGCGCTCTCGAAGCCCGACCTCATTAGCTATGTCAACCACAGGATCGCCGTGGCGCGTGGGAAGCGCCCCGCAGCGGCCAATAACGGACGCAGGCAAACTCGCAAAAAATCCCTCGGTGCAAAAACAAAAGGTGACTTCGCAGCAAACGCCAAAGCGGGGCCTCCGACGAACAAGGTCGCCGCCCCTGCGCCCGAGGACTGCGGTCTATTTTCCAAAAACGCGCTAAACAGCCTGTATGCCTGTAGCGGTGGCATTCCCCGGTTGATCAACCTGATTTGTGACCGCGCACTTCTCGGGGCTTTTGTCCAGAACCGGCAAATCGTTTCCAAAGAAACGCTGGTAAAGGCCGCCGCCGAGGTGCTGGGAACCCCTTCGCCCGAAGCGAAGGGAAATTGGAAATTTCCATTGGCCGCAGCGGTTCTTATCTGTACCTTCCTGGGTCTTGTGTACCTCGCCTTAAATGGCTCTACGCAGAAAGCCTGGCCCCTGTGGCAAGCGCAGAGCATGGGGGATAGCGCGCAGGAAAAGCCCGAGAAAAATCCCCGGGTAGTCTCGCGCCACTCTTTGCCCGCATCGCCCGCACCTCTTAGCCACGCGGGCTCAGACAACACGACCGGGATCGATCTCGTTCCAAAGACAAAACCGACGTCTCAGCCGTGATCCTTATAGGCGGTGCAAGGCGAATCAATTTCTCGCGGCAGCCGGGTATCCGATATGTCCTACATTCTCGATGCACTGAAAAAATCCGAAAAGGCGCGCGGGGGCCGCAAAGCCCCCGAGTTGGCCGAAGAGCCCCCCCACTCGCCTGCCCTCCATTTGCCCACCTCCAAAAACTCACGGAGAATACTGTATCTACTAGCCTTTATCCTGTGTCTTAACGCAGCCGTTTTCGTCTTGCTGACCCGCCCAAGGCGCGCCGGCGCCCCGGCAATTTCACACGAACCCGCGAAGGCAAATCCTGGAATGAAAACGGCTTCGGCCCTGCCCCCGGCAAAGAAAAAATCGCCCCCCACCTCTTTAGTCCCTGCGCCGGACCAACAGGCGATAAGCCCCAAGCACAAGGCCTTATCCCTTTCCTCCGGCGGCCCAACCGCCCGCCCCAAAGGAGCTGTCCCAAGCCCCCCTTCCCATCACAGGGAAAGCGCCCTGGCCGCACGCGGCCACAGCCGCGCCGAAGGCGGGATTGTACGAAAAAACGGCCCAGCTAAAGACCTTAGCGTAAAAGAAAAAGTCAGTAGACCCCAGCCCCTTTCTCATGGCTTGCCGCCCGGCCGGTTAGCCGCGGCTAAAAAGGCCCGGCCCCTCGATAGACATCCCGCCGGCCAGGCTGCGATCGACTCGAAAGCCGAAGATTTAAAGGCGCTGCTCGAAAAGCAGGCCGAAAGCCTCGAAAAATCCGAAAGGCCTGCGCGCCGCAGGGAAAAATTCCTGCCCGGCAGGGACCTTGCCCGGACCAACACAGCGAACGAACCCGAGGCCCCAAGGCTTAGCGGGCTTCCCGCCCCAATCCGCGAAGCCCTTCCCAATCTCTCGGTTTCCATGCTGGTTTATTCCAAACGGACAGCGGATAGATTCATCTACATAAACGGAGTCAAAAGACATGAAGGCGACGAGATTTCCTCGGGCCTAAAGCTTGAGCGCATTACCCACGACGGCGCAATCTTTACCTATCTGGGGCGGCGCTTTTACAAGAGCGTGCTTGGAGACTGAAACCGCGCGGACATTGCCTCTACACTCCCCGTATGTTGGCGTGCAGCTCCCGGGTCTTCTCCAGCCGGGCAAGGTCGCGGTCCTTTCCGATCCTGTCCAGTTCAACCTGGATCGGGACCAAAGACGGATCGTCAAAGGGTTTTCCTGCCCTGTGCGCGTCGATTAGCTGCCGGTAGCAGGAAATCATCCGCTCGACAAGACCCGTTGAGTATTCCCGGCCTTGAGCTTTTAGCGTGTGAAGACCAAGCTCCATGTATTCCCACAGCTCTTTGCCGTTTATGACAAAAGCCACGTTCGGGTGAAGCCTGATGCGTGAATTTATTTCCTCTATCAGCTCGTCTTCAACCGAACGCTCTTTTAACAATTTTTGCCGCTGCCCCTCGCTTAGCAGGCAGAACCGGAAACAACTCCCGCTCCGATCCGGCCACCCCTCATATTCGACTATTTCGTTTCCATCTTCATCCCGGTGTGTGCGCTTTACGTAGGAGTCGCTTATCAACTCGTGAAACAGGCAGTTTCCAATCCCTCCAACACACCTGTTGCCGTGTATCAAAACCTCGGTTGCAAGCCCCAACCGGTCGGCGGACGCCTTAAAAACTTTTAGTTTTTCCGGCGTGTCGATCTCTGTGGACGCAACGATCTGGGTTGCCCCAAATCCTTTATAGCGCGCCATTTGCGCGGCAGTCTGTATATTGCACCCCACGCTCGCATGTATGGTGAGCCCCGCAAACCTGTCCCGGACAAGTTCCATAACTCCGGCCGTTTTGACAATAATTCCCTCGGCGCCCAGGGAACCATATTTTTCGATCTTTCCCAGCAGCACCGTCCACTGCTCGGGCGGAATCTCGGCGTTTAAGGCAATCCGGATCTTCCCCCCGAATCGCCGGGCCGTATCTATTGCCTCGCCTATCTGCGAGTCTTCGAGTTCCCATGCGCACTTTCTTCTGCTAAACCCCTTAGCGCCTACGTAGACCGCCTCCGCGCCCGCTGCGAAAGCCTTTTCCACCATCGCCAAACTGCCCCCCGGCGCCAACAGCTCATTCATAATGGATCCCCTTCGCCCGTAACCTTGCCTGAATAAAGACGATCGCAATCTTCTCCATTGGAGTGATTTTATACACCCGTAGAAAAAACGTCCACTTTTTGTCGCTACAATTTTGTCTGTTAGTGCGCAACCGCTTGAGTGTCGAATTCCACCAGTCCCAAGCCTTCATCTTGACACCGTTTTTCTTCTGGTTATCCCGGGAGCCTATCGGAGCATCCATCTTCGGGACGGAAAACTATATGAACGCCGCAGAGCGTGACATCACCATCAGAATGTGCCGTGAACACAATGCCTCGATGGTCGGAATTTTCGGATCGACGGCCAGGGGAAAGGATTCAAAAGGCAGTGATATCGACATTCTCGTGAGATTTGCAAAACCTGTCAGCCTCCTTTCTCTGGTAAGGCTTGAGCGGGATCTGTCACAAACTTTGGCGCGAAAAGTGGATTTATTGACCGAATCGGCTATTAGTCCGTACCTCAGGGACCGCATTCTCAAAGAGCTTCTGGTAATCCATGGAAAAAGACGATTCCGTCTATCTCCGGCACGCCCTTGACGCATCGGGACGCATTTTGGAATTTTTGGAGGGAGTGAGCCAGGTTCAGTTTGAAGCGAACCATCTGATTCAGGACGGAGTCATACGACATGAAATCATAGGGGAAGCCGTAAAACGGGTTTCAATCCGCGCTCCATTTACCCGGAGATTCGATGGCCAGATGTTTCCGCAATGAGGGACAAATTGATTCACGACTACTTCGGCGTGGACTTGGAAACGGTGTGGCTCCCCGCGCGGGATGATATTCCTGTCTTGAACAAACAGATCGGGGAACTCCCGAAGGCTCCAGGAAAGTAGCCCGTACCATGAGGAAAAGCCACGCAGACGATTGCCGAATATGCTCCGGCCGTTGCCGCGTCACAAATGATCCTGCTTCGCGAGATAGCTTCTGAAGCAGAGGCTAACGTTTCTTTCCAGCCCGCGTTCCTGCGAAAAGCCGTGTCACGAGAGGGACGGAGTCTGTGGCCACCCCACACCGTGGGTCTGCACACAAGGCTAGTCTCAGTCCGGCAACGCCCGCGTAACCGTAAGAGCATACACTTCCAACGCCCCGCCCTTTTTTTTGAGGACCTTTGCGCATTCGCTAAGCGTAGTTCCCGTAGTGAATACATCGTCTATCAGAAGAATTCGCCGGCCCCGCACTTTCCTGTCGTCAAAGATTTCGAAGGCCCCCTTGACGTTTTTAAGACGTTCTTCCCGGTTGAGCCGTGTTTGTGGCAAAGTCAGGTTTTTTCTAACGAGTCCGTCCGGTGAAACCGGTATCCCGATTTTTCGCCCCAACTCGCGGGCCAGCACCCCGGCCTGGTTAAATCCCCTTTCACTTAGCCTTTTGGGGTGAAGAGGCACCGGTATGATAAGGTCCGGCGCGCGCAGTTCCCATGCAGCGTAGGCGGTTTCCAAAAGCTCCACCAGGCAGGGCGTCCATTTCAACTGCCCCCCGAATTTTAACTGGTGGACCAGAGTGCGCACCGCACTCACATGAAGTGCCGCAGACCTTGCGGAATCGAAACGATAATTTCGTTCGATGCAATCGCCGCAGAGGTGGTCGGGGGAGGCCTGTGCATCCAGAAAAGGTCTGCCGCATCCCGGACAAAGAGGCGGGGCGACCAGCGCCATTTTTTCCCAGCACGGGCCGCACCAGGACTTTTGTGGGAGAGTCCCTATTTTTTTGCAGCTCGCGCAGCTCCGTGGAAGGCACAAATCCACAACGGCTGAGCCGGCAAATTTAAGCCCCCTACCAATAGATGCGAGCATGGACCGGATAACGGACCCTGCCCCTTGAAATCCTGCCGCATGGGTCTCACTTTCCGGCTCACCCAGCTCCCGAATTTGTCCACTTTCAACCTCACCCGGCAACTCTTCAGTCAATGCTCACCTCGCCTCCCCCGCCGACCGCGCGCTCAGTTTCCGGTAGACGCTATGCAGCTCCCGATCGCATTGCCCAGGCGGTGCTCCGTTCTTTTTGGCCAGTTCCAGCGCCTTTTCCGCCTTTTTTAATTCCCCGTTTCCAAGGAACAATATTCCAAGTCGCAGCTCGATATCGCCATGATCGACATCGCCACCGGCGCGATTTTCCCCGGCCGCCTTTTCAAGCAACCCGGCGGCTCGCGCCGTATCGCCCATGGATATCAAAATATTTGAGGACCTCAGGTAGGCTTCGACATCGGAGGGATTATAAATCGAGTCCCTGTCATAGTTTCGAAGCGCCGCCCGTATGTCGCCATTTCCCTCGGCTATAAGCCCCAGGCCAAACCAACCGTTCGCGCAGCGGGGATCTCTTCCAACCGACTTTTTAAAGACCTTCTCCGCTTCGACTTTTCGCCCCTGTCTTAGAAGGAAAAAACCGTACTGGCACCCCTCGGCACAACCACCGTCCGCTTTCATGGCGCGCCGATGCATCCTTTCGGCCCGATCGACCAGCCCGCGCTTTTCCATAATGGACGCCAGGTTCGACCATGCCGGAGAAAACCCGGGGGCCCGCGCCACTAATTCTTCGTAAAGATTTTCGGCTTCCCTCAGTTTACCCTCATCCTGGTAAATCACCGCCAGGTTGAATTTGGGCCGCGGATCATCCGGACGCTGTGCGATCGCCTGCCGGTAATCCTTTACGCACCGGCCAACATGGCCGATTCCGTACTGTTCGACGCCTCGGTTATAGGGCCCTTCGGACCCCGAGGCGCACGCCGAGAGCACCAGGAGACAAACGACAAGTAGCGCGCTATTCCTTGCCATAGGGTCCGATCCTGCCTCGTTGCCTCCACTGCGCCGAACCAGCTTTCGACCCGGCCTTTCCCTCCCCTTTCCACACCACCTTCCAGGGATGAAGCCTTAGGTCTTCGCTTAGCGCATCCAGGTTCCGGGAGGTTTCGTTTAAATGGGCGAGGATGGAATCTATATTGTCTTTGTTCGAATCGACTACCGAGCGGACTCCCTTGACGGTCTTTTGGACCTCGGCCAACCCTTTGTCGGCCTGCCCCATGGTCTTGGTGACCTGATCTCCCACAGAACCCAGCCGCCGTTGCAATTGCCTGTTGGTCCGGCGCACTTCTCCGATAAGCCCGGTGATCTGCCGGCCGCCCTCGCCGGTTACCTTCCTTACGTTTTTCATTATCGGCCCAAGATCTGCCGTATTCTTTCTAAGCTCGACGAGCAAAGCGTTCGCGTTTTCGATCGTCTGTTTTATCTGGTAGTCGCTTCGGACCTCCGAGACGAGCTGCTTTGACTCCCGGACCAGCTCGACAAGCCCGGAGGCGACCTTCCCGCCCGTCTCGATGATCTGGGAAAGCGAGGCAGGGCTTTTCCCCTCCATCGTGGCCCCCGATGGCAGCTCGGGAGACCCGGCCGATCCGGGGCTGATCTCCACGTATTTGGACCCCATCATCCCCAGATCTCTTATCTGGGCGCTCGAATCCTTCCTGACCCTCACTTTGGGGGAAATACCAACGGTTACCGCAATGCGATCCGACACCCCGGGGGCAATGCGTATCCGCTGCACCTGGCCCACTTCCAACCCGGCCCACCGCACGGGCGCGCCTGCCGTTATGCCGTCGCAGTAACGGAAAAGAATCGTGAGCGTCTTTTTGTCGCTCCAAAGAGAACGGATGCCGCTAACAACAAAGATCCCGGAGACAAAAAGAATAAACGAGATCAAAACAACCAACCCGACTCGTATTTCCGATCGGAAAACCTGCATATCTCTTTCTCTTTCATTGATTACAGAAGCGAAAAAGCTGGATAAAAATAAGACCCGCTTTATTCCCCGCTTCCCGCTTCCCGCTTCCCGCTCCCCGCTTCCCGCTTCCCGCTTCCCGCTTCCCGCTCCCCGCTTCCCGCTTCCCGCTTCCCGCTCCCCGCTTCCCGCTCCCCGCTCCCCGCTCCCCGCTCCCCGCTCCCCGCTCCTTGCTCCCCGCTCCTTGCTCCTTGCTCCCCGCTCCTTGCTCCTTGCTCCCCGCTCCTAAATATCCAGCAGGTCCTCGAGGTAGTCCCGGCTCGATTGGCGAAGCGGTATGGGTCCGTCGGGTCTACCGTTTATGAACTGCTGGACCACCGGGTCGCAGGATTTTCGAATTTGCCCGGGGCTACCCTCGGCGACAACTTTTCCGCGGAATAAAACCACCATCTTATCGGCTATACTGAACGCGCTCCCGATATCGTGGGTGACAACGACCGAGGTTATGCCCATCCGTTTGCTCAAATCCGAAATGAGCTGACCGATCACCCCGGTCACCACCGGATCGAGCCCGGAAGTGGGTTCGTCGTAGAAAACGATTTCCGGATCGAGCGCCAGGGCGCGGGCCAGTGCGACCCTTTTTTGCATTCCCCCGCTCAACTGGGAGGGCTTGAGGCGCTCGAAGTCTCGAAGCCCGACCAACTCGAGCTTCATCTTGACCATCACACTTATGATCTTTTCGTCAAGCTGCGTGTGCTCCCGCAAGGGAAGCGCAATGTTATCGTGAACGCTAAGCGAGTTCAGCAGCGCCCCCATCTGGAAAAGCATCCCGAAACGCTTTCGATACCCGTCCATCTCGTTTTCGTCAAACCTGGTTATATCCTGACCGCCGACCAGGATCGCACCGGAATCGGGACGAATCACCCCGATCAGGTTTCGAAGCAGGGTGGTCTTTCCGCAGCCGGATCCGCCCATGATCGCAAATACGCTGCCCCGCTCCACCGTAAGGTTTATGCCTTCCAGTACGGCCCGGCCATCGAAGCTTTTGCTAAGATTTTTCACTTCAATTAAGGTTTCCAGCACCCCGACCTCACAGGTACATGTAAAATATCGCCGTAAAAAGACAGTCGGCAAGGATTATGCTGATAAGCGAGGTTACGACCGAAATCATCGTCGCCTTCCCGACCCCCTCGGGCCCCCCCTTTACCGCAAACGCCGTATAGCAGCCCACCATGGCTATTATTGCCGCAAAAACCCCGCTTTTTAGAAGACCGCTCAGGATGTCTTTAACCAGAAGAGCATTGATCGTGTCGTGTATATAGAGCCCCGGCCTTATGCCGATGGCAAGCGTCCCGACAAAGAAGCCTCCCGCCATGCCGATCGCATCGGATAAAACGGTGAGGCACGGCAGCATGACAATCATCGCCACAAACCGGGGCACGACGAGATAGGCGATCGGAGATATGGCCATTACTTCCAGCGCCGTTATCTCTTCGGTTACCATCATCGTGCCCAGTTCGGCGGTAAATGCCGCGCTGACCCTTCCGGCCAAAACGATGGCCGTCAAAAGAGGGGCCATCTCGCGGGTGAGCGCCACCCCGGCAAGGCTTGCCGCAAGATTTACCGCGCCGAATTTATCCAGTTGATAGGCGGTCTGGAGCACCAGGATGACGCCGATCACAAAGGAAACCAGGGCTACGATGGGGACCGATTTCACCCCCACTTCATCCATCTGCGCGATGGCCGAGCGCAACCGAAGGGGCTTGCCCTGGAAGGGCTTTACCACCGTCCACTTCATCGTTTCGGCAAAAAAACAGGAAAAACTCGTCAAATGCCTCAGGAAAACTATTATCCTGCCCTCAGAACGCATCGCTTCCGAACTCACCGGGCCGGCTCTCCATCGATTAGCGCGGTCGCATCGGGCGCCATCTCGAAAATACTTTTTAGATGCGCGAGATCGAAGATCGACTCAACCCGTTGGCACGCACCGGCCAGCGAGAACCGGATGTCGCTCTTGCGCGAAAGTTGGAGCGATTCCACAAAAGTCGCTATCCCCGAGGAGTCAATGTAGGGAACATCTTTTAGGTCCACTATTATGTGAGAGACATTCTTCCGGAAAATGGGAAGCAGGACCTTCCTTACCTGCGGGGAGACGCTCATGTCGAGATCTCCTGCAAGCGAGATCACGAAAACTCCCGGCTTTCTTTCCTCAACCTGTATGTTCAACTCTATGCTTTCTCCTGTTTGGAAATAAATTTCACCATCTTTAAAACCATGCCCCCGCCGGGCTTCCAATCATACTCCATCGTGTCCACAGCTGACCTTATGAAGTGCATTCCGAGCCCTCCGGGACGGACTTCGCCCAGATCGCGCCCGCGAAATGTCGCAGGATCCGCGCCTCGGCCAAAATCCCGAATCTCTATCTCCAGCCGGTCCCCCTCAACGGTAAAGCTTATCTTTATCCGCCCGTCCAACCGATCGCAATAGCCATGCCTGATCACATTCGTACACGCTTCGTCCACCGCCAGTACGAGCTTATCGCTCTCTGCGGGATCAACCCCCGCGGCCAGGCAGATCTTGTCCGTAAGGGCCCTTACCGCCGACAGAACGGCAGGGTCCGAGGGCGCCTCCAAAATGACTGGGCCGCTAAAACCCGCTCCACCCAACTATGCCTCCATGAACTGGGCCAGCACCAGCGTAACGTCGTCTGCCTGCGGCCACTCCCCGACAAACCCGGAAAGCGACGAGCATATACGCGAGAGAGACGACTCCGCCTCGGAGCTTCCACCCCTCAACGTCTTTTCTATCCCACCAGGCCCCCAAAACTCCCCGTGACCGTTTTTGGCCTCCGTAAGCCCGTCGGTAAATAGAAGCAGGCACGTACCGGGCTCGAGTGTCATCCGCGCGGATTCGTAATGCAGACCGGGCGCTATCCCCAGGGGAGGTCCGCCGTGGCGCCCCGAAACAGCGAACTTTTCCGTCGAGCTGTTCCAGGTTACGGGCGGAAGATGTCCCGCATTGATATAGAGCGCCTCGCCGCTGTTTTTCTCCAGCACCAGGTAGAAAAGTGTCACAAACATTCCCCGGCAGCTCCTCTCGCAGACGATTTCGTTCATGCGGCCCATGAGCCTTTCCGGCTCCTTTTCCCGAATAGCCAGGACGCGAAAATCGCTGGTGAATCTGGCCATAAAGAGAGCCGCCGGCACGCCTTTTCCCGAAACATCCCCGATCAGAACGCCAATTCGATCCTCATCAAGAGGTAGAAAATCGTAGAAATCTCCCCCGATTTCCCTCGCCGGCTGGTAGTGGGCGCAAAACCTGAATCCATCGAGCCGTGGCATTGCACTTGGCAAAAAACTCGTCTGGACGCTTTTTGCAAACGCCATGTCCTGCTCGATCTGTTGATTGTAAAGAATCTTTTTGTGCAACCGAGCATTTTCAACAGCCACTGCGGCATTGGAGCAAAGAAGGCTGAGAGTCTCCCTGTCTTCCTCGCTAAAATCCGATCCGTCAAGTTTGTTTATGACCTGCGATACCCCGATTACCCGCTCCTTTATCTTGAGCGGCACGCACAGGATGGAGCGGGTGCGGTATCCGGTCACCCGGTCGAATTCCCGGTTAAACCGATCGTCCTCGTAAGCATTTTGAATCAAAAGAGACTCGCCGCTTGCAAAGACACTCCCGGCTATTCCCTGTCCCCGGCCTATCCGCATGCCGCCTTTTAGCTTATCGGCAACCGGCCCCTGCGCCACCTCGAACACCAGTTGGTCGCTTTTCTCATCGACCAGCATGAGGCTGCACGCATCGGCATGCAAAATCGAGCGCGACGTCGTCATGATGTTTTCGAGAACCTGGTCGAGTTGCAGGCTCGAATTTATGAGGCCCGATATCCGGAAGCACTCCTTGAGGCTCTCAAGCCGCGCGCGCGTCTTTAGAAGGGCCGCGCAACCGCTCCCGCCTCCCGCTTCGCAAGGATAGTCCGACTCTTTATGGCCGATTTTTTGAGTTTCCATAAGAATTCACGATTTATAGGAGACGACAAAGCATCATTTAACTTTTAGCATTATGAACGCCTGAGAAGAATCTGTCAAACGCGCCGCGAAAAGCCGCAAGGCTGCGTCATTCATCCTAAAATCCTTCCCGCACCCTCAACCTCCATGTCGCGCCCCACGCCCTGGCCGACCGGGGGGAAAATGGAGCGAAAAAGCCTCGAATTTTACCGAATATGTATTAAAATCGGTGTTATAATTTTTTCGAAAGGGCTGCCATGAGCGAACCGGCAAAGAAGAGCGCGACCTACAAAGACCTCTTTGAGATTCCCGATAATATGATCGCAGAGATCATAGACGGCGAACTGATCGCCTCCCCGCGCCCCGCCCCCCGGCACGCGCACGCGGCAACCGTTTTGAGCAATATACTCGGCCGCCATTTTCACCGCTCCGGCGCAGGTCCGGGGGGATGGGTCTTTCTATACGAGGTCGAAATCAAACTGGGCGAAAACATCCTCGTCCCCGACCTTGCCGGCTGGAAGGAAAAGCGGTTTCCAACGGCAATCGAACATAACTGGATACCGGTCCCACCCGACTGG
>JARLHO010000161.1 GCA_031292215.1 Syntrophobacteraceae bacterium | reverse complement strand
TCAGGTCCAAAGTGGATTCCCCCTCCCCGTGAAATGTCTTGGATGTCCTTTATATACACGGGAGAAAAGCTTTTGACCAGATAATTGGATATCATGTCGATATTATTATTGTTTTATCTCAGGACAGAATCACCCTGGGCCGGTGCATGATGAGCTTGCAAATGAGCGGGAATTGCGGCAGGATAGGTCCGCCCGTTTTTCTTTGTCGCAACCGCCGACCGGATCGGGGGGGCGTCGGAAATGATCGATAAATCTCTCCTTTGAAAAGTGAAAAATTGGCCCGGAGCCGACTCTACGCCGGTCTGGCCCCGCCTGGAGCAAGGGGCGCGGTTTTGCCTGCAAGGATGTAAGGCGGGGGGGGGGGCGAGCGTCCCTTTGTTTGTATTGGACATGCGCGCCCGCTGTGCGGTAAAGGTGCAAACGTCGTGTGGTTGCTGGAGCTAAAGGTTTGGGGGCGGCGCGGGAGTTTTTTTGCTGTGCCGTGTCACGGTGTGTTGGAGTTGTTTTTCGTTAAATTCTATCTAGTGAGGGAAGTCTAATGGAGCGGACGCTGTCAATTATTAAGCCCGACGGAGTGAGAAAAGGGGTGGCCGGAGAGGTCATCGCACGTATGGAGAAAGCAGGTATAAGGATTTGCGCCATGAAAATGGTGCGGCTTACGCCCGAGCAGGCGGGGATGTTTTACGCGGTCCACAGGGAACGGCCGTTTTTCGCCACCCTTTCCGAGTTTATGACCTCGGGTCCGATAATCGCCATGGTGCTCGAAGCGGACAACGTCATAGCCAAAAACCGGGAGCTGATGGGGGCTACCAATCCCAAAGACGCACTGCCGGGTACGATCAGAAAAGATTTTGCAAGCGATGTGGAAAAAAATATCGTTCATGGCTCCGACGGTCCCGAGACGGCCGCTCAGGAAATAAAATTTTTCTTTAACGACCTCGAAATTCAAAATTAGAGACCTGCGTCAACAACCCGCTTGGGAGGGGGGGTACCGATGAGAGGCTGGAGCCGAAGGGATAGACTGGAAGCTGCGATTGCGGTGTTTTTCGTTTTTTTTCTCAGTGGCTGCACTCCGCTGCGTACGGCTACCCCGCTACGGCAGCCTTCCCGCGAAGTGAGGGAAGAGCGGTCCGCGCAGTCCATGCAGCCGGTTGCCCCCGGCGGGCTGGCCGAAGTTCCCTACCTCCCCGCGCCCGCGCGCATGGACTTGTGCGGCGAGCCCGTGCCTCTGGACAGGGAAGCTGTCTATGAGCGTTTCGACAGGGAATTCACCCTGATCGTCTATAATCATGCCCAGGTCTATCTCTGGCTGAAAAGGATGCAGCGCTACTTTCCGATGATCGAAGAGCGGCTAAGGCACTACGGGCTGCCCGATGATTTGAAGTACGTGGCCATTGCGGAAAGCGACCTGCTTCCCAATGCCTGTTCTCCCAAGGGCGCGGCCGGACCATGGCAGTTCATGGCCGGCACCGGCGCAGCTTACGGGCTGGGACAATCGCGGTGCGTGGATAATCGGTTCAGCTTCCAGCGCTCCACCGACTCCGCCTTCATGTTGCTAAAAAACCTCGACGATAAATACCATAGTTGGGCGCTGGCCCTTGCCGCCTATAACTCCGGCGACAAGCGGGTAAATGACGCGATGCGGGTCGCCGGCAGCAAAGACTACTATGACCTGTGTCTTCCCCTGGAAACCCAGCGCTACGTGTTGCGAATTATCGCAATCAAGGCCGTCTTAAGAGATCCGGGCAAATACGGATACAACCTGCCTGCCCGGTACGGCTATCGACCCGTACAAACCGACCAGGTAACCGTATCGCTGCCCGGACCGGTCTCGATTCAAACGATAGCCAGGGCGGCCAACACTACCTATAGCGAGATTAAGCGTCTTAACCCGGTTTTTCGTACCGACGAACTGGCTGCGGGCGCCTACCAGATAAATCTTCCTTCGGGAACACGCAAGGCTTTCGAGCGCAACTTCAAGTCCGGTGAGGCCGGGATGCTTCTGGCCGGGAACAGTGCGTCTTCGCAGACTGCCCCCTCGCCCGCGCCCGGGGCCAGGGAGTCGCGCGTGTCCGTGCGCCATGCCTCCCCGCACCGGACTGCCTCTCATAGCACTAAGCAAAAACGGCGCACAGCCGCTCGAAAAGGTCGAGTGGAAAAAAAGAGTTCGCGCGGCCCAAGCTCAAGAGTTGCACCCCACAAGGGCGCTCAGAGAACACGGCATAAGGCGGCTGCCGCCCGGGCCGGGCGCAAGAAAAAGGCGACATCTCATACAGTCAAAGGCAAGGCGGTCCATAAGAAGCCAAAGCCTCGCGGGGCAAAAAAGAAAGGGGGCAAAAGCCTGGCAAAGCGATGAAAAAAACGGGAATACTCTACGACGAGAGGTTTTTGCTCCACAAGACAGGAGAGGGGCACCCGGAGATCCCCGAGAGGCTGACGGTGATCATGGGCGCCATCGAAGAATCCGGCCTCATCTCGAAGATGGTTTCTATTCCCGTTACGGCCGCCAAGATGAGGTGGATAGAAAAAGTCCATTCGCCAAAGTATATCCACCGGTTCGAAGAAGCCTGCATGCTCGATCTCGGAGAACTGGGAGATCCCGACAATCACATATGTCCCATGACCTACGATACGGCCCTTTTGGCGGTAGGCGGCATTCTAAATGCCATCGATATGCTGATGGAGGGTAAGATCGACAATGCCTTCTGCGCCGTTCGCCCCCCCGGCCACCATGCCGAGATGATGGACGCCTACGGTTTCTGCTTTTTTAACAACGTGGCGATCGCCGCCCGGTATCTCCAGTTGCAGTGGAATGTCGCGCGCATTATGATCATCGATTTCGACGTTCACCACGGCAACGGAACGCAGCACATTTTCGAGCAGGATCCCGAGGTTTTCTACTATTCGATCCACGAGCACCCCTCCTTCGCCTATCCGGGCACGGGCCGCGAATTCGAAAAGGGGTCGGGGCCGGGATTGGGCATGACCCTCAACTCGACCGTTCTTCCCGGACAGGGCGATGAGGAATACAAAACAAAAATAACCCAAGATCTTATCCCCGCCTTCGAGCAATTCAAGCCCGATGTGGTCCTGGTTTCCGCGGGTTTTGACGCCCACGCCGCCGATGACATGTCCGATATCCTCCTTTCCACGGAAGGCTTTTCCTGGATGATGGAGCAGATTTGCCGCATGACGGACTTATACGCGGCCGGCCGTCTTATCTCGGTACTGGAGGGGGGATACTGCCTGGATGTGCTTCCGGAACTGCTCAAAAATCACGTTGAAATCCTTTTGGGCCTAAAAAAACTCCACACTGAGACTGAAAAGGAAAGCCCATGTTTATTGATAAATCGATGACCAAAGATGTCATTGCCGTCAGTCCTCAGATGAGCATTCTTGAAGCCCGCGACATCATGGTGCAAAAAGGGATAAGGCATCTACCCGTGGTTAGCGAGGGCGACATCCTGGTAGGAATCCTTACCGACCGGGACCTCCGAGCGGCCATGCCCTCCGTTATCCTCTCCGAAGCCGAAAAGGCCGACGGGGTCAAAAGGCTTGCCGGGATTACAGTACAAGACATCATGACCGCTGACCCGGTGACCGTCTCCCCTGCCCAAACGCTTGAAGACGCTTTGCTTTTGATGGAAAGGCATAAAGTCGGCGCCTTTCCCGTCGTCGATTTGGACGGAAGGCTACGGGGAATAATTTCGGTTCGCGATCTCATGCGGGCGTTCGTTACCGTTCTGGGGCTACGGACCCCCGGCGTTTTGATTGGTATTGTGGTCGATGACAAACTCGGCCAAATGAAAAAAATCGTGGACGCCATAAGCGAGTTGGGCGTTTCATTTGGGTCCGTACTGGTGGCCCGGGTGTGGGAAGAAGGCAAAAGAGCGGTATTTCCTTATCTTCTCACCAATAACGTCGCCAGGGTTAAAAAGCATCTGCTCGAAAAGGGCTTTACACTCCTTGACCCGATGGAATGGTGCCTGGACCAGGTGCCGAAGAAATAGGAACAAACGGCTGATGGGGCTTCTGCTCCCCCCGGGCGGGTTAGCTGTCGATGTATTTACCTGTTCGTATAAATTGAGCTGGAATCCGGCCGGCTCGGGTCCCCCCCCCCCGGGGGGGGCAATATTGGGGGAGTTAGGCGGCCAACCTTTCTTCCCGAGGTCTGTCATGAAGGACCGGGCCGCTCAGCCCCCCAAGGTCGAAGTTTCTAAAGATTCGCTGTCCATCGACGTCCACAATCCGCAATATATCGATTTGCTTCATGTCCGCCATGGTGACGACAAAATGCTGTCCGTACCTTTTCCTGACCGCCTCCTCCGGAATTTCAAAAGCTATGTATTCGTCGATGCCCTTTGTTCTGAGGGCTCTCACAAAGTCCGGACTATCGAGGCTGTCCGCCGAGGTTAGAATGAGTATCGGACCGGTTCCGGTAATGATTATACCTGCTTTCATCCTGCATCCCTTTCCTGATGGGCTCGAAACAAATTTACTTATCCTTTAGCCCCTCATGATTATAATGTAAGATGTAGCCCGAAAGAGAGCAAGAGAGCGAAGAGTTGGCGGAGCGTGGCCGATAAGCTGCTTATTGACATGCAGGCTGTTCCCATGTCGCCGAAGGGGGCTTGGCCCGATCGCCCCCCTTTTTTCCAAAGCTTACAATTACCCACGCATGCGCCCACTTACCCCTTAGCGGAGACTCCCAAGAAGGGGCTTGGCCCGATCGCCCCCCTTTTTTGCAAAGGGGGGTTGGGGGGATTTCAAGTCTTTTCTAACTGCACGGATAAAACTCTGGACAATTTGTGGCGACCCATGCTACGCCACGGTCTCTTAAGACCTGGGTTGGGACGGTCTACCAACCGCGTTTTGGGGGCTCTGCCCCCAATCCCCCAGGAGTTTATAAGGCATGAGGGAAAGCTCGGGATATGTGGAGATGAAAGTGGCCGGCTTGGGCTCTCCGGGCGGCATATCCGTCGCCATCCCGTCCGGTTATTCCTCGGTGGGTCGCCCTCCGGCGTTGCCCGCTTCCGTTTGATAAGATTGAAAGGGCAGTGGCCCCCGCATTGCTTTGGCTGGATAACAATTTCCCTTCTCCTCCAAGCAGGCACGACTTAGCTTCTTATGGCCGATGACCGAGAAGACTTTTCTCTACTGCCCGTTGGGGGCCAACACGTTCGTGGGCTCAGCACGGCGTTGTGCTCGATGGATCCATGGCTTGCGATGAAATACTCGCGCGAAGCCGTCGAGTTCTATCTGCTGCAAGCGGACCAGGCGCTTTCGCGCCACGTCGTGATGATTTCCGGACAGGTCGCCGGTGTGCTGGCGGTAAGGGGCCCCTGGCTTTTCGGGCCGCTTATCGAACTGATGGCCCTCTTCGATGGATACAGGAGCAGGGGCGTCGGCAAAAAAATCGTCGAATGGACAGCCCAACGGTGCGAGGCGAAAAACCTGTGGGTGACGGTATCTTCGGATAATTTCAGGGCGCAGAAATTTTATGAAAGGCAGGGTTTCCGGAAAACGGCGCTCCTGGAAGATCTGATAAAGCCCGGGTGGGATGAAATCCTTCTACGGAAAAGAATTGCGCGGCCCTAAGATGAAAAAAGGGAAAAAAAAAGGGCCGGTGGAACCCCGCCGGCCATTTTTTTTGCCAATATCGAAAATAGTGGCTTACTTCTTCAGGTGATGCTTGAACATCGCCTCACACCTGTCGGCGGCGGCTTCTGCTCTGCGTGCGGCGTTTTCGGCTCTCATCGCGGCGGCCTCGGATGCCCTGGCGCTCGATGCGGCCTGTGACGACAGTGATTCGCACTTGCTTACGTAGCCTTCGCAAGCCGTCGTATACTTTGCGCCATTCTGGGCAGCGCAACCGGAGAGCATAAGTCCAAAGGCGACTGCAAATACACTAGCTACTATTTTCTTCATCTTCTCTTTCCTCCTTGGAAACCAATTAAAGTAATTGTCGAGCAACTTTCATGACACGATACAAACCCTGGGAGCGCCCCACCTCCTCTCGAAAATAAATTGAGCCCAACCAATTTTTTCATAGAATCAGGCCATATATCCAGCCCTTCCAGATAAAAAGCAATCTAGATGCTACGACACCCATTGCCCAAAATCAAGAAAATTTTCGCTAAAATGTTACCCTATATACATTTAGCGTGGATGCCAAACCCCGCCGATCAATCTATCGCCTTCGGGAATACAGCATCTGTCATTGAGTTATCTCAACCATCTTGAGGGAGTCATCTTTTATTTGGTCCTTGGTGACATCGGTTGGAACACCGTTTTGCAGGCTTATGGCAACCATGAATTTTCTCTGGTCCACGTCCTTTGCAAATGGGCATTGTGCAAGCTTATCGAGAGCATACTGGGCATAATTTTGGATTTTGTTGTAGACGTCAGGAAATGACTGAACAAATATCCTGCCGTTCCTGCGGCCGAATTTTATCGGTTCATAGATCAGTTCGATCCTGGTTTTCATCGGCACCTGGGGGTAGAGAATGCTGATATTTTCAGGATAAAGACGGATGCAGCCATGGCTGACGAGGCGGCCGACTCCCCAGGGCATGCTCGTACCGTGGAGCCCGTAGTCGCCCGCGCTAAATTTCATGATAAAGTCGCCCAAGGGATTGTCCGGGCCGGGCGGCATGGATTTTATGCCGTATTTGGGCTGGAGCGAAGCAGGAACATACCAGGTGGGATGAGCCGTCTTGTAGTTTACATAAAAGTCTCCGATCGGACACTCCCACCCCTCCACGCCGATGCCGATCGGATAAGTCTGGACGGTCGAATCGGCCTGGTTGAAATAGTAGAGCCTCATCTCCGGGATATTGATCACAATCTGGTAGTACTTGCTCGGAGGAAGCACAAAGAAGGTGGGTACAAAAATCCTCTTGCCCTTGGGCGGAAGCCAGGCATCCATCTTCGGGTAAAGCAATCTTACCGAATTAAAGCCCAGGCCGTTTCGCCGGGCTATGTCCAACAGGGTGTCCTTCGGTTGGATGGTGTACCACGTGGGAGAACCTATAACCGTCTGGTCCTGGGCGCGGTACGGGTATTTATGGACGCTGGCCGTAAAATCTTCGGCAAACGCAAAGGACGGCAATTGCAGGCCCAACACCACGATAAATAAGGCCCACGCGAACTTTTTCGATCTCATAAGCTCTTTCCCCAGCTACTGCGCAGTTTTCAGGCGACCCCGTTTGGGGCTCGCGATAACGATTGTCGAATTTAAGTTCCCTTTTGATACCGAAATGGTCCCACGTCAAGCCTAAAATGAGCCTTGGCGGTTACCGGGGAAAGTTTGCCTGCTAAAATCCGCTCCTCCCTTTCTTTGGTCGGTCTGCATGGCTAGATTGAAAAATTGAAGCGGCGCGCTTCAAGACATTTCGTGGTTACGGTTTGAAAATGCTTGCTTTTCCCTAGCAGTTGTCTCAAACAATAAGCATCGGTGGCAGTGAGTAAAGATTTGCGGCTTTAATCGGGTTCTATTTATTTCGCTGGAGGACAAAATGGACAGGAAAAATGCAGATAAGCGACCTGAAAACGTCAAGAAGAGGTTCCCAAAAAGCGTTGTTCCCCTGGTGAACGGGCAGGCCCTGATAAAGGCCGCCAGAAAAAATAACGCCATGGTCATGGCGACAAATATTCGATGCAAACTGCCGGTTGAAGGAATCGTTCTTGCCGCCATGGCGAGCAGGGCGCCAGTGATGTATGAAATAGCCAAATCCGAACTCAACTACACCGAGTTTACCCCGGAGACCTTTGCGGCATTCATCGTGGAGGAAAATGAGCGGCTCGGAAACACCGTTGCCCCCTTTGCCATCCACGGAGATCACATAACGGTTAAGACTCTCGATGAGGTCGAGTCGGTACGATTGCTCATGGCCCGCGAGATGGAAGCCGGGTTTACTTCCTTTGCAATTGATGCCTCCCACATGGAAAATGAAAAAAACCTTGAGGCCACCTCGCAACTGGCAAAGGCGGTCGTGGAAGCGGGGTTGAATCTGGAAGTCGAACTGGGGGAAATCGGGGCAAAGAGCGGCGGCGCCGAGGGGTTCACTCAACCCGAAGAGGCGAAGTGGTTCATCGGCGAACTGGGTAAAAGGGGCGTACGGCCCAACCTGCTGGCCATAAACAACGGCTCCATCCACGGCACCTATTTCGGCGCCTCCCAGGAGGGCATTCAGCTCGATCTCACCCGGGCTATTTGGGAAGCCATCCGGGAGTGGGACGTCGATATCGCCCAGCACGGCATCACCGGGACCTCGCTCGATAAGATTTCCTCGTTTATCCGCTACGGAATCCGAAAGGGCAACGTGGGAACTCTTTGGCAAAATATCGCGTTTGGCCTTGCGATGAATCAGAACGGCAACTGTATCACCACGCAGGAAAAAGAGTACGTAAAGCGGCCCTACCGAGGCATCCCCGACGAGCTTTGGCAGGAAATGGTCGCCTGGGCGGCAGAAACCGATAACCGGGGCGGAAATGTCAAGAAGGCCAATGCGCCCTTTGCCCCTTATTTCAATGTGCTTCCGCCCGTCTACAAGCAGCGCATTAGCGCCCACGTCTACGAGGAGGCCATTCGTCTCTTCGAGGCTACCCACTCCGCAGGCATCGCGGACAGCGTCTGGGAGTTTTTATAAAAGAAATAAAATCCACCGCAGAGACCAAAGAATTGCCGGTCCGTGGCCGGAGTCTGCGGTGGATTTCGCTTTGGTTAGAGCAATTCGAGCAGTTCGACCGGTTGGGAAATGAGTTTTGCGGCCCCCCCGGCCATAAGCTCCCCGGCGTCTCGAAAACCCCACAGGACGCCCACGGGGAACATCCCTGCGCCGTTTGCGGTCTTCATGTCCGTTGCCGAATCGCCCAAATAGATAAAATTAGCCGGCTCAATGGATAGCCGGTCGGCGATCTCAAGGGCCGAAAAGGGATCGGGTTTACGGGGGACCATGGGCCGCTCGCCCAAAACCACCTCGAAGCGCCAGGCGGAAAGAAATTCTTTCACCACCTTTACCGCGAATTCATGGGGTTTGTTGGAAAGAACGGCCATCTTAAGACCGCGTGCGGTGAGTGTGTCGAGAAGTTCGGAGATGCCCGGATAAGGGCGGCTTGTAGCGTTCCAGTTACAATCGTAGGTCTTTAGCATTATTTCAAGGCACTCCAGGACCTGCTTTGGATCGCTTCTCGCCCGGTCCGGAAGCGCGCGCCGCGCGAGGTTTTCCATCCCCTCGCCTACCATATGCCTGTAGCTGTCCAGCGCATGGGGAGGATATCTCAACCGCTCGAGTGCGCTGTTCATGGCATCGGCGATGTCCCCGAGAGTATCGAGGAGCGTACCGTCAATGTCGAAAAGTACGGCTTTATAATCTTTTGCGTGCAAGCAGTCGAGCTCCCCCTGTGAATGTCAGCCAATCCATTCTACTTAACACTGAGGTCGAGTGGATTCAAGGGCAACCTCGGGCAATAGCTTTTTTATGGCGGCTCTGCTTTCATCGCCACTTTGCAAAAACATCACTCCCACTTCGAACGAGTTTTTTTCCCTGCCCGCGCCGTACCAGGCGATTTCTACCGGCGCGCAAAAGGCGGCTGCCGCAAGGCTCACCTTAAGGGTTAATCGGAGGGACTCGCTTTCGATCACTATATGGTGAGGGCCGATTGTAAGAGATCGTAACTGCAGGCGCGCCCCGTTTATGGAGATTTCGCAAACCTTGGCCTCAACGCTTTGCTCCCGGTCCCCTGCATGGCAGGTGAGGGTTGCGGGCCAGACGACACGGAAACGAGGCTCTTTTCTTCTGTTAATTTTCGGATTCCATCCGTCCATCCAAATCTCTCCTCAAGGGGCAAGTTTGAAACCCTCTGTGGGCGAGCACACGGCCTGGTGGACCATTGCCGCCTTGAGGTATCCGTAGATATCGCCATGGTCCAAAGCAGACGCGTAAGTAATCGGCATCATGTTGTGGATGTCTTTGGTTTTTACGTTTGCCCCGGCAGAGACCAGCACGCAAACTGCGTCATAGCGTCCGTAGATGGTCGCGATCGTAAGGGCGGTTCTTCCCAACTCATCTTTTACTTCCGTATTGGCGCCTTTTGAAAGCAATAGATCCACGATCTGGGAGTTTCCCTTTTGCGCGGCATACATGAGTGCGGTTTGTCCCTGCTCGTCGCGCTGATCGACGTCTGCTTTTCTTTCGAGAAGAAGCTTTACGACCTGGAAATTAGAGTTCATACAGGCGCCCATAAGGGCGCTTACTCCTGCTGTCCTAAGTCTGGGGGTGTCGTATGTGCTTTGAAGATTGGGGTTGGCGCCGCGGTCCACAAGGATTTGGACGATTTCTGCGTGTCCTGCCCAGGAGGCCTGCATGAGCGCCGTAACGCCGAAGATGTCCATCATGTTTACCCGAGCCCCCTTGCTTAACAGCAACCGCACCATGTTTGGCTCGCCACGAAGAGCCGCGTGCATAAGAGGAGTCATTCCGGCCCGGTCCACCGAGTCCACAGGGGCGCCGGCGGCAAGAAGCCGGGCGATGGCGCCTCTGTTGGCCTGGTCGACAGCCTCGAAAAGCTCCCAGGTAAGGGTCTCGAGCTTTTCATGCGACATCTTGGCCTTCTTACCGGCCTTGGATACCGCCGCCAAGGGATGTGAGGCCAGATCATCTCGCGCTGCCAGCGCCGGTGTCCAAGCCATCATCATAAGACACAGGGAGCAAAGGTAAATCCGACATTTGCTCGCATTCATTTTTTCCCCTCCAATGGGTGTTTCTGGAATGGATTGCCCTGGCCTGCGCCCCGGTCGCGGCCGCTACTATGCCCACCGCTCTTACGACCCGGGGGTTCTCGGATAGAAAAAGATTTGCAAAAGCCAGGCCGAAAAACAGGCAAGGGAAAAAATAGTGGCCGAAACGCAAACACGGCCGCTCATTTACCCCCTTTTGTCTTCCACCTTCGACAACCGTTGGCCCTTCGCCTTAAAAAAAGCGTCAATATCCCGGCGATTCTCTCCGGACTGTTTGACGCGCGGATTGCTGTTCAATACACGATTTTGTAATTGAATTTCACTTTTTATGGTATTTGCCATCTAATTTTTTCTCAGCTTCGGAAAAATGGACACATAGTTCGATCGCCCCCCTTCGCAAAGAATTCCCCGGACGGGCGAGACTCGATCGACCCCTTTTTTTGCACTGACAATTACCCGGACATGCGCCCACTTACCCTTTAGCGGAGACTCCCAAGAAAGGGGCTTGGCCTGATCGCCCCCCTTTTTTGCAAGGGGTTGGGGGGATTTTTTAAATGCTTCCCCTTGGCAGCAGCCTCAAACCATTTGCGAGAGAATTGGTATATGTGGATAATTGTAAGGATCATACATGTGCCTGCCCGTATGTTTCCGGATGGATACTATCTAAAATGGAGTTTCACCCCCCGGGGGAGCATGGAGTTACGATGAACAACCAAAAGGGCTTGAAGATACTCTTAATTGACGACGACCCCGGTATTTTGCGGGTGATGACGATAGCGCTAGAAGACGAGGGACACCGGGTCATTTGCGCAAATGACGGCAAAATTGGCCTCGAGCTGTGCCTTGGCGAGTCCCCCGACATTGTGATCACCGATATCCGGATGCCCGGCATGGACGGCATGGAGGTGCTAAAGAAAATCAAGGAGATGGAACCGGACAGGGAAGTGATCGTTGCGACTGCTGCAACCGATATGAATTATGCGGTGGAGGCCCTGAGGCTCGATGCCTCCGATTTCATGATAAAGCCGATTGGCGAGCAGGCCCTTTCGATCGCCGTAAAGCGGGCCCAGGAAAGATTTGCAACCCGAAAGGGGTTGCGCGATTACACCGCCCTTATCGAGGAGCGGTGGATGGAGACCTCCGAAGAATTGGCCCGGACCTTCCAGACTCAGAAGCTCCTTATCGAAAGTTCGATAGACGGAATAATTGCCGGAGACAAGACGGGCAGGATAGTCATCTTTAACAAGAGCATGGAAAAGATGCTCGGGTATTCGCGAAAAGAGATGATCGGGGAAAAAAAGATCGACCGGCTGTTTTGTCCCGGGGAGGCTGAAAAGTTCCGGTCCGCTCTGGCCTCCGGAAATCTTGGGGGCAAGGGCAGGCTCTTTTTGCACGAAAGCTGGCTCGAAGGCAGTGACGGATCGAGAATCCCCGTTCAGCTCTCGGCCGCCGAGATGGTCCATGAGGAGGAGCGGGTCGGGGTGGTGTGTTTTGTGCGAGACGAACGGGAGATTAGGAAACTGACACAGGAGGTGGCCGATCAGGCCAGGATGCTCCATCAGGACAAAATGATCTCGCTTGGAAAACTTGCGGCCAGCGTGGTCCATGAAATCAATAATCCCCTGGCCGGCATCCTCAATTATGCCCGGCTAATGAGCAAGATACTTTCGCGAGGCGCGCTTTCCGCGGATTCGGCTGAAAAGTTTGGCGGCTACCTGGCTCTTATGCAAAGCGAGCTCGAGCGCTGCGCAAAGATTGTGTCCAACCTGCTCGCCTTTTCGCGAAAATCGAAGCTCGAGTTCGGCCCCGTCGACTGTAATGAGCTTTTGAGAAACTGCATCAATTTGAGCGGCCACAAACTGGTCCTGCAAAACATACGGGTCGAAACTCATCTTGCCCCCGGCCTTCCGATGATTCAAGGCGACTTCAGCCAGCTCCAGCAGTGCATAATAAACCTTATTTTTAACGCCGTGGACGCGATGCCCGAAGGCGGGAGCCTTTTTTTCACCACCAGCCTGGAGGCGGCCAAAAACCTCATTCGCATAACCGTCAAAGACTCCGGCTGCGGGATTTCCCGGTATGACCTGCCCTATATCTTCGATCCCTTCTTTACCACCAAAACGGCAGGAAAGGGGGTGGGCCTGGGGCTTTCGACCTCCTTTGGCATCATCGACCGCCATAAAGGGGCGATCCACGCAAAAAGCGATCCGGGGCAGGGCGCCGAATTCGTAATCGAGCTCCCGGTCAATCACCCTTAGGGCATTGGCCATTGATAGATTCGCGTTTCACTTGTCCATGAACAAATTGCCGGGAATTATGGGTGGCCCAAGCAGCCAAAGGGCGGGTAAAAATCTAATATTATGCGAAAATTCCTCTTGATGTAATATGACATTAATGTAACATAACACGAAGTGTTAACGAACATTAGGGCAACCCTGTTACAGCAGGGCTGGGGCCTAAGGTCATCTAAAAATTTTGAAAAAGCCACTCCTGTTCTCGATGCAGAACGTATTGCCAGATGACAGACGGTCGTAGTTTTTTCGAAGAAAGTCTCCTCAAAAAATTCGGGTCCCGCGGGCACGCTGAAAAATAAAGGAGAGATTATGGATCAGAATAGGCGTAATCGCATTCAGCAGCTTGCCAACGCTGTCAGAGGGGCATGCAAGTTGACTACACCTGTTGATGTCAATGTGGCCATCGAGAGGCTCGGCGGTACACTGGTCGAAATGTCCAACCCGGAGTATGAAGCCCAGATAGAAAAGAATAGTGATGGGGGATTTACGATCACTATAGCTATCGAACCGCACCCAAATCGGAAAAGATTCTCTATCGCCCACGAGATCGGTCACCTTTTTATTCACATGGGTTACTTAGTCGACGATGAAAAATGGGAACAGGTCGGCACCTTTGTTGACTCGGTCTACCACCGTTTCGGACACAACCTCGAGGAGCACGAGGCGCACGAATTTGCTGCTTCATTCCTGATGCCGGAGGGTGAGTTTCTGGACGTTACAAGTAGGCAGTATAAGGATGGGTACTATTCCATAGATTCAATTGCTGAATATTTTAAAGTATCTATTGATGCGGCAAAAACGAGAGGCCGGTGGTTGGGAATTTTCAACTGGAGCGACTAGTGCCGGATGAGATTAAGGAAAAAATCAGGGAAAGCCTAAAGGAAGGCACATTCGCTCCTCAGGACAGGGGGTCTGGTTTTTTCCTATTTTATTCTTTTGATCTGGTTAATTCAACCCGATTGAAGTCACTGAATCCGTCCCATTGGCCGCTTATTTTCCATACGTTTCACGAATCAACAACAGATGCACTCAGTAAGCGCCTATCAAGAATCAAACTATGGAAACGACTTGGAGACGAAGTACTGTTGTACCAGCAGATATACTCTATCAAAGATATCTATAACATCCTGCCATTCTCTTATAAGGCTCTACAATCCGTTATTCATGGCATTCACACCAGTTATCCTGCGTTTAAGACTACTCTATCTGTTAAGGCGACTGTATGGTTTGCTGCCGTTGACTTTGTGCTGCCACAGTCGTTACAGCATGCCCAAAAGAAGAAAATGAATTTCCCAAATCTCGTGATGGAGGATTATGTCGAAGATGAGGTGGTTAGCACAGACTTCCTGGGGCCGGATATCGATCTGGGTTTTAGAATATCTAGATATTCGGAGAGAGGTCGTATGGTTGTCGGTGCTGAACTTGCTTACCTCCTCTATCGTGAAAGCACCCTGCCCGACTTGTCTTGGGTCAGTAAGGATATGAAGATTGTCACCTATGAACGGTTGAAGGGCATATGGGACGACAGGTATTATCCAATTATATGGTATGAAGACGATTGGAATGTCGAAAAAATGTTTTTATATGACGAGGAGTTTACCTCAGCAACAGCTGCAAAAATTAAGGGCGAAAAGGTTTACGAAATTAAAACGCTCACCAAGGTATTTCGCGATCTGGACAAGGCTGAGCAACTTGAGCGGATATATGGCTTACTTAAGACTGGAATCGCTCCTGAGGAGCAGCTGTCAGTGAAAGGGATAGCACCATCAATCCAAGCGGAACTTCATTGCGTAGCAGTTTGCTTTAACCATGAGGGTAAAATCCTGATTGCAAAAAGATCAAGGGAAAAGAGACGCCTTCCCGATATATGGGAGTTTGGATGCGGGCAGCTTAAGTTTGGACAAACATTCGAAGATTGCTTAAAGGAAAGCTATCGGGCGGATTTTAATGCGATAATTGAATTTCATGAAAAGGCTGTCCCAATAAGCGCATTCACCCTGACTGATCGGGAGGAAAATCGAAAAATACCCGGTATTATTTTTATAGCGAACGTAACCAATTCCATTGACGTTAAACCGGTTGCTAAGAACCACTCCGAAATTGTCTGGCTAGATCCTGCAGCGACGCATTCTATCAGTGCAAGCGAGGCGGTCGATGATTTCGCTGAAACTGTAAAACTTGCAACTCAGCGATGGCGGGAGGTCCCTACTGAAGAATCGTCTTCGGCGCCATAGGCTTTCCCTCTTTTCGACCGTTAACCTGCGCAGTTAATCCTGCGGCTTTAACGCAAACTTTTTGATTTTGTGGTGCAGCGTGACCCGGTTCATCTCGAGAACTCCTGCCGCCTTCGAGATATTCCAGCGGCAAAGCTTTAGGATGTGTTCGATGTGGTTTTTTTCGACATCGCGCATGGTGACCGCCGTATCCTTTTCCTGCGGGGCGCCGCGTAACAGAAAGGCAAAGTCTTCCCTGTGGAGATAGGCGCCCTTGGAGAGCACCACGGCCCGCTCGATCGTGTTTTCGAGCTCCCGGACGTTTCCGGGCCATTCGTAGGCTTGGAGCAGCACCATCGCGTCCTCTTTTATGCCCCGTGTCTTTTTGTTTGTTTCACTGCGGAATTTTTCAAGAAAATGTTCCGCCAGGGCGGGTATGTCTTCTTTTCGTTTTCTAAGGGGCGGCACCTCGATCTCGATTACCTTTAGCCGGAAATAGAAATCTTTTCGGAACTGCTCCCGGGATACCTTGGTAGCTAGATCCTGGTGAGTGGCCGCGATCAGTCGGAAATCGGCGGTTATGTCCCGGTTGCCCCCGACCCGGTTGAATATCTTTTCCTGGAGCACTCGCAGCAGATCGACCTGCATCTTTAACGGGATCTCTCCCACCTCGTCCAGGAAAAGCGTGCCGCCCCTGGCCATCTCCAGGCGTCCCTTGCGCGTTCTGCTCGCCCCGGTAAAAGAGCCCGCCTCGTGGCCGAACAGCTCGCTTTCGAGCAGCGTATCGGAAAACGCCCCGCAATTTATCGCTATAAACGGACCGTACCGGCGGTTGCTTCGAGCATGGATCGCCTTGGCCACCAATTCCTTGCCGCTCCCCGTTTCCCCCTGGAGCAAAATGGGCGAGTCCACCCCGGCCACCTGGTCGATAAAGGAAAAAAGCCGCTTCATGCACTCTGAGGCGCCAATGATGTCATGATAGCGGGCGCCGCCGTGTAACTGGTTTCGAAGGGATACATTTTCATCCAGGAGCTTTTTCTGGTTAAGTAGCTTTTCGATCATCAGCTCCAGTTGCTCTGCCTGGAAGGGCTTCATCAAAAAATCGTCTGCCCCGCATTTCATCGCCTCGATGGCCGTTTCAACCGAGGCGTACGCGGTTATCATCACCACCAGGGTATTGGGGTAGAGGGCCTTGATGCTTTGTAGCGCTTCCAGGCCGCTTAGATCGGGCATCCGTATGTCCATAAATACCAGATCGTATTCGGCCCCGTTTAGCATCTCCAGCGCCTTCCTGCCCCCGGAGGCCCCGTCCACCTCGTGTCCCCCCCGCTTCATCCAGCCCACCAAAGACTCGCGCACAATCAGTTCGTCATCGACAACAAGAATTCGTATCGTTTCGGACATATCCACACTCTTCGCGAGAACCGCGCTCTACGGGAAACTTCAGGATGAAGCGCGAGCCGGCCCCCTCTTTAGTTTTTACGTAAACCGTTCCTCCGTGCTCCTTAACGATGCCGTAGACCACGGAAAGCCCCAGCCCCACACCCTTGTCGTGGCATTTGGTCGAAAAGAAAGGCTCGAAGATAAACGGCACGGTTTCTTTGGGAATCCCTGTCCCGTTATCTATTACCTCGACCCGTATCATCGGCGGCTGGTGGCGGACCCGCGAGGTCCTTAGAACCAACTCGCCCCCCTCGTCCATGGCATCGGCCGCGTTGAAAATCAGGTTCAAAAGGCACTGCTCTATCTGGCTGGGATCTCCGGTTATGGCGGGAAGCTCCGGGGCCAGTTCGGTTTTCACTCGTATTTGCTGCGAATCGAGGCGAAAACGCACGAAATCGAGAACCCTTTCAATGAGCTCGTTTACCTGAAACTTACTGCGAATTCCCTTGGACTGCCGCGAAAAATGGAGCAGATCCCGTACTATGCCGCTGCACCGGGCGGACTCGGAGTCGATTAGCCCCAGATAATAGATAAATCTTTCTCTGGCCGCGGCGTCTGTCTGGCCGGATTCTAGTTCCCGGCGCACAAGGCGGGCGAGCGCGTTTATCCCGGTCAGCGGGTTGTTTATCTCGTGGACCGCGCTGGCCGCCATCTTCCCGAGAGATATCATCTTCTCCTCATAGACCAGCCTCATGAGGTCTTCTTTTAAAGCCGAAACCTTCTGCTCGACCTTGGTTTCCATCTCATCGGTGATGTCGCGAATGATTTCGACAACCAGTTCGATCCGTCCGCCCGCAGTCTTAAGCGGCACCGCAGTAATTTCCTGGTAGCGGCCCAAACCGGGCCCGCCGCCTCCTTCCTGGATCGCATGGGCCACGTCCCCGGTTTCGATACAACGCGCCACCGGGCAACAAAAACCCTCTCGACTGCACCGCGTGGGCGACCCGTATGCCGCCTCATGGCAAAATTTCCCCACCACATCGTCTTTGCTCATCCCAACGGCCGCAAGGAACGCCTCATTTGCGTCGAGAAGTTTCATGTCCGGCTGCATGACCAGCACCCAGTCGCGCAGCCCCATAAAAAGGCTGTCCATTATGCCTTCGACCAGGTTGATCTGGCATTTGGCGAATTGAATTTCTTCGCGAAGGCTCAGTAAATCCGCGAAAATCCGAGATATCGCGGACTCGAGCACGCGCACTCCCGCAGGTTTTCGCCTCTGGAAATCCTCGAGTAAATCCGCCTTTCCGGTTAGCTCTATCACCAGATCAAGGTCTTTTATCTCGTAGAAGTCTTCGTAGTGCGTGGTGACCAAAATATTTTTCTCCCGAGCAAGACGCATCCCGGAAGCCTCAAGATCGGGGTCGGCAACAGCTACGATTTCTGCGCCAAGCTTGGGGAACCGGCGCGAGTCGAACATCTCCAGAAACGCCCGGCACCTTTTGCCTCCCCCGATTATTGCTATTTTCATCGGTTTTTCCATTTTCGACTCCCCGGGCAGGATGCAACGGCTACTAACCCGGACCGCACCGGCGGGTAAATTCTATTAAGATGAAAACGACTGTATAATATTTATACACAGCGAACAGGGAATAGTGAATAGCCAATAAATGCCGGTGAATGGGTGAATGGGTGAATCGGTGAGTTGGTGAGTGGGGTCCCTTCTTTCAGTCGATTCCGCGAGCCTCGAAAGTCCGAAATCTTCCGATTCACCCATTCACCGGCTTTTGGCTCACCGGCATTTATTGCTTTTTGTAAAAAATTTATACAACCTGTTCAAATATCTACAAAGCCTCCCCGGCAATCGAGGTCCGGCCCCCGTCCAACATTTTAGCCGGATCTGTTTGCAGCCACCCTTTGCGCCGTGACATCCCGAACGTGGCACACGTATTGCTTTAAGAAAGCCAAATGGACATTTTCCGGTTAATCCGGCCTCTGCCGGGTGCTCCGTGAAGGATCGAGAGTATATGCCATCCGGGTCTCGAAATCCGCGTAAAGGCAAGACCGTGCCGGCGCCCGAGCAGGGCGAGAAGGAATGCGTATGGATGAGGGCCAAAGTGGTGAATTTCAAGCTGTGCGACCGTGATTACGACTGTTCCGGGTGCCATTTCGACAAAGCGATGAAAAGCGCATGGAATCAGGATAACGGAGATAAGGAGACCCTGGAGTGACGGGGTCGTTTGCAGCATAAATAGTGCTAAATGCCTTCGAGGTTGCCTAATGCGTTCAAGGATCGGGTTTTATATCTGCCACTGTGGAACCAATATCGCCGGAAAGGTTGCGGTTGCGGAAGTGCGCGACTTTATCGGGGAAACTAAAGACGTGGTCGTTGCCCGCGACTACAAGTTCATGTGCTCCGACCCCGGCCAGGAGATGATCCAAAAAGACATAAAAGAGCTGGGCCTAAACCGGGTGGTCGTAGCGTCGTGTTCCCCGAGGCTTCACGAGAAGACTTTCCAGGCCGCCTGCGGGCGAGCGGGGCTAAATCCCTATTTTTTCCAAATGGCCTGCGTGCGCGAGCATTGCTCCTGGGTCACCCGGGATCCGGCCGCTGCGACCGAAAAGGCCAAACACCTGGCATCCGCGGCCGTAAGCCGCGTTAATTTCCACGAAACCCTCTTTACCCGCGAAGTAAGCGTAAACCCCGACGTCCTGGTAGTAGGGGCGGGAATATCGGGCATCCAGGCCTCTTTGGACATCGCGCGGTCGGGCTGCCGGGTCTACCTGGTGGAAAAGGAACCCTCGATTGGCGGCCATATGGTGCAGTTCGATAAGACTTTTCCAACCCTTGACTGCGCCGCGTGCATTTCCACGCCCAAAACCGTCGCCGTGGCCCAGAGCCCGAACATCGAACTGATGTCCTACAGCGAGGTGACGGAAGTAAAAGGGTTTGTCGGAAACTTCAAGGTGAAGGTGCGCAGGAAGCCTCGCTTCGTCATAGAAGACCGGTGCACGGGGTGCGGCATTTGCGCGGAGAATTGTCCGGTAACGGTCCCCAACGAATTCGACGAAAACCTGGGGGAGCGAAAGGCGGTCTACCGGTCTTTTCCGCAGGCGGTGCCCATAACGTTTGCCATCGATAAAAAAGATACCGCGCCGTGCCGGTTGACCTGCCCGGCCGGGGTGAACGTGCAAGGGTACACGCAGCTTATAGGCCTTGGAAAATATAAGGAGGCCGTAGAGCTCATCATGGAGCGGCTGCCTCTGCCGGGCGTGCTTGGCAGGGTCTGTCCCCATGTGTGCGAATCGAGCTGCCGCAGGACGGAAGTGGATACGCCGATCTCGATAAGAGAGCTCAAACGCTTTGCGGCCGACCGGGTAGGACCCGAAGACATCCAAATCCCCCGAATCGAAGACAGGCCCGAGCGGGTGGCAGTGATTGGAGCGGGGCCCGCCGGGCTTACCGCCGCATACTATCTTCGGCTGAAAGGCTACGGGGTCGCGATCTTTGAGGCCCTCCCGGCCGCCGGCGGAATGCTAAAGGTCGGAATCCCCGACTACCGGCTCCCCCCGGAGGTGCTCGACCGCGAGATAGAACACATCTTGGGGCTTGGGATTTCCCTTGAGACCGGAAAACGGCTGGGAGAGGACTTCACCATCGAGGATCTTCGCCAGAGGGGGTTTCAGGCGATATTTGTTGGAATCGGCGCCCACAAACCGCTCAAATTAAATATCGCGGGCGAGCATGATTTTAGCGCAGTCGTCCAGGCGACCGACTTTTTGCGGGAAACAAACCTTGGCCGTCGGGAGGCCCCGGGAAAACGGGTGTTGGTTCTTGGCGGGGGAAACGTTGCGATAGATGCGGCCAGGACCTCCCTTCGTCTTGGAAGCAAAGAGGTGACCATCGTCTACCGCAGGACCCGGGAGGAGATGCCCGCCTACGGGGAAGAAATCGAGGAGGCGCTCCTTGAGGGGATAAAGATCGCTTACCTTACCGCCCCTGTTGCGGTGGAGGGTCTGGACGGGAAAATAACGGGACTGCGCTGTGTAAAAAACGAGCTTGGCCCCCCGGATGAAAGCGGCCGCAGAAGGCCTGTCCCCAAGGAGGGAAGCGAGTTTGTAATCGAATGCGACGCGGTCGTTCCAGCGATTGGCCAGGAGCCGGATTCGCAGTGCTGTATCGCCTCGGGTCTTGAGGTTGGCCGGCGCGGTAGAATCTCTGCCTCCAGCCGCTTTGGGCAAACCTCGGCCCCCGATGTGTTTGCCGCCGGGGACGCCGTGCTTGGACCTGCCACAGTGATCGAGGCGGTAGGAGCTGCCAGGGAGGCCGCCGAGGCGATAGACAGGTTTTTGCGCGGCGAAGAGTTAGAGGCGCAAGCTCCCAAGGCCGTGGCGGAAAACGGCGGGAACTGGCGCGAGATTCCAAAGGATGTCGTTCATTACCCCAGGGCTTCGGGACGTATGCTCGAGCCCGAAATGGCAAGGAGCTCATTTGCCGAAGTAAACCTTGGCCTCTCGGAGGAAGCCGCAATGGCCGAGGCCGCTAAATGCCTCAATTGCGGGGTCTGCTCCGAGTGCATGGAGTGTGTGCGGGCCTGCGAGCGTGGCGCGATCGACCATTCGATGAGCGCCGAGGAACGGGAAATCCAGGTCGGCTCGATCATCCTTGCCACCGGCTTTGACACCATGGACGCCTCCCGGTTCACAAACTACGGGTACGGCCGTTTTGACAATGTCTATACCGGGCTGGAATTTGAAAGGCTAAACAACGCCGTCGGTCCAACGGGGGGCCAAATCGTTTTGAAAAACGGCAAAAAGCCCGAAAGTGTGGCCATCGTCCACTGCGTTGGAAGCCGGGATGAAAATCATCGCGTCTACTGTTCGCGCGTCTGCTGCATGTACGCTCTTAAGTACGGCCACCTGGTAAAGGAAAAAGCAGGCCACGATACGAAGGTCCACAACTTCTACATCGATATGAGGTGTTACGGAAAAGGCTACGAAGAGTTCTACAGGCGTTTGCAGGAAGAAGGGATCAACTTCGTCCGGGGAAAGCCCGCGGAGATCGTCGAGGAGGTCCTGGATTCGGGTGAGAAGAAATTGATAGTCGTGGGCGAGGATACTCTCCTCGGGCGAAAGGTGCGGATTCCCGTCGACATGGTGGTCTTGTGCACCGCCCTGGAAGCCCGAAAGGACGCCTCGGAAGTCGCGCGCATTTTTGGCATAAACCAGGGCGGAGACGGGTTTTTCCTCGAAGAGCACCCAAAGCTTGGACCGGTTTCCACCCCCACCGACGGAATATTTCTTGCCGGGGTATGCCAGGGGCCAAAAGATATCCCCGACGCTGTCTCCCATGCGGCGGGCGCAGCGGCCCAGGCCCTGGCCCTTTCGATGCGCGGCAAAGTCGAGGTCTCCCCGGTTACCTCCTGGATTGACCCCGAAATCTGCATGGGATGTCAGACCTGTATAAAGCTCTGCCCTTACTCCGCGATCGAGTTCAACGCACGTATGGGTATATCTGAGGTAAACGAGGCTGTCTGCAAGGGGTGCGGATCCTGCGCCGGTTTTTGCCCGAGTGGGGCGGCCAGGGTAAAGCATTTCTCCCCGAAGCAGGTGCTCGCGGAGATAGATGGAATTCTGGGCGAAGTGTTTTAGAGCGTGTCACGGGAGGAATACATGGCCGACTACGAGCCTACAATTATCGCGTTTGTTTGCAACTGGTGTACGTATACCGCCGCCGATCTTGCCGGGACCTCGAGGCTGGTGCAGCCTCCGAACCTGCGCATGGTGCGCATGATGTGCACGGGGATGATCGATCCCAAATACATCATAAAGGCGCTTTTGGAGGGGGCCGACGCCGTTTTGGTGAGCGGCTGCCACCCCGGCGACTGTCATTACATAAACGGTAATCTGAAGGCCAGGCGGAGGATGAAGCTTTTGAAGGAAATTCTTCCCCGGTTTGGCTTTGACGAGCGCAGGTTGAAGATGACCTGGATCGGCGCCAGCGAGGGAATCGATTTCGCGGAGACGGCAAGACAGATGACGGCCGAGATAAAAGAGCTTGGTCGAAACGATTTGCGCACCCGGATGGTTTTGTAGATAACCGCCGGCGACCCGGAGTAAAGCTTATGTCCAAGACAGGGAAAATAACCGTAAAGGACCGCGATCCGGTCTCTTCGCTACAGAATTTCCTCAAACTTCTGCTGGAAAAGGGAACCGTTGAGGCGGTGCTGGTCCAGCAGCGGCTTCCAATTCAAAACGCAGCGGTCATGCCGGTGCTGGTGACCGATCCCGAAAAGCTAGAAGGGGCCGATCCCCTGGCGCCCGCATTCCCGCTAAATGGCGCGCGGATGCTCTCCCGGCTTACCCGAAAGCCTCTGGACGCACCCATTGCAGCCGTAATGAGGCCCTGTGAAATAAGAGCCTTTTTCGAACTGGTAAAACTTAAGCAGGGCAGCGCGGAAAACGTCGTCTTTATTGGCGTCGACTGCCTGGGGACCTACGGTAACATCGATTACCAAAAAATTGCGGCCTCAACTGCCGGGGCCGAATCCACCCTTACCTTCCACCGAAGCATTCTCTCCGGAAAAGGGACAGCGACAGGTGATGCCGACATCTCCCCGGCGTGCAAGTCCTGCGACCACCCGGTCGCAACGAACGCCGATATCGGTATCGGTCTTCTGGGAGCGAACATCGAAGAAAGCCTTCTGCTTATTTCCAATACGGAAAAGGGGGCGCGGGTCCTGGGAGGTCTTGGCATCGAGGTCGAGGAGGGTGACCAGCCCTTGCGGCAAAGCGCTGTGGACGCCCTTGTAAGCGAGCGGACCGCCTATCGGGACAAGATGTTTGAGGCCACATCCGAGGCTGTCTCCGATGTCCAAAAGCTCATGGGTTACCTTGGCAACTGTGTCAACTGCTACAACTGCAGAGTGGCCTGCCCGGTCTGCTATTGCCGGGAGTGTGTCTTTACAACCGATGTCTTCGATCACGAACCGGCCCAATATCTGCGCTGGGCCAAGCGCAAGGGCGCCCTGAAGATGCCCACCGATACCGTCTTTTACCATCTGACTCGCCTGGCCCATATGAGTACGGCCTGCATCGGCTGCGGGCAATGCTCCAACGCCTGCCCCAACGCAGTGCCGGTGGCCGAGCTTTTCCGAACCGTATCCCATGGAGTTCAGAAGGCCTTCGGCTATCTGGCGGGCGCAAGTCTTGACGACGAGCCACCTCTTTCCGTCTTTGGAGAGAAGGAATTCTCCGAGGTAACAGGCGGAAAGGATTAGGGGTAAAGAGAGGTAATCACATGGAAACAAAAACCGGTGCAGCCCTGGTGATCGGGGCCGGGATCAGTGGAATCCGCTCGGCCCTGGATCTCGCTGAAATGAATTACCGAGTTTTCCTGATAGACAAATCCCCCCACATCGGGGGCATACTCAGCCAGTTGGACTATCAGTTCCCAACCGATCACTGCGGTATGTGCAAGATGCTGCCGACAATCGGACGAGACGCGTCGTCGCAGTTCTGCCTGCGAAAAGGGCTTTTCCACGAAAATATCGAGGTGCTGCCCGCAACGGAAATGACCGCGCTCGAAGGTGAGCCGGGAAACTTCAAAGTGACCCTGGACTCGGCGCCTTCCTTTATCGATAGCCAAAAGTGCATCGGGTGCGGGCGGTGCTCGGCGGTTTGTCCGGTGGATGTGGCCGATGGCTTTAACGGGGGACTGTCCAAGCGAAAAGCTATCTATCTTCCCGTCCCCCACAATATTCCCAACCGCTTTACCATCGATATCGCAGCCTGCACGCGGTGCGGGGAATGCGAGAAGGTTTGCCCGACGGGTGCTGTCGATCTGCGCTCGGAGGCCCGGCGCGCCTTCAAAATCCTTGTGGTAGACGATGAACTGGTGGTGCGCGATTCCCTCAAGGAATGGCTCCTCGTGGAAGGCTTTAGCGTCGATATGGCCGAGTCGGGGGCCGAAGCCATAGATCTTTTGTCTTCAAACGACTACGGCCTCGTGCTCCTGGATGTCAAGATGCCCGGAATGGACGGCGTCGAGGCCCTCCAGATCATGCGGGAAATAAAAGAAGAGCTGCCGGTGCTGATGATGACCGCCTACGCCACGGTGGAAACCGCCGTGCAGGCGATGAAATTCGGGGCTACCGACTACCTGATGAAGCCCTTTGATATCGAGGCATTGATCGCCAAGGTCGTCGGCCACTATGAACGTACGGTGACGGTGACCGGGCGGGTTATCGAAGTCGGGGCGGTCATCATGGCCGCGGGGTCCGACTTTTGCGACCCGGCAAAAAATCCGGGCGCCTTTGGCTACAATCTGCCAAACGTTGTGACCGGTCTGCAGTTCGAACGGCTGGTGAGCGGTTCGGGCCCCGGAGAAGGCAAGCTGATTCGCCCCGCAGACGGCCGACCTGCCCGAAAGATTGCCTGGCTCCAGTGCATAGGGTCTAGAGATTTGCAGCAAAAGGCCGATTTTTGTTCTTCTGCCTGCTGCATGTTTTCCATAAAAGAGGCGCTTCTGGCCAGGGAAAAATCGGGCGGCGAAGCCGAGACGGCCATCTTCTACATGGATATGCGGACATTCGGCAAAGATTTCCAGCGCTACCGGGACGAGGCGGAAAAGGTATCGGGGGTTCGTTTCATAAGGAGCCGCGTTCATACGATCGAGTCCGAACCCGACGGGTCTCTAAAGCTCGATTACCTCGACGAAAAAGGCGCGCAGCGCGAGGAAGTCTTCGATATGGTGGTTCTGGCCACGGGGCAAAGACCCGCTAAGGGAACCATAGACCTTGCGCAATCGGCCGGAATAGAATTAAACCCCGCGGGATTTTGCCGCACAGACGAGCTATACCTTGCCCGGAGCACCCGGGAAGGCGTTTTTGCCGGAGGCTCCTTTGCGGGTCTAAAAGACATCTCCGAGTCGCTCATCCTGGCCGGCTCGGCTTCTTTGGAAGCCTCCAAACTCATTTGGTCAAAGGGCGGAACACAGGCTGCCTCCAGCCCTTCCGAGGCCGCCTTCGAGGATCTCTCCAAAGACTCGCCACGGCTGGCCGTTGCCCTTTGCGCGTGCGCAACCCCTCTTCGCGGCGGCCTGGACCTCGAATCCCTCGGGGCCGGTCTTTCCCGGTGGGATCCATCGATTCGCGTGTTTCAGGTCGAAAGGGCCTGCACGCTGTCTGGAAGAACGGCGCTTTTGCAAAACATGAAAGAGAGCGGATGCAACATGCTCTCTATCGGGGCCTGCATGCCCTGCCTCTACGGGAAGATGCTCGTTAACCTGGCTAAAGAGACGGGGCTTTCCCCGCAACTGATGGATGTAGTCGATATTTACTCCCCGGCCTATCGGTCCGGCGAGACGGACCCACTGCTCGCATCGGCTCGAATCCAATCTGCGATGAAGATGTCGATCGGGAGGCTAAAAACCGCCGACCCTACCCCTGCAACCTCTTTTGGCATAATACGCAAGGCGCTTGTAATAGGCGGGGGCGTCTCGGGGATGACCGCCGCCTTGGCCATCGCCGACCACGGGTTCAAGGTGGACCTGGTTGAAAAAGAGGGTGCGCCCGGCGGGCTGGCTCGCAGTGTCTGCCGCATGATCGATGGCGCACGGACTGCCGCAGTTATCGAAAAGCTTACCTCCGATGTTCGGGCCAACGCCAATATCTCGCTCCACACCGGCGCCGAAGTCATCGCTTCCAAGCCTTATGAACGGCTAAGTTTTCTTACGACGATAAAGACCGAAAACGGGGAAGCAAAACAGCTCGACCACGGTGTTACGATTTTGGCGACAGGCGGCAGGGAGGCGGCTACAACGGAATACGGCTACGGCACAAGCGATTCCATTCTGACCCTGTTTGAGCTGGAGGCGCGTCTTGAAAAAGGCGCGGCCGCAGCCGACCTTGGAACTGTTGCCATGATCCAGTGCGTTGGCTCGCGTGAGCCGGGCAGAAACTACTGCAGTCGCGTCTGCTGTTCCTCGGCTCTAAAAAATGCTTTGCGCATCAAAAAGGAAAACCCGCAAACCGATGTCTTCATTTTCTACCGCGACATAATGGCCTACGGGTTTCTTGAGGCCTACTACACCAAGGCGAGGCAGGAGGGCGTAATTTTTATACGGTATTCGCTCGACCAAAAGCCTGCGGTCTTCGTCTCAGACGATGGAAAGATCAGGATTTCGGCCCTTGATCCGATCCTTGGAAAAGACATCGTGGTCGAAGCCGACCTTTTGGCCCTTAGCACCGGGGTCGTGCCAAACGATCTTAGCGGACCGGGGGAAATGTTCGGGATCGAGGCAAACGAAGACGGGTTTTTCAGGGAAGCCGAATACAAGTGGCAGCCGGTAAACTCCAATAAGCGCGCCATATTTGGGTGCGGCCTCGCCCACTCCCCCCGCTCGATTCCCGAATCGATCGCCATGGCCCAGGCCGCCGCCCAGCGGGCCCTCGTCATGCTTAACCGGGAAAAGGTCCAGGCGGGCGCAGTCGTTGCCCGGGTGCGCCGCAGTATATGTTCTCTTTGCGAAAGGTGTATCCCCGCGTGCCCCTACGGCGCGAGGTCTCGGAGCGAAGAAGAGGATAGAATCCTAATAGACGAACTCGCTTGCCAGGGATGCGGCTCGTGCGCCGCTGTCTGTCCCAACTCCGCCTCGGTTGTCCGGGGCTACGGCGACAGGCAGGTTATGGCCATGGTGGAAGCGGCCCTGGAATAGACGTGAAAGGCGAAGCATAATGGCTCACAGTCAAGCCTTAGGAGCTCCCGGCCACTCTGCCCGGGACCCGTTTTCGGAAATTTCCAAAAACCTCCGGGCCTGCATGCAGTGCGGGACGTGCACGGGTTCGTGCGGCAGTGCTGCAAAAATGGACTATACGCCCCGGCAGGTCTGGAGGATGGTGCAATCGGGCCTGAAAGAAGAGCTGTTTACCAGCCGCACCTTCTGGCTCTGTTCGAGCTGCTATTACTGCACCCTGCGGTGCCCGAGGGGATTGCCCCTTACCGACACCATGGCGGCCCTAAAAAGGGTCGCGACCGCGGAAAAGTATGCGAACGACCGCAAGAGCCCGCCTTTCTACAAGGCCTTTCTTGACTCCGTGCGCAAATACGGGCGCGTGAGAGAAGCCGAGATGATGACCCGGTACTTTCTCGCCGTAAAAAACCCGGCGCTCCCTTTGAGCTTTGTGCCGCTTGGAATGAAGCTCCTGGCCAAAGGTAAAATGGAGTTGCAACTTCCAGGCGTCTCCCGGGGCGGCAAACTTGAGCGCCTTTATAAAAAAGTCATGGAACTGGAGGCGGCACAGTGAAGTATTTCTACTACCCGGGATGTTCGCTCGAACACTCGGCAAAAGAATACGACCTTTCGACGCGGGCGCTCATGAGACTTCTGGGCCGCGAGCTGCTGGAGATCGAAGACTGGACATGCTGCGGAGCAAGTGCCGCGGATACCGCGAGCAGGCTTCTCTCCATCGTTTTGCCCGCCCGAAACCTTGCCCTGGCGCAAAAGTCGGGAGAAACGGCCGACATGCTCGTTCCGTGCAGTTCCTGCTACCTCAACCTCAAAAGGGCCGACCAACTGATCGGGCGTGACTCCCAGACCCGGGGCCTTGTAAATGAGGCTCTTGCCGAAGAGGGGCTCTCCTATGGGGGAGGCGTAAGGGTTAGACACCTTCTGGATGTGCTGGCAAACGATATCGGCGCAGGCGCCATAGCCGAGGGGCTAAAGCAAAGCTTACCCGGCCTTCGCGTTGCTCCCTACTACGGATGCCAGGCCCTTCGCCCGTTTGCCGACTTCGATGACCCCGAACAGCCCCACTCCATGGATTCGCTGATCGAGGCAACCGGGGCGAGCGTTTTCGACTGGTCCATGGGGGCCAAATGTTGCGGCGCGGGCTTAATGACCACTAAAAAGGAGTTGGCCCAAGAGCTGGTCGCCGACCTTCTGGATGCGGCAAAAGGCGCGGACTGTATCGTGACAGTGTGTCCGATGTGCCAGATGAACCTTGAGGCCGGCCAGAAAAAGATTTCCAGGATGCGGGGTAGACCCCTTGAGATATCGATCGTGTACCTGCCCCAGTTGCTGGGCTTAAGCCTCGCCATGTCCGGGGGCGGTCTGCGCCTCGACCTAAACCTGGCTCTCACCCGCCCGTTTAAGCAGCGTCTGGCCGCCATGGCGAAATAGAAGGCTGTACTCTTCACTACAGTAACGGGGACGAGCGTGGACGAGGCCGAGCGCCAAAGACTCGAAGAGCAGATCGAAAGATGGGAGAAAAAATACAGGGAACTGTTTAACACTGTTCCCAACCCGGTCTTTGTCCTGGACTCCGATCTAAAAATCATCGACTGTAACGACAGGGTCTTTGGCGTCTACGGGTACCGCAAGGAAGATGTCTTGCGAAAGCCCTTCGCCGATCTTTTCGAACCCGAAAAAAACCGCGATTTCGCTTGCGAGATCCGGCGGGCGCAAACGATAAACCAGGTGCGCCACATCACCCGGTACGGACCGGCGATATACGTAAACGTTCGCATATCTCCCACCGAATACGCCGGAGAGGCGGCGTATCTGGTTACTACAAGCGACATCACCAAAAGGCTCCAGGTCGAACAGCAGCTCATACAGGCCGGCAAGATGGCCACCCTGGGAGAGATGGCCACAGCCATCGCCCATGAACTCAATCAACCCCTTTCGGTCATGAAGACGGCCAGCAGCTTCATTTCAAAAAAGATCCGCAAAGGCGAGCAGATACGAGACGATATCCTTAAGGCGATGGCCGAGGAAATCGACAGCCACGTGGACAGGGCTTCGGGGATAATTATCCACCTGCTCGAATTTGGCCGCATGTCCGAGGTAAAAAGGGAGAAGGTCGCGATAAATGACACCGTAAACCGGTCCCTCGCGTTTTTTATGCAACAGCTAAGGCATAGAGATATCGAGGTGAAAAAAGACCTCCAGCCCGATCTCCCTCCGGTTCTTGCCAATAGTAACAGGCTGGAGCAGGTCTTTATCAATCTTTTGGTAAACGCCCGGGACGCCATCGAGGATAAATTCGAAAAATCGATCCATTCCCCGGAAAAAACAATTTCTATAAGGACTGCTCTTTTCGACGGGAAGGTCCGAGTCGAAGTGGCCGACACCGGGACAGGGATTCCAAGGCCGCTTCTTGAAAAAATCTTCGAGCCCTTCTTTACCACCAAGCGGGTTGGCAGGGGCACAGGCCTTGGGCTTTCCATAAGCTGCGGAATAGTCCGGGACTACGATGGGACCCTGGAGGTCGAAACCCTCGAAAACGAGGGCTCTACCTTTATCCTGACATTCCCGGCTTCGAGCAAATCATGATAAAGTTCAGATCATGAGCAGTTCAATTCGATCAGTGGTTTCAAAAACGGACGGATTGTTTATCCAAATTTTGTCTACCACTCGCCTTCAGCCATTGCAGCAGATTCTATTCCCATCAAAGGTAGCCTAAGAGTACGTTCAATAAAACGTAAAATTTGTTGCTGTATCATATATGGAATTAGAATCATGCCTATAAAGCCAAGCAAAGCTAAAAAAAGCGGTGACCCAAAGATGAGATGTTTCAGCACAAGTCTATTCATATCAGACCTATAATCATTCAAACGCTCCACAGCGTGGTGTGGGCTCATCCCTGCAGTAGCAACCTTCCATCTTTTTTCGAATGTGTACTTAACCGAAATTGTGTCAGCCTCATTCCTGATGAAAATAATAAGAGTGATAGTCTCAAGCAAGCTAAGCCTATGTCCAAATCTGATATATCCATTCATGGTGCCGCGTAGAAGGCCATATGATGGGTGGTCGAATGCAACGAATCCCTGAGCCGCATCATCAAAAAGCCTATCTCGTAAGGCAAACATACGCTGTCTAAAGGAATCCGTTGCATAATCCTTATACAGCCATAGCAGTAGGTAGATAATGCCCATGAGAGATATAACATTGATTGACAGAATGATAAGGGTATTTTCAATCATAGTTTATCCTCCGGTCTGGTATCTCCTGCTGACGTAAGCGTGCTTGAACTTCTTCTAATATCAATATACTTTTCGAAAACCTGTATCCTGCTTTGAAGTCTCTCAACTGTCTTCTTTCTAAGTTCCTTCTGTTTATATCCGTAAAAAATACCTCCTCCGCCAAAAATCAATCCGAAATACTGATTTGCTTTTAGGTTTGTCAGGACACTGAAAACGATATTGCTTGAAGTCGTTTTTCCAGCCAGCACTTCAATGCTCTTGTAAGCGAAAAATGCGACCGCTCCAATCCCGACCCACCGGACCAATTCCCGCGCCACCGGACCAATTCCCGCGCCACCGGACCAATTCCCTGTGCAGCGCGATCACTTCGCAGAAGTTTATTTTCAAGCTCGAGTTGGGCGCGAGATTTAGGTTTTGCCACTGCGGTAGCGCTCCGTTTCTCGAGAATTTAAATATAGATACCCCGACTGACAATAACTATCATCAGGAAGTTACGCCATAAAGTCTGCACCCCTTTAATGCTTTTCGTGCCTGTAAGGAGGTAGCGGACTTCCTATTTATCTTCGTATAGGTTAACCCCTTCACCGCCACTTCGCAAAGAATTTTTCTACCCGTGTCATCCGACCCCTTCCAAGTACGTTTTTGTTGCGAAAGCCATACTCAGCCAGGTTACGAAGGGCTATTTCCAGAGTGCTGATAAAAGCCTTCCACTCCATGTTGGAAAACCCGGCCTCCCGGGACCTATATCGTGGCCCAATTTATTAAAAAGGCTTATATCGTAGGCCTTTATACTAAAGCTGCGTGGGAAGCATTTGGGCGGACAGCCACGTGTCGGGAGACCTCGTAAGGAATTTTTCAAAGCAGTTGTTCTCGTTTCTTCGGGACATCAGGAAACGACGGAAAGCCCCGCAGACAATAACTTTTCCAGCGGAGATCCCTTCAGTAAAAGATCGTCCGGCAACGGTGGTAGGGAGTTTTTCGGAATTCGTCCATCTGTCCCAGCCCCCAGAGCCAGCTATCGATCTCAGGACTGGTGAGTGTGCGGCCCCGGCGCTGGAACTCTTCCTTTAGCCGCTCGACGGCCCAAACGGTCATTGCGCGGATTTCCACCTCCTCGGTAGACCCCGCTTCGAGAGGCGCCAAGGCCAGGACCCTGGCGGCAAGTTCGGGCTGGTAGGAAATAATCCCCAGCTCTCGGAGCACCTGCGGCAGCTTGTAGTCGGCAAAAGCCGTCAGCCGGTCCATGTCTTTAAAGTCGCCCCACTGCTTTCCACCAAAAGCCGCGAAGACATCCGATGCAAAAATCTGCGCCCTTTTGAGGAAATATACCTTTCCACCCCCATAGGCGGCTTCGTCTCGAAAGCTCGGGAAAAGCGATGCGACAAGCGTTGCAAGCTTGGCCGCGCTGCCCGATGCGGCGTGAAAAAGTGTCGTTATGTCACCGTGTAATTCGGAAAGTAGTATCGAGCCGGCCTCCTGAAGATTTTGCAATCTCTTGTCGATCATCGGGATATCTTCTCGTGAAGGCGAAGCGTTATGGCCGGGCCCATGTAGCGAGAGGATTTCGGAGAGTGCTGTCTGGTCTAGAGAGGCGAGAAAACCGGGGTCGGCTACGGGGACCCCCCGTTCCTGCGCCCGCTTTAGCGCCGCCGCTAACCCCCAGTACCCGGAGAAAATATTATCCTTGTAGATGACCGACCAGACGGGGTTGCCCGGATCGGGCCAAAAGCTGTGATTTAAAACGTCGAGGGTAAAAATCCATCGCACGGTCTTTTCTGAACCGTCGAAAAAATGGCAGGAATGCTCCCACGGCATCGACGCCGGGATGATGTGACCCCACTGGGCGATCGCCGCCCTTACCTGGTCAGGATGGAACGTGACCGAGCGGCTCTTGGCGACCACTCGCTCGACGGAAGAAAGTACCGGTAAGTAGTTCAAAGCATTCCCCCGAAGCGGGGAGAGGGAAGCGAGGAGCAAAAGGAGGAAGCCAGAGCGCTCCCCGCTCCCCGCTCCTGCCTTTTAGGCCGCAGCCTGTTTTTCCATGTAATCGAAAATGTCTTGAACCGTTCGGATCTTTTCCGCTTCTTCGTCCGGTATTTCCGTATCGAAGGCTTCCTCAAGCGCCATGACCAGCTCCACCACGTCGAGGGAATCCGCTCCCAGATCGTCAACTATATTTGCCCCTGCAGTCACCGTTTCCTTATCGACTCCGAGCTGGTTTGCGATGATATTGATTATCTTTGTCCGTTCGGCGCTCATGCTCATGGTTTCCTCCTGGTGGTTTCTGTTAGTCCTCGCAACGTTTTGCTTAGCCGCAAAACCCGTTTAAATCCAACTTGGCCGCCGCGTTTGGCCGGTGCCGGCGCGCCAATTCTTTTTTGTCGTCTTTTACAAAGCCGTGAAATAAAACTTCCAGTACGCCCGGAAGCTCATCGGAGAGCGGGTAGCAGCAATCCCTGGCGAGCCATTTTTGGATCACTCCGTGCGCAAAGCCCATGGTGCCGTAGAAAACCGTCTGAAAATCGACATCCTTTAATATCCCCTGCTGCGTCCCCTCGTAGACCTTCCTTTTGAGATTGGGAACGGCCCGCAGCACCTTTTTAAAGTACTGGTCGGGAGCATGTTCGCCCAGGTCGAGATTTTCCTGCATGATCAGTCGGTAGAGCCGCTGGTTTCGATCGAAGAATTCGAAATAAATCCGTATGTACTTGGAAATCATCGTGAGGACGTCGTCGTTTCCATCGATTGCGCGGATGGCGTTTTTTTCGAGTCCCTCAAGCCTTAGCCGCACCAGTTCGGCGAAGAGTTTTTCCTTCGTCTCGAAATGTCGGTAGAGGGTTCCTTTGCCGACCCCGGCCTTTTCTGCGATCTCGTCCATGGTCGCAGGGTGAAAGCCCTTTTGGGAAAAGACTTCCAGGGCTGCTTCGAGCACCCTTTCCTTTGCGTCCGGCAAGGGCCGAAGAGGTGTCGCCTCCTCGAGCAGTATCTTTTGCGTAAGGCCGGGGTAGAAAATCGAGGGGGCGATGCCCTTATTTTGCGCCACTTCCCCCAGGATCTCGATCAGGCCCGCAAGGCAGCTCTTGATCTGGTTTTTTGCCCGAAGGGTCAGCAGCCAGCGGGCGGACTCATCGATTAGTCTTTCGGGCGAGCAGGAGGCGAACTCCTGCGAGACGGCCTCGACTAGCGCCTGTCTATCTCCGCCTGTAGCCATTTTCTTTAATAAAGAGGGCAAAATTTGCCCCGACTTAACTCTTCCCAACTCACCACCTCTTTAGATGATACTGACCGGTCCGTCATAAACCATACCCGGCGGCTAAAGTCAAGCGGGTTTTGGTCGCCGAAGGGGGGCTTGGCTCAATCGCCCCCCTTTTTTCCAAAGCTGACAATTACCCACACATGCGCCCACTTACCCCTTAGCGGAGATTTGCCTGGAGGGGCTTGGCTCGATCGCCCCCCTTTTTTGCAAAGGGGGGTCGGGGGGATTTCATCTCCTTTCGTGGTGAATTTTCCCGTCGTATGGCCTACCCGCAAAGCCTTCGAGAGAAAAGAACGGGGATTTACCGGCTAAAAAGGCTACGTGTTGTGAAACAAATCATGTTTATTAAAACGTGCCCGGATGTTATGAATCAGGTGTCCAAATTGTGTTACAATAAAAAATTTCCAACGGGAAGGTAAACGGGAAGGTATTGATGCCGACTCCTCCGACCGATTCTTTTCACCGCAAGATCGATTACCTGAGATTGTCGATTACCGACAGGTGCAATCTCCGCTGTGTCTACTGCATGCCCGAAGAGGGTGTGGCCAAGCTCGACCACTCGGAGATGCTAAGCTACGAAGAGATCGTAAGGCTTGCCCGCATTGCGATCTCCATGGGCATATCCAAGGTGCGCATAACCGGGGGGGAGCCCCTGGTTAGAAAAGACGCGCTCAGCTTGTGTGAGAGTATCGCCTCGCTTCCCGGGATTGCAAGCCTCACCCTTACGACCAACGGCGTCCTGCTCTCCGATTTCGCCGAAGGGCTTTTCAAGGCGGGTATTGCGCGCGTCAATATAAGTCTTGATACCTTGAAGCCCGAGCGGTTTTTGCGCATCGCCAGAAAGGACCTCTTTAGCCGGGTCTGGGCGGGGATCATGGCCGCCGATCGGGCCGGCTTTTCGCCCGTAAAGCTTAACACCGTGGTCATGGCCGGGGTAAACGACGATGAAATCGAAGATTTGGCCCGCCTTACCTTCGATTATCCGTTCCACGTCCGGTTCATAGAATTTATGCCTTTCCAGCAGCGCGATTATGATTCGCTTTTCATCCCGGCCTTTGAAATCCTCGAAAGATTGCGCCGCATCGCGCCCCTTGAGAAGGTAACCGTTTCCGAGAGCAATGGCCCGGCCCTCCATTACGGCTTTAAGGGCGCAAAGGGGAAAATCGGGATCATCAGCCCGGTATCGGACCATTTTTGCCCCAACTGCAACCGGCTAAGACTTACTGCGGACGGAAAACTAAGGAGCTGCCTTTTTTCCGTTGACGAAACCGATCTTTTCCAACTGCTGCGGCGGGGCGCCTCAGATGATGAGATTTGCGCCGCCATGGTTGCGGCGATAAATAGTAAGCCCGAAAAGCACCATCTGAGCAGTGCCGTTTTTCGAAAATGCATCTCCCGGCCGATGTTTTCGATTGGCGGATGATCCGAAGTGGCCTCCCCCCCCCTTTTTTTCGCGCCGGGATAAGGTGAGTAGATGTGAACAGCGACCTCGAAAAGATACGACAGGAAATAGACCGGCTCGATTCGGAGCTGGTCCTGCTTCTTAACCGGCGCATGGAGCTTGCCGTCGAAGTCGGCCGGATAAAGGCCTCGGCGGGACTGCCCACCTTTCATCCGCAACGTGAGCAGATGGTTTCCCGGCGCATTTCGGAGCTAAATCCGGGCCCCTTGTCGGCTGAATCTCTTCGCGCGATCTATCGGGAAATCTTCGCCGCCTCGCGCCTCATGCAGTACAGGCTCCAGGTCGCCTTTCCCGGTCCGCTGTGGACCTCTTCCCACCTCGCGGCGATGTCTCTTTTCGGCCATTCGGCCACCTACCTGGCCTGCTCTTCCCTGGAAGACGTATTCGACAGTTTCCTCAAAGGCAAGGCGCACCTGGCGGTGATCCCGATCGAGGCCTCCCTTCAGGGCGGGGTCGGCCACGGCGTCGATCTTCTCTATACGCGCGATGTGCGGGTGGTGAGCGAATGCTACCTCGAAATAGCCCACTACCTTTGCGGCGAGGTCTGCGACCTTGGCGCGATAAAACATGTCTACGGCCGTTCGGAGGACTTTTTCCAGTGCCGCAGGTGGCTTGGTGAAAACCTCGAGCGCCCCGAATGGAAAGAGTGCTCTTCGAGCGCTCAGGCCGCAATGGTTGCAAAAGAGGATCCGCAGGGGGCCGCCATTTGTAACCTCTACGCCGCCGAGCGCTACGGGTTGAGCGTTTTGGCCGAAAGAATCGAAGACGTTGCCGGGTGCACCGCCCGGTTCCTGGCCCTCGGACATCATAGCAATCCACCGACGGGACAAGACAAGACCTCGCTTGTCTTTTCGGTCTCCGATAAGCCCGGGGCGCTTATCGCGGCCCTCGCCGCCCTTTCTTCGACCAACCTGTCCCGCATCGAATCGCGCCCGGACAAGCTCTTCCCCGGGCAGTATCTGTTCTTTGCAGATATCGACGGCCACCGGGACCAGGGCGTTATCCGCCAGGCATTGGATGCCCTTGCGCAAAACGTCGCGTTTGTAAAAATTCTTGGCTCCTACCCTAAAGGGGATCCCGGGCAGCCCTTCAAAATTGAAAAGGAAAAGATGCGGACCTTCGAAAAAGTGCAGGTGAGCGGGTGAGCGGGGCCAGGGCGGGTGAGCCCGGTGGTGCTCCGGGTGGTCGGATTTGCGGGTGCCTCTCGGAATGCTCCCCGAAAGCGTTTTCCGAGTGGCTTAACCACCCGGGGGTCGACCTTTTGGAGTGGAGAATGGATAAATTCGCGGCAAGCCTTGGCCCGGGCGAGATGAAACCCTTCTGTCAAGCGCTGCGGGCGCGGCCAAGGCTTGCGGTCATCGCCACCAACCGGCCCGTGCGGCAAATGGGGGATTTTGACGGCCCTGAAGATGTCCGGCTCGGGATGCTCGAAGAGGCTGCTCGGTGTGGCGCCGAATGGGTCGATCTCGAAGAGGACACCGATCCTTTCGTGATCTCCCGGTTCAAAGAGACCGGGGCAAGGGTGCTTCTCTCCTGGCATGACCCGGCAGGGACGCCGCCCGTAAAGGTCTTGAGGGAAAAACTCCAAGCCATGTCCCAAGCCGGGGCCGATGCGGTAAAGATTGCGACCCTTGCCAACCTGGCCGAGGATAACTTGAGGGTGCTCGAACTGATCCCGTTTGCCGGAAAAGAGTTCGGTATCGAACTCATCGCCTTTTGCATGGGCGCACTCGGCAAATGGAGCCGGCCGGCGAGCCTGTTTATGGGCAGCCCGTGGACCTATGCCCAACTGGAAGGCCAGGTGGCGACAGCCCCCGGCCAGTTTTCGGCCGCCCGGCTGCGCGAGCTGATCGGTGCTCTTACCTAGGATTTCATAATAGTTATCCTCGCAGGGTCTTGCCGCCGTTTGCTCCACCTGCCCCGTTACCGATAGGGGGCGTTGCCGGCGGCCCCCGGGGGGATTTTTCAGGAGTTGGCCTTGATAAACAGTATGACGGGATTTGGCCGCAGCCGAAAAGAGGGTGGCGGGTACTCCATAAACGTTGAAATCCGAGCCCTTAACGCCAAGCAGCTCGACATCTCCGTTCGGATGTCGAAAAATTACCTCGAATTCGAAGACTTGTGCCGAAAGCTCATCGCCGGTAAAATCAGAAGGGGCCGCATCGACGTCTTCGTGCAGATAGACTGCGCCGATATCAGGCGCAAGGCGCCGGCAATAAACCGCGAGCTTGCGCGCTACTACTGGTCGCAGCTCGAAGATATTCACCGCGAACTCGGGAACCGGGAAGGCCCCTCTGTCGATCAGCTCCTGCGGGTGCCCTACATCTACGAGACCCCCGAGGCGGTGATGGACTCGGAGGCCGTAAAGGAGCTGTTGTCCTCGGCGATCTCCGAGGCGCTGGGGGAGGTGCTCCAAATGAGACAGATCGAGGGGCTTGCCCTTACAGGCGACTTCATGAACCGCCTCGGGGCGTTGCGAGAGGATCTCCTGGTCGTCTCAAGCCGGCGGGGGGGCGTTATCGATGAATACCGGACCAAGCTGCACGAACGGATAAAGCTACTTCTTGCCGGCGTTGAGCCCGATGAAAACCGCCTTTCGCAGGAGATAGCGTTTATGATCGACCGGGCCGACATTAACGAGGAGATAGTCCGGCTGGGAAGCCACCTCGAACAGGTCGGCGCCCTTCTTTCGGGTTCTCGGCCCGCCGACGGCCGAAGACTTGATTTTCTCATCCAGGAGCTTCACCGGGAAGCGAGCACGATCGGGTCCAAGACCTCGGACATGGAGATCGTGCAGGCCGTGGTCCGGATAAAAACCGAGATCGGAAAGCTAAAAGAGCAGGCGCAAAACGTCGAGTGAGGCGGGGTCTTTTTATTTTTAACCGACCGGGATGGTTACCGCTTGTCGGGTTATTGGGAAAGGAGCTGGGTTGTGGGAGTAAAAATAACAAGGTCCAACCGAAAACAAGCCTTTTTGTCGCAAAAGTCGGCTCCGGAAAGGGTTGGGGAGTGGGTCGAAAATAACTCCCGGGCCGCTGTTGGCGCCGGGGTTGCGATAGTTTTGGCAGCACTGCTTGTGGGCGGGTTCGTGGTCCATGAGCGCTCAAAGGATGCGCGCGCCCTCGCCGAGTATGGGGCGATCGCCTCACGCATTCCCGGGGACACGGCGGGAAGTGGCGCCGCCTGGAAGACGGTCCTCCCCGAGCTCAGCGGGTTTATCGAAAAACACGCAGATTCGCCTGCCACCCTCAATGCGAAAATGGAGCTCGCCAGGGGCTACTTTGCGACCAAAAACTATGCGCAGGCCGCGCAGGCCGGAGAAAGCGCCCTGAAAATCGTTTCTGCAAACTCGAGCGTAAAGCCCCTCATTTTATACCAGCTCGGCTATTCCTATGAGTCGGCCGGCAAGCCCGATGAGGCGGCTAAAACGTTTATGGCTCTAAAAAAGGTCGGCGCGCCGGCCCTCGAAAGAGATGCCGACTGGAACCTTGGAATGATTTTTCAGGCGAAGAAAAATTTTTCCAAGGCCGCGGTGATGTATGAGCTTGCATATCGTGCCCCGGGGGATTATCCTTCGGCTCCTCAAATCGAAGAGCGGCTTTCGGCGATAAAATCGGTCAGGGGAAAATAGAGGGCTTGCTTTTCCTTTTTTGCTGTGCTACAAACAAAAGCTTACCTGAAGTCACGCGCTATGTTTGCGGGGCTTGTTCATGGTGAGGTTCCCGAGCGGCCAAAGGGAGCAGACTGTAAATCTGCCGGCGAAGCCTTCGGAGGTTCGAATCCTCCCCTCACCACCAGATATGTTGTGTAGGAGATGATGGCGGAAAAAACGGGTCATTGTCGCTGGGACTACAGGGATGTCGGGTTAGGGATGCCGGATCGCATGGCCGGCTACACTTAAAACAGATGATTCCGTTTTCCCTTCGCGTACAATGTATTCCTCTTATTTGGCTCCATCTCTTTAAGCCCACGTAGCTCAGCAGGTAGAGCACTTCCTTGGTAAGGAAGAGGTTCACCGGTTCGAAACCGGTCGTGGGCTCCACCGGAATTCTCTTAAAACCAAGTTTAGCGCCAAGGGTGCGGACGGTAGGCCTGCGGGTGACCGTCCATTTAACGTTTGGCTTATATCAGCGGAATCTTTCAGGAGAAAGGGCGATGGCTAAAAAGAAATTCGAGCGGACAAAGCCTCATGTAAACGTCGGGACGATCGGTCACATCGACCATGGCAAAACCACCCTTACCGCGGCGATCACCAAGCAGCTCGCAAAAAAGGGCAAGGCGCAATACATTCCCTTTGACCAGATCGACAAGGCGCCCGAAGAGCGCGAGCGCGGGATCACCATCGCGACTGCCCACGTCGAATATGAGACCGATACCCGCCATTATGCCCATGTGGATTGTCCAGGCCATGCGGACTACATCAAGAACATGATCACCGGCGCCGCCCAGATGGACGGAGCGATCCTGGTGGTTGCAGCAGATGATGGTCCGATGCCCCAGACGCGTGAGCACATACTTTTGGCCCGCCAGGTCGGGGTCCCCTATATCGTCGTTTTCCTGAACAAAGTGGATATGGTCGACGATCCCGAGCTAATCGAGCTGGTCGAGCTGGAAATGCGCGAGCTTTTGACCAAGTACGGATTTCCGGGAGACGATGTGCCGATCGTAAAGGGTTCGGCGCTAAGGGCCCTGGAGGCCGACGATCCGGCAGACGAGGCCGCCAAGGCGGTCTATGAGCTGATGGCTGCCATCGACGCCTACATCCCCGAGCCGGTCCGCGATGTCGATAAGCCCTTTTTGATGCCCATAGAAGACGTTTTCTCCATTTCCGGCCGCGGCACCGTCGTTACCGGCCGCGTCGAGCGCGGTATGGTAAAGGTTGGCGAAGAAGTCGAAATCGTTGGCTTTAAGCCTACGTTTAAGACCGTTTGCACAGGCGTTGAGATGTTTCGAAAAACGCTTGATTCCGGTCAGGCCGGCGATAACGTTGGCCTTCTTTTGCGCGGCACCAAGCGCGAGGAAGTCGAGCGTGGCCAGGTTGCCGCCAAGCCCGGCTCGATCACGCCCCATACCGACTTCAAGGCCGAAGTCTACGTGCTCAAAAAGGAAGAGGGCGGGCGCCATACGCCGTTTTTTCCCGGATATCGCCCCCAGTTCTATTTCAGGACTACCGATGTCACGGGCATTATGACTCTTCCCGAGGGCGTCGAGATGGTTATGCCCGGCGACAACATCAGTTGCGAGGTCCAGCTCATTACGCCCGTTGCGCTCGAAAAAGAGTTGCGCTTTGCTATTCGTGAGGGCGGCCGAACGGTTGGCGCCGGTGTTCTTACGGAAATCATCAAATAGAGGGATTTTTCTGATGCGAGTTCTAGTTACCCTGGCCTGCTCCCAATGTAAGCGCCGCAACTACAATACGACGAAGAACAAGCGGACGACTCCCGAAAAGCTTTCTTTTCGAAAGCATTGCAGGTTTTGTAATGCGCACACGGAGCACAAAGAGACCAAGTAGGCATTTATGAAACTGATAGCAAAAGACGAGCAGACTTCCGAGGGCAGAGCGCGCACGGCAACGAAGGCGAAAAAGGCCTCTCCCAAGGCCGAGGCGCCGCTTAAACCCAAAAAGTTTGACCCCTCCAAAAAGGGCGATGCTTCCAAAAAGGTTGTCAAAAAGTCCGGCGAGGCTGGAAAGCCCATGGTCGACGTCGCCCGCAATTATCTGCGCGAGGTGGTCGTCGAACTAAAAAAGGTCGTGTGGCCTTCGCGTAAGGAAACATTGGGGTCGACCGCTGTAATTTTGGCTATCGTTGGCCTGACGGGCATCTTTTTAGGGCTCGTCGACCTTTTGTTAAGCAGGCTGTTGCACTTTATGGTGCACTGAATGAAGATGGCAGATCCCTTCGGGGGCTTCTTTTTTGCGGACGGGGAAATCGTGTGGCAAATCTAAGGTGGTACATCGTTCACACGTATTCGGGGTTTGAGCACAAGGTGAAATCGGCCCTCGAGGAGCGTGTTAAGGCCGAGAGCAGGCAGGAATACTTTGGCCAGGTGCTCGTTCCTACCGAACAGGTCATTGAACTGGTAAAAGGCGAGCGCAAGGCCTCTTCGAGGAAATTCTATCCCGGCTACATCCTCGTGCAGATGGAGCTAAACGACGATACCTGGCATCTTGTGCGCCACACCCCCAAGGTGACCGGCTTCATTGGTAGCCAGGAAAAACCGATTCCGCTCTCCGACGCCGAAGCCGACGGCATCATTCAACAGATGCAGGAAGGCGCCCAGAAGCCCCGTCCGAAATTTAAATTTGAAAAAGGAGACGAGGTTCGGGTAATCGATGGCCCCTTTGCCAATTTCAATGGGACCATCGACGAAGTGATTCCCGAGAAGGGCAAAGTACGCGTCCTGGTCAGCATATTCGGCCGCTCGACTCCGGTTGAACTCGATTTCGTTCAGGTAAACCGCTCATGAGGTTGGGAGCAGGGAGCAGGGAGCGGGGAGCGGCAACAGGCTTGGCTTTTCGCTCCGTGCTCCCCGCTTCCCGCTTCAGCTTTTAAAGGGAGTTGTTTTAAGTATGGCTAAAAAAGTCGTCACCAATATCAAATTGCAGGTTCCGGCCGGGGCGGCCAACCCATCGCCGCCTATCGGACCCGCTCTTGGCCAGCACGGCGTAAACATCATGGAATTTTGTAAACAGTTTAACGCCAAGACCCAGGGCCAGGACGGGATGATCATCCCCGTGGTTATCACCGTTTTTTCCGACCGGTCGTTTACATTTATCACCACGACGCCGCCGGCGGCGATTCTTCTCAAAAAAGCCGCTCAGATTGCCAAGGGATCCGCTGTGCCCAACCGCAACAAGGTGGCCAAGGTGAGCAAGGCTCAGGTCGAGGAGATCGCAAGGCTTAAGATGCCCGACCTCAATGCCCGTGAGCTGGAAGCTGCGGTTTCCACCATTTCCGGAACCGCGCGCAGCATGGGAATCGAAGTCGAATAAACCCGAGGAAGGGAGTTTCGAGAGTTAAAATGGCAAAGCATGGGAAAAAGTATATTTCCGCCCGTGGCATGGTAGACCCGGCGAAACGCTATACCTTCCAGGAAGCCGTTCGCCTGGCAGCAGAATCATCTTTCGTCAAATTCGACCAGACTCTTGACATTGCCGTTCGGCTAGGGGTCGATCCCCGTCACGCCGATCAGATGGTGAGGGGAACGGTCGTGCTGCCCAACGGATTGGGGAAAACGGTAAGGGTTATGGTTTTCGCCAAGGGTGAGAAGGTGAAAGAAGCCCTGGATGCCGGCGCCGATTACGCCGGCGGAGACGAGATGATCGAAAAAATCCGCGGGGGCTGGCTCGATTTCGATAAAGCCGTGGCTACCCCGGATATGATGGGATCTGTTGGAAAGATCGGGAAACTCCTCGGCCCAAGAGGCCTTATGCCCAACGCTAAACTGGGCACGGTCACCTTTGATGTCGATCGGGTCGTAAAGGAAATAAAGGCCGGCAAAGTGGACTTTCGGGTTGAAAAAACCGGTATCGTCCATGCCCCGATGGGCAAGGTTTCCTTCGGGGAGGAAAAGCTTCTCGAAAACATTTCCGCTTTCATCGATACGCTGATGCGGATAAAGCCTTCGGCTGCCAAGGGCGCCTATATGAAGGGGATCGCCATATCGACGACCATGGGCCCGGGCATTCAGGTCGATCCGCTCGCTGTTAAGACGATTGTGGCATAGGTAAAGTTTGTGGTTTAACAATTTGACTGCCGTTATTGTGTTTTCAGTCGTCGGAGACCGCGGGTACACGCTGTAGCGTTTAAATCCCCACTTTGCGGGGGGCCTGCACAGATTCCTGAGAACCGATCAGGCGCATGGGCTCATGATTGAAATCCTCCGTTTTCGATTCGGCGGGATCGCTCGAAGGCACACCGGCAGAAGTGAAAGGAGGCTTGCTTCACTTTGGATCGTTCCAAAAAAGAACAGGTCATTGAGGAGCTTCGCGAAAAACTTGGACGCGCAAGCGCGGCCATTCTGACCGACTACAAGGGACTGACGGTCGCAGAAATTACCGGTTTGCGCGATTCTCTGGCGGCCGAAAAGGTAGACTATCAGGTGGTGAAAAACACCCTGATGCGTCTTGCCTGCAGGCAGACCGCCTCAGCGGTGCTCGAACCCGTGGTCTCGGGCGCCTGCGCGGTGGCAATCTCCTACGGGGACCCTTCCGTTACGGCCAAAATCATCAAAAAGTTTAGCAAGAGCAACGAAAAGCTCAAGCTAAAGGCCGCATCCCTTGGGAACCGGCTGATCGACGCCGATCAGGTCCTGGCCCTTGCCGAATTGCCGCCCAGAGAAGAGTTGCTTGCGAAGATGCTCGGAACGCTAAACGCTGTTCCCACTGGACTTGTGAGAGTCCTTAGCGGGGTTCCGAGGGCATTTGTCGGAGTGTTGGCCGCTATCCAGCGCCAAAAAGAAGAACAGGCTGCTGCTTAAGACGATTGTGGAGGATATTTAGATGGCTGTATCGAAAGAAGAAGTCGTTGAATTTATCAAAGGCATGACCGTTCTGGAACTGAGCGAATTCGTCCATGAACTCGAAGAGACCTTCGGAGTTTCCGCCGCGGCCCCCGTGGCCGTTGCCGCCATGCCTGGCGCGGGCGCCGAAGCCGCTGTCGTGGAAGAACAAACGGAGTTTTCGGTCATCATCACCGGTGTTGGCGACAAGAAGATCAACGTGATCAAGGAAGTGCGCGCGATCACCAATCTGGGTCTTAAGGAAGCCAAGGAACTGGTCGAAAAGGTCCCGGGAACCGTTAAGGAAGGCATCCCCAAGGCCGAAGCCGAAGCGGTCGCAAAACAGCTTACGGAAGCGGGTGCTACCGTCGAGATCAAATAATGTTATAATGTCTCAAATATCGGAAATCGGCTGCCTGCGCTGGTACGACCGGCCGGTTTCCGATTTTGTTCTTTTTGCGGCATACCAGCAAAACGCGGCGGATCGTAGAAGATTTTGCCAAAGCAAAAAAGTATGGAGAGGGGACAAAAGGGCGGGAAGGTTTTCGGACCGCTTTCAAGGCTCCCGTGCTACCTGGAGAGACTATGCCTACTGCACTGACCCATGAATACAGGGTACGCAAAAACTTCGGGAAAATCCACAAAATTGTGGAGATACCAAATCTTATCCAAATGCAAAAGGAAAGCTACGAGCTTTTCCTGCAAAAGGATGTTCCCCCTGAGGCAAGGGTGGAAAGAGGCCTCCAGGAGGTCTTCAAGTCAGTTTTCCCTATCGAGGATTTTAGCGGGACGGCTTCACTTGAATTTGTTCAGTACAGTTTTGGCGACGTAAAATACGAAGTCGACGAATGCCTGGCCCGGGGCATGACCTACGAGGCCCCCGTAAAGATCGTGGTGCGTCTTGTCGTCTATGACATCGACAAAGAGGCCAATACTCGCTCGATTCGAGACATAAAAGAACAGGAAATCTATTTCGGCACCCTGCCCCTCATGACCGACAACGGGACATTTATCGTAAATGGCACCGAACGGGTCATCGTGAGCCAGTTGCACCGCTCGCCCGGTATCTTTTTCGACCACGACCGGGGAAAGACCCATTCGAGCGGCAAGATCCTCTATTCGGCCCGAATCATTCCGCTTCGCGGCTCCTGGCTTGACCTGGAATTCGATCCCAAAGACATCCTCTATATTAGGATTGACAGACGGCGAAAATTTCCGGTAACCGTCCTTCTAAAAGCTCTCGGGTACTCCACCGAAGAATTGCTAAATTATTTCTATCCCAGCGAAAAAGTCTTCCTTGGCGCCGACAGGCTCATGGCCAAGGAACTAAACCCCGATATTTTGCTTGGAAGCCGCGCCGTAGACGACATTTTGCACCCGGAAACGGGTGAGGTCCTTATCAAGAAAAATAGAAAGCTTGGTAAGCAGGCCCTCAAAAGACTGCAGGAAATCGGAATAAGCCGGCTTCCGGTTCAGGCCACCGAGCTCATCGGAGAGGTCTTGGCCCAGGACGTGATCGACTTTGCGTGCGGCGAGATCGTTGCCGAGTGTAACGATTCGATAAACGAGGAGATGCTAAAGGACTTCTGGGAGAGGGGGATCGACCATATCGAGCTTCTCCACCTCGAAGGACACGACATCAGCCCCTCGTTTCGAAACACCTTGCTAATGGACAAGGTAAACTCTGCCGAGGACGCTCTTATCGAAATCTACCGAAGGCTTCGCCCGAGCAATCCGCCGACTTTGGATGTGGCCAACGAATTTTTTAGAAACCTCTTCTTTAACCCCGACCACTACGACCTCTCGGAGGTCGGAAGACTAAAACTCAACCTGCAGCTCGACCTCGATGTGCCGCTCGACTTCAGGGTGCTCCGAAAGGAAGATATCCTCACCTCCGTTCGGCAGTTGATCAAGCTAAAGGATTCGCAGGGACCGGTCGACGATATCGATAACCTGGGCAATAGACGTGTGCGAGCCGTTGGCGAGCTTCTCGAAAACCAGTACCGTATTGGCCTTGTGCGCATGGAGCGGGCGATAAAGGAAAGAATGACCCTCCAGGAAGTCGAAGCGCTCATGCCTCACGATCTGATTAACGCCAAGCCGGTTTCCGCTGTCGTAAAGGAGTTTTTCGGCACCAGCCAGCTCTCGCAGTTCATGGACCAGACCAACCCGCTCTCCGAGATCACCCACAAACGGCGGTTGAGCGCTCTGGGACCAGGCGGTCTTACCCGCGAGCGCGCGGGCTTTGAGGTCCGTGACGTGCACCCCACTCACTATGGCAGAATTTGTCCCATCGAGACCCCGGAGGGACCCAATATCGGTCTTATCGTCTCGCTATCCACCTACGCGCGGGTAAATGCCTACGGGTTTATCGAAACGCCCTACCGTAAAGTCGACAACGCGACCGCTCGCTCGGAGGTGAGCTACCTTACGGCCATGGACGAAAAGGACTATCCGATCGCCCAGGCCAACGCGGTCCTGGATGAGACAGGACTGCTCAAGGCCGAGCAGATCTCGGCTAGAAAATCGGGGGAGCCCCTTCTTGTGCCTCCCGCCGAGATAAGATTTATGGACGTTTCGCCCAACCAGTTGGTGAGCGTTTCGGCCTCGCTTATTCCCTTTCTCGAACACGATGACGCCAACCGCGCTCTTATGGGCTCCAACATGCAGCGGCAGGCCGTGCCTCTCATTCAGACCCGGGCCCCGCTCGTTGGCACGGGAATTGAGCGAAAAGTCGCCAAGGACTCCGGAGTTACCATTGTCGCAAAACGCGAAGGGGTCGTCGAATACGTCGACGCCACCCGCATCGTCGTACGCGCCACCAAGAGCATCGATGTCGGCTACGGCGTTGACATCTATAAGCTCATCAAGTTCCAGCGCTCCAACCAAAACACCTGCATAAATCAAAAACCGCTGATTCGGCAGGGAGATTTTGTCTTAAAGGGGCAGATACTGGCCGATGGTCCCTCCACCGACCACGGAGAGCTTGCCCTTGGCCGAAATGTCATGGTCGCCTTCATGAGCTGGGGGGGCTATAACTTCGAAGATTCCATCCTGGTTAGCGAGCGCATAGTAAAGGAAGACGTCTTTACCTCCATTCACATCGAGGAATTTGAGGTCGTAGCCAGAGACACCAAGCTCGGAAAAGAAGAAATCACCAAAGATATTCCCAACATCGGCGATGAAGCTCTAAAAAACCTCGACGATAGCGGGATCATCCGCATCGGCGCCTACATCAAGCCTAACGATATCCTTGTGGGAAAAGTCACCCCAAAGGGCGAGTCGCAACTTACCCCGGAAGAAAAACTTCTCCGGGCGATTTTCGGCGAGAAGGCCAGTGATGTGAAGGACACCTCTCTTCGCGTTCCGCCAGGGGTCGAGGGCATCATCATCGACGCCAAGGTGTTCTCGCGAAAGGGCGTGGAAAAAGACGATCGCACCCGCCTCATAGAAGATGAGGAAGTCGGCCGTCTTATGAAGGACCAGCGAGACGAGCTCGACATCATACGAAAGACCGCCGTGCGCCAGATCTCCCAGGTGCTCGACGGCAAGGCGAGCGACTATTCCATCAAGGACGGCAAGAGGGTCTACATAAAGAAGGGGGACCTTTTTTCCGAAGAAGCTCTTTTGGAGGTCCCAAGCGGTATCTGGGACCAGATTGCCGTGGCCCGCGATCCTTCGGCCTCCATGGAGGTGGAGACGATTTTTTCCAACTACCGCCAGCAGGTCCAGGCGGTCAAAGAGCTCTTCGAGGAGAAGGCCAACAAGTTGCGGCGAGGCGATGAGCTTCCCCCCGGCGTCATTAAGATGGTAAAAGTCTATATCGCCGTCAAAAGAAAGCTCCAGGTGGGAGATAAAATGGCCGGCCGACACGGCAACAAGGGTGTCGTCTCCCGGATCCTTCCCTCTGAGGATATGCCCTATTTTCCCGACGGCACCCCGATGGATATCGTTTTAAATCCCCTGGGCGTTCCTTCCCGTATGAATGTGGGCCAGGTTTTGGAGACCCACCTCGGGTGGGCCGCGGCAGGCATCGGACGCCAGCTCGCAAAAATGCTCGAAGAGCACATCCAAAAGGTGCGAGAGCGTGAGACAATCGATGAAAAACTAAAGCGCATATACAATAAGCTCGAGTATGGCGAGTTTTTCGAACACGCCTCAGACGATGAGCTAAACGGGCTCATCTCGGATCTCAAAGAGGGCATCCATGTGGCCACCCCTGTTTTTGACGGGGCCGAAGAGCCCGAGATCCGCGCATTTCTCGAAGAATCCGGAGTCTCCGGCACCGGCCAGTCGAGACTCTTCGACGGCCGCACCGGCCTGGCCTTCGATCAGCCGGTAACGGTGGGCATGATGTATATTCTTAAACTCCACCACTTGGTCGATGACAAAATCCATGCAAGGTCCATTGGCCCGTACTCACTGGTCACCCAGCAGCCCCTTGGCGGAAAAGCGCAGTTTGGCGGCCAGAGGCTTGGGGAGATGGAAGTCTGGACAATGGAGGCCTACGGCGCCGCTTATGCGCTCCAGGAATTCCTGACCGTCAAATCCGACGACGTGGCCGGACGGACTCGAATGTACGAAAAGATCGTCAAGGGTGACAATACGCTCGAGGCCGGACTGCCGGAGTCCTTCAATGTTCTGGTAAAGGAGCTCCAGGCGCTTGCCCTGGACGTCAGGCTCCTCGAAGAAGAGGAAGGCAATTAAGCAGTGGTCGGGCGGCGCCCGGATGGGACAGCCGCAAAGACTTACAATCCGGCGCCCGTTTTTATGTGACCGCGCAAGGAGGTCCATTTGAAAGAACTGTACTCTCTTTTTTCCAAACCAAAAGATCCGCTAAATTTTAACTCGGTTAAAATCATGATATCCTCCCCCGAAAGAATCCGGGAGTGGTCTTACGGGGAGGTGAAAAAACCGGAAACGATAAATTACCGCACCTTTAAGCCCGAGCGAGACGGGCTTTTCTGCGCGAGAATATTTGGCCCCATAAAAGATTACGAATGCAACTGCGGTAAATACAAGCGGATGAAGCACCGCGGTGTCGTGTGCGAAAAGTGCGGGGTCGAAGTGATCCAGAGCAAGGTGCGCCGCGAACGGATGGGCCATATCGAGCTCGCCTCTCCCGTAGCACACATCTGGTTTTTGAGAAGTCTGCCAAGCAAAATCGGAAATCTCCTCGATCTAACGCTTCGCGAACTGGAGAAGGTGCTCTATTTCGATTCCTATATCTTGCTCGATCCCGGGGAAACCAACCTGCCAAAAGGCGAGATGCTGACCGAGGAACGCTACCGGCAGCTCGTGCAGGAACACGGGGCAAGCTTTACGGCGGGCATCGGAGCGGAGGCGATAAAGCAGTTGCTCGCAGCCCAGGATCTCGAAACCCTTGCCACCGAGCTACGCGATGAAATGGTTAAGACCAGCTCGGTTGCCAAGCGCAAGAAGCTGGCTAAACGGCTAAAGATCATCGATGCCTTCCGCGAGTCGGAAAACCTGCCGGAATGGATGATCATGGACGTCATCCCGGTGCTCCCACCCGATCTTCGACCCCTTGTCCCCCTCGATGGCGGACGGTTTGCCACAAGCGATCTAAACGATCTCTACCGCCGGGTGATAAACCGCAATAACCGGCTAAAGAGGCTCCAGGAACTAAACGCTCCGGACATCATTATCCGCAATGAAAAGCGCATGCTCCAGGAAGCCGTCGACGTTTTGTTCGACAACGGGCGCCGGGGAAAGACGATAACCGGGGCCAGCAAGCGCCCTTTGAAGTCGCTAAGCGACATGCTAAAGGGTAAGCAGGGACGGTTTCGTCAAAACCTTTTGGGAAAGCGTGTCGATTACTCCGGGCGAACGGTTATCGTTATCGGCCCAAATCTTCGGCTGCACCAGTGCGGGCTGCCCAAAAAGATGGCCCTCGAGCTCTTTAAGCCCTTTATCTACAATAAGTTGGAAGAAAAGGGCTATGTAACGACGATCAAGGCGGCCAAAAAGATGGTCGAGCGCGAAACCCCCGAGGTCTGGGATACGCTAGACGAAGTCGTGCGCGAGTTCCCCGTGATGCTAAACCGGGCGCCCACCCTCCACCGGCTGGGCATCCAGGCCTTTGAGCCCATCTTAATCGAAGGAAAAGCCATACAGCTCCACCCCCTGGTATGTACGGCGTTTAACGCCGACTTCGACGGGGACCAGATGGCTGTCCACGTGCCGCTTTCCATCGAAGCCCAGGCCGAGGCCCGCATCCTCATGATGTCCACAAACAACATCCTTAGCCCGGCCCACGGCGATCCGATCATCGTCCCCTCCCAGGACATCGTGCTTGGAATCTACTTCATGACGCGCGAAAAGCCGATGGCCAAGGGGGCGACCCCGCTTTTTGCCGATGCCGATGAGCTCAGGCGGCTGATCGTTTCGGGTCAAATCCGCGTCTACAATAGCCCCGGCGAGGTGCGCTCCGCCTATGACTCGGGGGAAGCCGATCTGCATGCGGGCGTTGTCGTGCGGTTCCGAATGCGAGCCAGGGCCGATGGGGTCGTAGAGTATGTAAATGAAAAGGAAATCGGCTTTCAAGGCGATGGGAAAAAGCCAATTTACCATCTTACAGACGCCAAGGCGCTTATATCGCGAAAAGTACTGGTTGCGGCCGGAGACGAAGTCCCGGCCGGGGGGCTCATGGCCGAAGAGCTCGTTAGAACCACCGTCGGGCGTGTGATTTTGTCCGAGATTTTGCCCGATGAGGTCCCCTTTGCCGCCGTAAACCGGGTCATGAATAAAAAGGCCCTCGCCCAGTTGATCGATACCTGCTACCGGGGCGCGGGGGTAAAGGCCACAGTCATCCTTGCCGACCGTCTAAAGGACACCGGCTACGACTATGCGACCCGGTCGGGAATCTCCATTTCGATTAAAGATATGACAATTCCCGCACGCAAGACGGAAATCTTGCAGGTTTCCTTTGATCTCGTGCAGGAAATTGAGCGTCAGTATAACGAGGGTCTGATCACCGAGGGTGAAAAATACAACAAGGCCGTAGATATCTGGGCCAAGGCCACCGAAGATGTCGCAGCCGAGATGATGCGCGAGATCGGGGCAAGCGAAATGATCGGCCCCGACGGCGTAAAGGTGGCGGTCGAGTCCTTTAATCCCATCTATATGATGGCCGACTCCGGGGCCCGCGGCAGTAAGGACCAGATGCGCCAGTTGGCCGGTATGCGCGGCCTCATGGCCAAGCCTTCCGGGGAAATCATCGAAACCCCGATTACGGCCAACTTCCGCGAAGGGCTAACCGTTTTGCAGTACTTCATCTCGACCCACGGCGCCCGGAAAGGTCTGGCCGATACCGCCCTTAAGACCGCCAACTCGGGGTACCTCACCCGCCGGCTGGTCGATGTCTCCCAGGACGTTATCATAGGAGATATCGACTGCGGAACGATGGACGGCATTGAGGTCGAAGCGCTCCTTGAGGCCGGCGAAATCATCCAGAGGCTCGGAGACCGTATCCTTGGGCGCACCGCCCAGGACGACATCGTCGACCCGGTCACAAGTGAGGTGATCGTCCCGATGGGCGCGGAAATCGATGAGAAAAAGGTCATCGAAATCGAAGATGCGGGCATCGAACGGGTAAACATTCGCTCGGCCCTTACCTGCCGGTCGACTAGAGGGATTTGCGCCATGTGCTACGGGCGAGATCTCGCGCAGGGAAAAATCGCGGAAATCGGCGAAGCGGTTGGCATCATCGCCGCGCAGTCAATCGGTGAGCCGGGCACCCAGCTCACCATGAGAACGTTTCACATCGGTGGCACCGCGTCCAAGAGCATCGAGCGAACCTCCATTAGCAACCGCTACTCGGGCTCGGTCAAGTTCATTAACATAAATTCGGTTCGAAACCGCGAGGGCGACCTGGTCGCCATGAACCGAAACGGGGAAATCAGCATCATCTCGGAAACCGGGCGCGAGCGCGAACGCTACGTCATTGTCTACGGCGCCAAATTAAAAGTCGCCGAAGGCCAAAAGGTCGAACCGGGCGCACTTCTTGCCGAATGGGACCCATTTACCACCCCGATTCTTACCGAAGTCCCGGGGACGATAAAGTTTGGCGATATCATCGAGGGCCAGACCATGCAGGAAAAACTCGACCCCGTCACCGGCAAGTCGAGCAAGGTGGTCGTCGAATACCGCGAGTCCGATGTGCGCCCGAGGATCTCGGTAAAGGATGAAAAGGGAAAGACCTCCAAGGTTGGCGAAGGCGGATCGGCCCGGTACTTCATGCCGGTTGGCGCCATCCTTATGGTCACCGAGGGCGATCAGCTCTTTCCCGGAGACGTTCTGGCAAGGATTCCGCGCGAGACCACCAAGACAAAGGACATCACCGGTGGTCTTCCTAGGGTCGCTGAGCTCTTCGAGGTGCGAAAGCCCAAGGAAAACGCCGTTATCACCGAAATCGACGGTGTCATCGGGTTTGGAAAAGATACCAAGGGGAAGCGAAAAGTTACCGTAACCCCCCAGGTAGGAGATGCCCGCGAGTACCTCATCCCCAAAGGAAAGCACATATCCGTTCACGAAGGCGATTATGTGCGGGCGGGCGAGGCCCTTATGGACGGCTCCCCCAATCCCCACGACATCCTGACGGTTCTTGGCGAAAAAGAGGTCGCCAAATACCTGGTCGACGAGGTCCAGCAGGTCTACCGGCTACAAGGCGTTAAGATAAACGACAAGCACATCGAGGTGATCGTGCGCCAGATGCTTCGGCGCGTGCGCATCACCGACCCCGGAGACTCGGAGTTTCTTCTCGGAGAGCATGTCGAAAAGCCAAACTTCGAGGATGTAAACGGCCAGCTTGTCGCCATGGGGCAGCGCCCGGCCGTTGCCGAGCCCCTGCTGCTTGGCATCACCAAGGCCTCTTTGAGCACCCAGAGCTTTATCTCGGCGGCCTCCTTCCAGGAGACCACCAAGGTCCTAACCGATGCGGCTACCGCCGGCAAGGTCGATAACCTCCTGGGTCTTAAGGAAAACGTTATCATGGGCAGGCTGATTCCTGCCGGCTCCGGGCTCAGACAGTACCGGGAAATCCGAAAGTAAAGGCTCGACGGGGGCGGGCGGACATGAGCGTAAGAGAAGCGATTTGTACTCTCAACTGTCCGCCCCTCGTTTTGCGCTTGACATTGGGTCTGCATTCCTATAAAAACATAGGATTTTCCAGCTGAGAAAGCTGGGCGGCTCCTTTGTGCCGCCTGTTTAATCTATCTACCGGACATCGAGGTTTAAAAAGTAATGCCCACTATCAATCAGTTGGTAAGGAAGGGGAGGGAGGAAGTCCGGAAGAAATCCAGTACTCCCGCACTTCAAAGCTGCCCGCAAAAACGGGGGGTTTGTGTTCGTGTCTACACCACGACGCCCAAAAAGCCCAACTCGGCTCTTCGGAAAATTGCTCGTGTGCGTCTTACAAACGGGGTGGAAGTTACCTCCTACATCCCGGGCATCGGCCACAATCTCCAGGAGCACTCGGTGGTGCTGATCCGAGGCGGCCGTGTGAAGGACCTTCCCGGTGTGCGCTATCACATCATTCGTGGCACCCTCGATGCGCTTGGGGTCGCGGACCGCAGGCAGGGCCGCTCCAAGTACGGCGCCAAGAGGCCCAAGTAGGTCGGACTGCGAAAAGTGCGGGCTATCGGGTTTATCCCCCTGGCCACACTTTTTCCTTAAAATCTTTATAAGTGATCGAAGGAATAGGCATGCCCAGGAGAAGAGAAGTCCCGAAGCGCTACGTGCTGCCGGATCCGAAATTTAACAGCAAGCTTGCGGCAAAATTTATCAACAACGTCATGCGGCTCGGAAAAAAGAGCACGGCCGAGCAGATCTTCTACCAGGCGCTGGCCTTTGTCGAGCAGCGGTCCAAGCAGGAGCCGCTCGATATCTTTCACAAGGCCCTCGAAAACGTTCGCCCGGTCGTAGAAGTTAAGTCCCGGCGCGTTGGCGGTGCGACCTACCAGGTCCCGGTGGAAGTAAGAAACGAGCGGCGCGACGCCTTGGCCATGAGGTGGATCATCAACTACGCCAAATCGCGCTCCGAAAAGACCATGACCCAAAAGCTTGCCGGCGAATTGATGGATGCCGCTCAAAACCGGGGCGGCGCGGTCAAAAAACGCGAGGACACACATCGAATGGCGGATGCAAACAAGGCCTTCGCACATTATAGATGGTAGCATTGAACAGCTGTTGGCGCTTTGAGAGCGGGCGGTCGTATCGCCTTGCAACCAAGCGCCGATCAAAGGTCTTAAGCCTGGCAAGGAGGATTCCCTGATGGCTAAAAAGAAATTCGAGCGGACAAAGCCTCATGTGAACGTTGGGACGATTGGTCACATCGACCATGGGAAAACTACCCTTACCGCAGCGATTACCAAGCAGCTCGCAAAAAAGGGCAGGGCGCTCTACATTCCGTTTGACCAGATCGACAAGGCGCCCGAGGAACGCGAGCGCGGTATAACGATTGCTACGGCTCACGTCGAATATGAGACCGACACCCGCCACTATGCCCATGTGGATTGTCCAGGCCATGCCGACTACATAAAGAACATGATCACCGGGGCGGCCCAGATGGACGGGGCGATCCTGGTGGTGGCGGCAGACGATGGGCCGATGCCCCAGACGCGGGAACACATCCTTTTGGCCCGCCAGGTCGGGGTCCCCTACATCGTGGTCTTCCTAAACAAGGTCGACATGGTCGATGACCCCGAGCTAATCGAGCTAGTCGAGCTGGAAATGCGCGAGCTGCTTAGCAAGTACGGATTTCCGGGAGACGATGTCCCGATCGTAAAGGGGTCGGCGCTAAAGGCCCTTGAGGCCGATGACCCGGCATCCGAAGAGGCCAAGCCGGTCTATGAGCTGATGGCTGCAATCGACGCCTATATCCCCGAGCCCGTTCGCGATATCGATAAGCCCTTTTTGATGCCCATAGAAGATGTCTTCTCGATTTCCGGGCGCGGCACCGTCGTAACGGGTCGTGTTGAGCGCGGCATGGTAAAGGTTGGCGAAGAACTAGAGATCGTTGGTTTTAAGCCGACGTTTAAGTCCGTTTGCACAGGTGTTGAGATGTTTCGAAAAACACTTGATTCCGGCCAGGCAGGCGACAACGTCGGGCTCCTTTTGCGCGGCACCAAGCGTGAGGAAGTCGAGCGTGGCCAGGTTGCCGCCAAGCCCGGCTCGATTACTCCCCATACGAAGTTTAAGGCCGAAGTCTACGTCCTTAAAAAAGAGGAGGGCGGGCGCCATACGCCGTTTTTCCCCGGATATCGCCCCCAGTTCTATTTCCGGACCACCGATGTTACGGGTGTCTTGACCTTGCCCGAGGGCGTCGAGATGGTTATGCCCGGCGACAATATAAGCTGTGAAGTCGAGCTCATTACGCCGGTCGCCCTCGAAAAGGAAATTCGCTTCGCCATTCGCGAAGGCGGCCGCACCGTTGGCGCTGGGGTTTTGACCGAAATTATCGCCTAGGTTTACTTTACAGACAGGATGGCCGGGGCCCTGCTCCGGTTGTCTATTTGATAGGAATGCAAATGGTGACGAATCAAAGAATTCGCATCCGCCTAAAAGCCTACGACCACAAGCTTTTAGACCAGTCTACAAGCGAGATCGTTATGACGGCCAAAAAGACGGGTGCGCGTGTGGCCGGGCCAATACCGCTTCCGACCAAGATCAACCGGTGGACCGTTTTACGTTCTCCGCATGTCGATAAAAAATCGCGGGAGCAGTTCGAGATACGTGTTCACAAGCGTCTTATCGATATCCTCGATCCCACGCAGCAAACCGTTGATTCCCTGATGAAGCTCGATTTGTCCGCCGGGGTGGATGTTGAAATTAAGCTTTAGGTCTCTATGATCAGTGAAAGAGAGCAGCAGCTCATGATTACCGCAATTATTGGACGAAAACTTGACATGACCCAGGTTTTTTCCGGAGACGGCGCCGTATACCCGGTAACGCTCGTTCAGGCCGGTCCGTGCACTGTAACCCAGGTGAAAACGGTTAAAACCGACGGCTACGCCGCTTTGCAGATGGGCTTTGGTACCAAGAAGGCCAAAAGCGTCAACCGTCCGATGAAGGGCCAGTTCGACAAGGTCGGAAAGGGCTATTTCGAGGTAGTGCGCGAGATTGCCGCCCTGGACCCCTCCGAACATAACCCCGGTGACCAGGTGCTGGCCGATATCTTTCAGATCGGTGACCGAGTAGACATCATCGGAAAGAGCAAGGGCAAGGGGTACGCCGGCACGATCAAACGGTGGAGGTTTCAGCGCGGACCAGACGGCCACGGGTCCAAAAACGTCCGTGAACCCGGCTCTACCGGTATGGCCACCTATCCCGGCCGCGTGATCAAGGGCAAGAAAATGCCCGGGCAGTTGGGCAATAAACGCACCACTGTCTTAAATCTTAAAATCGTCGATGTGCGTCCGGAAAGTAATCTTTTGCTTATCCATGGCGCGGTGCCGGGAGCTAAGAACGGAATCGTGATCGTTCGCCGGACCAATCGGGCCAAATAAAGAGTCTGATGCCTGAAGGAAAAGGGCGTTAGCGATAAAGGGCTGAAAAGGCCCTAGGTTTTGAGGACTGTCATGCCTACTGTGGATGTGTATAACCTGGCAAGAGAAGTGACGGGTCAACTGGAGCTCAGCGAAGCTGTTTTCGGTGTGCCTGTAAAGACTCATGTACTCCATGAGGTGGTCGTTTATCAGTTGGCCAAACGTCGGGCGGGCACCGTTAAGACCAAGGGGCGAAGCGATGTGTCGGGCGGTGGCAAAAAGCCCTGGCGCCAAAAGGGCACCGGGCGCGCCCGGGCAGGTACGAGTCGCTCGCCTATCTGGCGAGGTGGTGGTACGATCCACGGCCCCAAGCCTCGCGACTACGAGATGCGGGTTCCAAAGAAGGTCCGTCGTCTGGCCCTCAAGATGGCGCTTAGCCAAAAGGTGCTCGAACAGGGTTTTACCGTGATCGACGAATTTAAGCTCGAACAGATTCGCACCCGGGATTTCGTCGGCCTGCTCGATCGGTTCAAACTCGGTAAAACCCTTGTGGTTTTGCCCGAACATGACGAAATCATCGAAAAATCGGCTCGAAACATCCCCCACGTAAAGGTCCTGCGCTCGGAGGGGATAAATGTCTACGACCTGCTCGACTACCGGGCGGTTATCTTGAGCCGGGAGTGCGTTGGCAGGATCGAGGAGGCGCTGGCATGAACCCCAAGACTTACAGCATCTTAAAGCGGCCGCTGGTCACCGAAAAGAGCACGACCGAAAAAGACTTAAGAAACAAGCTCCTCTTCCAGGTCGATCGAAACGCCAACAAGATCGAAATCAAAGAGGCGGTGGAGACCATCTTCAAGGTGAACGTCCTCGATGTCGCCACCTTGAATATGAGAGGTAAGCTTAAGCGGGTCGGCCGCAAGTTTACGAAAATGGCCGACTGGAAAAAGGCCATCGTGACTATCAAGGCCGGGCAGCGGGTCGAGTTTTTTGAAGGCGTCTAGTCGCCCCTTGGCAGGGAGAGGAAAATAGCACCATGGGTATTAGAAAAGTCAAGCCGACATCAGCTGGCCGCCGCTTTCAGACCTACACTACTTTCGAAGAGATCACCACCGATAAGCCCCATAAGGCCCTAATCGCGCCTTTGCGCAAATCCGGGGGGCGCAATAACGTCGGCCGGGTCACCTCCTGGCAGCGCGGTGGTGGTCATAAGAGGCTCTACCGGATCATCGATTTTAAGCGCGATAAGGAAGCCATTGCCGCAACGGTTGCCACCATCGAGTACGATCCCAACCGATCCGCTAACATTGCGCTTCTCCACTACGCAGACGGCGAGAAACGCTACATCCTCGCCCCCGTGGGGATAAAGGTCGGAGATCACCTCATGACGGGGCCTGATTCCGACATTAAGCCCGGCAACTGCCTCAAGCTTTTGAACCTTCCCCTTGGCGCCGTTGTACACAATATCGAGATGAAGCCCGGAAAGGGCGGCCAGTTGGCCCGTTCGGCCGGAACTAGCGCTCAGCTCATCGCCAGGGAAGGAAAGTACGCGACCCTTCGCATGCCTTCGGGCGAAATGCGCATGATTTCTGTGGAATGCAAGGCCACGGTCGGCCAGGTCGGCAATATCGATCACGAGAATGTGACTCTGGGCAAAGCCGGGCGCTCGCGCTGGGCGGGCAAAAGACCCCATGTGCGAGGCGTTGCGATGAACCCTGTCGACCACCCTATGGGGGGTGGTGAGGGCAGAAGCTCAGGCGGTCGTCATCCGTGCAGCCCCTGGGGCGTTCCTTCCAAAGGATTTCGCACCCGCACGGCAAAACTCAGCGATAAGTATATACTTCATCGCCGCAAGTAGGAGGATAAGGTGCCCCGGTCATTAAAAAAAGGGCCGTTCGTAGACGGTTCCCTGTTCGATAAGGTCTCCAAAGCCAAGGATGTGGGCGACCGCAAAGTGATCAAGACCTGGTCGCGAAGGTCCACGATTTTGCCCGAGTTCGTCGGAACCACCCTCGCGGTGCATAACGGGAAAAAGTTCATTCCCGTCTTCGTTAGCGAGAATATGGTGGGACACAAACTGGGGGAGTTTTCTCCGACCCGGACCTTCCACGGCCATGCTGGAGATAAAAAGTCCAAAGTCAAAGGGAAGAAATAATGGAAGTAAGAGCTGTTGGCAAATACCTGCGGGTCTCCTCGCAGAAAGCTCGCCTGGTTGCCGATATGGTCCGCGGCAAAAAAGTCGATGATGCGCTGATTTTGCTCAGGTTTACACCCAAAAAAAGCGGACGTCTCATAACCAAGATCTTGCGCTCGGCCATGGCCAATGCCGAAAACCGCGAGATCGGCGACCTGGAAAAATTCTATGTCAAAACGATTACTGTCGACCAGGGACCTAGGCTCAAAAGGTTTCGTCCGCGTGCCATGGGCAGAGCCACCCCGATCATTAAGCCCTCGAGCCATATAACGGTCATTTTGGACGAGAAGAAATAGTGCGAATACAGTAGTGAGCGGCATGGTGCGGTAAGCCAAAAGGTTTTGCCCCCTGCTTTTCGCTACCCGCTACATCACTCATGGAGGTGAGGTTTGGGACAGAAAGTTCATCCGACAGGGTTCCGACTGGGTATCCTTAAGACCTGGGATTCGAAATGGTTTGCCACCAGGGGCTATTCCAAACTGGTTTTCGAGGATCGCCAGATCCGAGACTACATTAAGGAAAAGCTGTTTCACGCCGGCATCTCCAAAATTGAGATCGAGCGGGCCGCCAACAAGGTCAAGGTACGCATTCACACGGCGCGCCCGGGAATTGTCATCGGAAAAAAAGGCGCTGAAATCGAGGTGCTGCGCCGAGACCTCGAGCGAAGGTTTAAGCGGGAAGTCCTAATTGACATCCAGGAAGTTCGCCGCCCGGAACTCGACGCAACCCTTGTTGCCGAAAACATCGCCTTGCAGCTCGTAAGGCGCGTTGCCTTTCGCCGCGCTATGAAGCGAGCGGTTAGCTCGGCTCTTAAGTTCGGCGCAAAAGGCGTACGGGTCGCCTCCGCCGGCCGCCTTGGCGGGGCCGAAATGGCCCGCAGGGAATGGTACCGCGAAGGAAGAGTTCCCCTGCACACGCTGAGGGCCGATATCGATTACGGCACGGCCCTTGCCCGCACGACCTACGGCATCATTGGCGTAAAGGTCTGGATCTTTAAGGGCGAAGTGTTGCCGGGATAGTGACACACTAGTGATTAGTGACTGGTGATTGGTGAATGGCGACCTGGTATTTGGGTTTTTACCCAGTCGCCGGTCACTTATCGGCAGTCACTGAAATCGGAGATTTACGATGTTAGCTCCCAAAAGGGTTAAGTTTAGAAAAGTACAAAAAGGCCGCATGCGGGGCGCAGCCTATCGGGGAAGCGATGTGAGCTTCGGTGATTTCGGGCTCAAGGCTCTTGAGCCTGGCTATGTTACCTCTCGCCAGATCGAGGCCGCCCGTATCGCCATCTCCCGTCACATAAAACGTGGGGGTAAGGTCTGGATTCGGATTTTTCCCGATAAGCCCTTTACCAAAAAGCCCGCTGAAACCCGCATGGGTAAAGGCAAGGGATCTCCGGAGGGGTGGATGGCCGTAGTGCGGCCCGGACGGATACTCTACGAAATTAAAGGCGTAACGGAGGCGGTTGCCCGCGAGGCCCTGGGGCTTGCATCGCATAAGCTCCCGTTGCCCACACGATTTGTATCGAGGCAGGATGTGCTATGAAGGCTGGCGAGCTGCGGGAAATGACAAAAGATGAGCTGATCGGGAAGCTCAAAGAGATCCGGGAAGCCCAGTTTAACTTACGGTTTCAGAAAGCGACCGGGCAGATGGACAATACCGCCCAACTCCCGAAAAATAAAAAAGATATCGCGCGGATAGAAACGATTTTGTCCGAAATGGACAGAAAAGCGGGAGAATAGGGGCCAGGAAAAACTATGGAAGAGCTCAAATCCACAAGAAAAACTCGTGTCGGAAAAGTCATGAGCAACAAGATGGACAAAACCGTCGTGGTCATGGTCGAACGGCTGATCCGGGATGTGAAGTACCGAAAATTCGTTCGTCGCAGGAACACGTTTAAGGCCCACGATCCGCAGAACTCCTGCGCGGTTGGCGACCAGGTGCTCATCGAGGAATCCCGGCCGATTAGTAAGGAAAAGCGATGGCTGGTTGTGAAAGTCCTCGATAAGGCGGCTTTCTAATGCGGTCCGTTTTGGACCGTGCGTGGTTGGGCACACCTTTTTCGCCCACCGCAATAGAAACGTGCGAGACCATTTGGAGTAAGAAATGATTCAGTCGGAAACTCAACTGAACGCCGCTGATAATTCCGGGGCCAAGCGGCTCTATTGCATCAAGGTGCTCGGCGGGACCCGAAGGCGATACGCCACGGTTGGCGACATTATCGTGGTTTCGGTCCAGGAAGCCATTCCCAATGCGAAAGTAAAAAAAGGCGACGTGCTAAAAGCAGTTGTCGTACGCACGAAAAAAGAGGTCCGCCGCCCCGACGGGTCCTATATTAAGTTCGACGACAACTCCGCTGTGCTGATCAACGCCTCCAGGGAGCCGATCGGAACCCGCATTTTCGGACCGGTCGCCAGGGAACTCCGCGCCAGGCAATTTATGAAGATAATTTCGCTTGCTCCCGAGGTACTTTAGCGAAAAGCGAAAAGGGATTGGGTCGATGAAGCACCAGAGCTATGCAATAAAAAAAGACGATAATGTGAAGGTGATCGCCGGCAAAGATAAGGGAAAGACCGGTAAGGTCCTAAGGGTCATTCCCAAAAAAGGTCGCGCCATCGTTGAAAAACTCAACATGGTCAAGCGGCATCTGCGCCCGAGCGAGCAGTCAAGGCAGGGGGGAATCCTCGAAAAGGAGTCCCCTATCGAGATGTCCAATCTCATGGTGATTTGTTCCAAGTGTACGGACCCGACTAGGGTGGGCTATCGAGTGCTCGATGACGAAAAGAAGGTCAGATTTTGCAAAAAATGCAAAGAAGTCATCGACTAGGCTGTAAAGCGGTGTCTAATCCGTTGGGGCTCCGGGAACTCTTTTGGCTCCCGGCAAGCGCCCCCTGCGGCTTAGTCCCCGGATGCGGCGGCGTCCACTATAAAGGGCGGGAATGGAGGTGAAATGGCGGCACTGCGTGAGAGGTACAATTCTGAAATTGTTCCAAAGCTAAAAGAGCAGTACGGGTATAAGAGCCCGATGCAAATCCCGGGGATCAAAAAGATCACCATTAACATGGGGCTTGGCGAGGCCATCCAGAATGTAAAGATCCTGGACTCGGCCACCGCCGAACTGGCTCAGATCTGTGGTCAAAAGCCGGTCGTCACCAAGGCGCGAACGAGCATCGCCGCCTTTAAGCTCAGAAAAGGGATGCCCATCGGGTGCATGGTCACTCTTCGAGGCGACAGGATGTATGAGTTTTTCGATAAACTCGTCAATGTCGCCCTGCCTCGGGTCCGCGACTTTCGCGGCATTTCGCCCAAGGCTCTTGACGGCAGGGGCAATTACACCCTCGGGATCAAGGAACACATTATTTTCCCCGAAATCGACTATGATAAAATCGATAAGATCAAGGGGATGAACATAACAATCGTTACGTCGGCCGGAACCGACGATGAGGCCAGAACGCTTCTCGCCCTCATGGGAATGCCGTTTAGGCGATAACAAGGAGGCCCTTTGGCTAAAAAGTCACTCATTGCAAAAGCGAAGGCGAACCCGAAATTTAAGGTGCGCGCCTACAACCGGTGCCCGGTGTGCGGTCGGCCTCGCGCTTTCCTGCGCAAGTTTGGTATCTGCCGGATATGCTTCCGGAACATGGCGCTCAAAGGGGAACTTCCAGGCGTGGTCAAGGCTAGCTGGTAGGACCGGAGGAGAGATCAGGAAATGATGGTATCGGATCCGATAGGCGACTTCATCAACCGTATTCGCAATGCGCAAAAAGCGCGCTTCGACAAGGTTGACATCCCCGCTTCCCGCATGAAGGCCAACTTGTGTCGCATTCTGAAGGAAGAGGGGTTCATAAAGAACTTTAAATTTATTCGAGACGACAAGCAGGGAATCCTGCGGATCAATGTAAAATATGCAGAAAGCCGAGAGGGCGCTGTTACCGGAGCCAAGCGCATCAGCAAATCCGGGCGTCGCGTCTATGTGGGCCATGAGGAAATCCCCAAGGTGCTAAACGGCATGGGCATTTCCATCCTCTCTACCTCCAAGGGGGTCATGACCGACCGGCAGGCCCGCACCCAGGGCGTTGGCGGCGAACTGCTTTGCGCCGTCTGGTAGGCAAGAGGCTTTTACCAGGAAGCAATTGGCGAGGAGTTGCTGCAAGCTTCGCGCTCCCTGCTTCCTATCGATAAAGGAGCTACACCATGTCACGGGTGGGTAAATTGCCCATACCTTTACCTAAAGGGGTGGACGTCGTTTTAGATGGCTTGGCCCTTACGGTAAAAGGTCCCAAGGGGACGTTGGAGCGGTTGATTCCGGCAAATATCGACGTCGATATCAGCCGTGAGACCGTGGCGTTTAAGCGCAGGGACGATACCAAGCAGTCGCGCTCGACTCACGGACTGATCCGCGCACTGGTAAACAATATGGTAAAGGGTGTGAGCGAAGGTTTTGTCAAGGGCCTTGAGATCCAGGGAACGGGCTACCGGGCCGAGGTGCAGGGACACACCCTGAACCTTAACCTGGGATATTCGCGGCCGGTTCAATTCGATTTACCCGAGGGAATCATTGCGAGCGTTGACCGCTCGAATGTCGTAAAGCTCGAGGGGATCGATATCGAGGTGCTCGGGGAGACCGCCGCGCGCATTCGCGCCCTTAGGCCCGTTGAGCCGTATAAGGGAAAAGGGATCAGATACACTGGCGAGCGGGTCCACCGCAAGGTCGGTAAGACCGGTTCGAAAAAATAGAGTCGGAGGATACAATGGCAACAGGTTCGACAAATCCGCGCTATACCGCTCGGCTCAGACGGAAGAAACGAATCAGGAAAAAAATCGAGGGCGTTGTCGAGCGCCCAAGGCTTACGGTTTTTAGATCCGACAAGCACATGTACGCTCAGATCATAAACGACCTGACGGGCGCAACCCTGGTTGCGACCTCTACGCTTTCGGCCGAGTACAAGCAAATGGGGCCGGTAAAAGGCAAAGTGAGCGCCGCCGGACGCGTTGGCGAACTGATTGCGCGAAAAGCTGTGGAAAAAGGTATTGCGAAGGTCGTTTTCGATCGCAACGGTTTTATCTACCATGGACGGATTCAGGCTCTTGCCGACGCAGCCAGGCGGCAGGGGCTCGATTTTTAATCCTTATCGGGATCGGAGGCAAATACATTGATAGCGGTTGATTCCAGCCAGCTCCAGATGATTGATAAAGTTGTCCATATCAGCCGTGTGGCCAAGGTTGTCAAAGGCGGCCGGCGTTTTTCGTTTAGCGCCATAGTCGTTGTCGGCGACGGCAGCGGTAAAGTAGGATACAGCCTTGGGAAGGCGAACGAGGTCCCCGAAGCGATCCGAAAGGGTATGGAGGCGGCCAAGCGCAATATGGTCGCTGTCCCGCTAACGGCTTCGACCATCCCCCACGAGGTGCTCGGAAAATTCGGGGCCTCCTCGGTAATCTTAAAGCCCGCATCTCCGGGGACGGGGGTCATCGCGGGCGGGGCGGTTCGCGCCATTATGGAAGCGGCTGGAATTCACGATATACTGACAAAGTGCGTTGGATCGAGAAATCCCCACAACGTCGTAAAGGCGACCGTGGAGGGACTAAAGAGACTGCGCAGTGTCGAGCAGGTATCCAAAACCAGAGGGAAGAACATCCTAGAAGACGCTCCGACCTCTTAAGGGCGAGCCCGGCTAGAGGTGAGGCCCCCACACGATTTTCAGGGTGAAAGTTATGGTAAAGCCAATTCAGGTCAGTCTGGTCAGGAGTCCGATAGGGCATCCCGAAAAACACCGAAAGGTCTTGCGCGCCCTTGGACTCACGAAGATGCACCGGCCCGTAAACCTATACGGTTCCCCGCAGGTGCTCGGGGCGCTCAGGAAGGTCATTCATATGGTTAAGGTCGTGCAAAGACAGGGGTTATAGATGAGAATCGGAGAACTGGCGCCGCCTCGCGGAGCTAAAAAGGATACCAAGCGACTGGGCCGCGGCTCGGGTTCGGGCCAGGGGATGACCGCAGGAAAGGGCACCAAGGGGCAGAAGGCAAGGTCTGGCGGGGGCGTGCCTCCGTGGTTTGAAGGCGGCCAGATGCCTCTTCAACGCCGAGTCCCCAAGCGCGGTTTCACCAATATTTTCAAGAAACGGTTTTCAGTCGTAAATATCGGGGATCTCGGAGGGTTTGCGTCCGGAAGTGAAATCGGCCCCTCCGATCTTGTTCTTGCCGGTATTTTGAGGAAAACTCACCACCCGGTCAAATTGCTTGCCGATGGTGAAATTACTCTGCCACTATCTATCCGTGTTCACAAGGCCTCTGCCTCTGCGGTGCAAAAGATCGAAGCCGCCGGGGGAAAAGTCCATATGATCACGTTCATGGAAGGAAAATAACCGGTGCCAGGCGGGTTTTCGGCCATAGGGAGAATCCCTGAACTCAAGCGTCGTATAGGATTGAGCCTGCTGCTCCTTTCGGTTTATCGTCTGGGGTGCTATATCCCGACCCCCTATATCAATGCGGTGGCCCTTCAAGCCTACTTTAACGCTGCCAAGGGTACGCTGCTGGGTCTTTTTGACATGTTTTCCGGGGGCGCTCTTAGCCAGTTTTCCGTATTCGCCCTGGGAATCATGCCCTACATCAGCGCCTCGATTATCCTCGAGCTGTTGACCGTGGTCGTGCCCGCCCTTGAAAAAATGAAAAAAGAAGGCGAAGCCGGGCGAAAAAAGATCACTCAGTACACCCGCTACGGAACCGTTGTGCTTTCCGCCGTGCAGGGGTTGGGCATAGCGGTTGGCCTTGGCGCTCAGCACGCCCCCAATGGCGCGCCTCTCGTGATGCTCACCGGCTGGGGGTTCCGGGTGATGACCGTTCTCACCCTCACTGCGGGTACGGCCTTTTTGATGTGGCTGGGTGAGCAGATTACCGAGCGCGGGATCGGCAACGGCATCTCGCTTATCATCTATGCGGGCATAGTGAGCCGGATGCCTTCGGCCATCTTTAATACGGTGCGACTGGTTCGGGCCGGCGGGATGAGCATCTTTGTCCTGTGCGCGATCGCTGTCCTCATGTTCGCTGTCTGCGGCTTCATTATCTTTATGGAGCGCGGCGAGCGGCGGGTCCCCGTGCAATACGCCAAACGGGTTGTGGGCCGGCGGGTCTACGGCGGTCAAAATACGCATATTCCTCTTAAGATTAACACCTCCGGGGTCATTCCGCCAATCTTTGCCTCCTCGATCATCATGTTTCCGGCAACGGTTGCCAACTTCATTAAGGTCCCCTGGGTCCAGTCGGTTGCCCATGCGATCTCTCCCGGCCACTGGCTCTATATTTTGCTCTACATCGGCTTCATTATCTTTTTTGCCTTCTTCTACACTGCCATTGTTTTTAATCCCGCCGATGTAGCGGAGAACATGAAAAAATACGGTGGGTTCATTCCCGGAATTCGTCCCGGAAAGCCCACAGCCGACTACCTGGACAAGGTGTTGAGCCGCATAACCCTTGGCGGCGCGATCTATATCTCGGCTGTGTGCGTATTGCCAACCGTTTTGATAGAAAGATTCGGCGTGCCCTTTTATTTTGGCGGAACCGCCCTTCTGATTGTTATTGGCGTTGCCATGGACACGTTGTCCCAAATCGAGGCGCACATGCTCTCGCGCCACTACGAGGGGTTTCTAAAGAGCGGCCGGGCCAAGAGCCGGCGCTAACGCATCCCCCCCCCTTCGCGGGCTTTGCCGCGGAGAGGATGGTAAACCGGGTCGAGGCGACAAATATCCTTTTTGTTTTTGACCAGTCTTTAAAACTGCAATTTGTGGAGGCAAGCGATGAACATCATTTTACTGGGACCCCCGGGCGCGGGCAAAGGCACTCAAGCCAAACGTCTTGTTGAAAAGTATGCTATCCCGCAGATTTCAACGGGCGACATGCTGCGGGCCGCGCTAAAGGAAGGGACGCCTCTGGGGCTTGAGGCCAAAAAGTACATGGATGCCGGAGGCCTTGTTCCCGATTCGGTGGTTATCGGCCTGGTAAAAGAGCGTATTCAAAAGCCCGACGCATCGGGTGGCTATATGCTCGACGGGTTTCCCCGAACGGTTGCCCAGGCACAGGAACTCGACTCCATTCTCGGCGGGCTGGGTCAAAATATCGACCACGTGATATCCGTTGAGGTTCCAAGCTCCGAGCTTTTGGGGCGTCTTACCGGCCGCAGGACCTGCAAGGCGTGTGGGGCCGGCTTTCACGTGATGTTTGATCCCCCAAAGGTTTCAGGGGTCTGTGATAAGTGCGGGGGCGAGCTCTACCAGCGCTCAGACGATAATGAAGTGACCGTTAAGTCGCGCCTCGACACCTATGAGGCGCAGACCAAGCCCCTTATCGACTACTACGTGCGCCAGGAAAAACTCCGCCCGATTGACGGGGTTGGCAAAATGGATGATATCCTCCAGCGCATCCAAAAGGTCCTGGGGTAAGCGAAGGGACCTTCGATATCTGGAGATTTTACGGGGACCGCAAATTGATTGGGCAGGAAAGCCGTTTTGTCCCCCCTGCCCCTTTGGTTTTGGCCCCTTAGTAGTTTGATTTGGACGGTTGTATTGATAATTTTACGGTCTAAAGCGGAAATTGAAAAAATCAGGAACTCGTGCGCCATTGTGGCCGAGATACTCGATCGGCTGGTCGAGCATATAAAGCCGGGAGTTACGACCGGGGAGCTCGATGCGATAAGCGAGGAGATGGCGGTAAAAAAGGGCGCAAAGCCCGCGTTTAAGGGCTACCACGGCTTCCCCTTCTCTCTTTGTGCCTCGGTTAACGAAGAGGTCGTCCACGGCATGCCCTCCAGCCACCGGCGGTTGAAGGCCGGAGACATCATAAGCCTGGACTTCGGTGTAGTCGTTGGCGGCTACTTTGGCGACGCAGCCCTTACCGTTCCGGTCGGGGAAATATCGGAGGTCGCCGTAAAGCTCTGCACGGTTACCGAGGAGTGTTTGTACGAGGGAATTTCCAAAGCGGTTAGCGGAAACCGGCTCTCCGATATCTCCCACGCGATTCAGGATTATGTTGAAAAGCGCGGCTATTCGGTCGTAAAGGAGTTTGTCGGCCACGGCATCGGGCAGCATTTGCACGAAAGCCCCCAGGTGCCTAATTACGGGCCGCCGGGCAAGGGCGTTCGGCTAAAGCCCGGCATGGTGCTGGCCATCGAGCCGATGATAAACGTTGGAGAAGCCGAAATCGACATCCTGGAGGATCGATGGACGGCAGTAACGCGTGACCGGAAGCTGTCGGCCCATTTCGAGCATACGATAGCGGTCAGTGAAAACGGACCGCTGATCTTGACTGGGCGTAAAAACAGGTTTACAAAACTGTACGGCTAATTTATAATAGAAAGTTCGAACATTGATCTTGGAGAATCTTGCCCATGGCTAAAGAGGACTCTATTGAAGTCGAAGGAACCGTTGTCGAGACTCTTCCCAACGCTATGTTCCGCGTCGAGCTTCCCAATGGGCATCGGATTTTAGCACACATCTCCGGCAAGATGCGCATGCACTTCATTCGCATTCTGCCCGGCGATAAGGTAACGGTTGAGTTATCTCCCTACGATCTGACCCGGGGCCGCATCACGTACAGGTCCAAAGCCTAGGGCCTGCTGGCGGCGCCGGCCTGTGGAAAGGAACTTCCAAATTGAAAGTGCGGGCATCGGTTAAACGTATTTGCAGAAAATGCAAAATTATTCGCCGCCACGGCACCGTGAGGGTGATTTGTGAAAATCCACGGCACAAGCAGCGCCAGGGCTAAAAGAAGCCCCAGCAGGCGGGAGGCGAAAGGGTGTTTTGCTCGCCGACCTGCTCCCGGCTTCTGCAATTCATAGAGGAGTAGGACATTGGCACGTATTGCAGGCATCGATTTACCCAAAAACAAGCGCATTGAGATCGCTCTGACCTATATATTTGGTATCGGCAGACCGACGGCCCTCAAAGTGCTTGATCTGGCCGGCGTTAGCAGGGACATCAAAAGTGACGACCTAACCGATGTCCAGGTCAACGCCATACGGCAGGTCATCGATTCGCACCTAAAGGTCGAAGGGGATCTCAGATCCGAGGTCTCGATGAGCATTAAGCGCCTCATGGATCTTGGCTGCTATCGGGGATTGAGGCATCGCCGCGGCCTTCCCGTCCGCGGCCAGCGCACTCACACCAATGCCCGCACTCGTAAAGGCCCGCGCAGGTCGGTTATGGGCAAGCGAAAGAAAGCGTAGGATTGGCAAATGGCAAAAGAGAAGGCTGCACCCAGAACCAAGAAAAAAGAGCGAAAAAACATCCTTAATGGTATCGCGCATATCCGCTCGACTTTCAACAACACCATCATAACCATTACCGATGTGAGCGGCAACGCCATCTCGTGGTCGAGCGCCGGGAGCCAGGGGTTTAAGGGGTCGCGAAAATCCACTCCCTTTGCCGCCCAGGTGGCCGCCGAGATCGCCGCCAAAAAGGCTCAGGAGCACGGGGTCCAAAATATCGAAGTGTTCGTAAAAGGCCCCGGTTCCGGGCGTGAGGCTGCCCTAAGGGCCCTCCAGGCCGCAGGCTTTAACATCACCTACATAAAAGATGTTACGCCTATTCCGCACAACGGCTGCAGGCCTCCGAAAAGACGGCGGGTATAAGGCATTTTTTCCATGTTAAGGCCCGGCGCTGGCTGCGGGCAAAAGGCGGGCAATCCGCCTCAGGAGGACAATTTTGGCTCGATACACCGAGGCTCAATGCAGGCTTTGCCGCCGCGAGACGATGAAGCTCTATCTTAAGGGTGACCGCTGCTATTCGGATAAGTGCGCCATTGAGCGCCGAAACTTCCCCCCGGGCCAACACGGCCAAGGCAGGGGAAAGCTCTCCGACTACGGCGTGCAGCTGCGGGAAAAGCAAAAGATAAAAAGAATATACGGCCTGCTCGAAAAGCAGTTTGAGTCCTACTTCGAAGAGGCCGACCGGCGAAAGGGCGTTACCGGCGCCAACTTCCTCATCCTGCTCGAGCGCAGGCTCGACAACACGTGCCACCGGCTGGGCTTTGCCAACTCCCGCTGCCAGTCCCGGCAGCTCGTTCGCCACGGCCACTTCCTGGTAAACGGCAAAAAAGTCGACATTCCCTCCTATCTGCTACGCCCCGGGGATCGCATTTCCGTGGCCGAAGGGAGCCGCAAGCTGCAGATCATTAACGAATCCCTTGCCGCTCTTCCCCGCAGGGGCCTTCCTGCCTGGCTAGACGTCGATGCGGCCAACTTTGAGGGGACTTTCAGGGCCTTTCCCGTGCGTGAGGAGATCAACCTGCCGGTTCAGGAACAATTGGTGGTCGAATTTTATTCCAAATGACCAAGAGAGCTTGCTGTTGACTGGGACTCCGGGCTGTTTGAGTGGGTCTCATGGAGCTTCGCGCATCCAGTTGGTCCGCCTATTTCCGGAAGGCAGGGCCTGTGGAGATATCTCTTCTATGAGGATAAAACATGCAAAAGAACTGGCGCGAACTTATTAAGCCCAAGCGCTTGGAAATCGAGACCAAGGAGCCGAACACCTACGGGAAATTCGAGTGCGAGCCCCTGGAGAGGGGCTTTGGAATTACTCTTGGCAACTCGCTTAGACGCGTGTTGCTCTCCTCTCTCCAAGGCTCGGCCATCACCAGTGTTAAGGTCGACGGCGTTTTGCACGAGTTCTCCACCATCCCCGGTGTGCTCGAAGACGTTACCGATGTCATACTAAACCTCAAAGAGGTGCGCTTCAAAGTAAACGGGGACATTTCCGCCAGGCGGGTGCTGATCGAAAAACAGGGCGAGGGCAGGGTGTGCGCCGGTGATATCCAGGTCGGGGCCATGGTGGAGGTCCTGAACCCGGGCCTGCACATTTGCACCCTTGCCAAAGACGCCAAGCTCCGGATGGAACTTACCTTGAAGCAGGGAAAAGGCTATGTTCCGGCCGAAAAAAATATAGAGGAAAACCAGCCGATCGGGACAATCCCCATCGATGCGGTTTTTTCTCCCATCCGAAAGGTCAGCTACGCCGTCACTCAGGCGCGGGTTGGTCAGATTACCGACTATGACAAGCTCGCTCTAGAGATCTGGTCGGATGGAAGTGTTAAGCCCGAAGATGCTCTGGCTTTTGCTGCCAAAATCTTAAAAGATCAGCTCTCCGTTTTTATCAATTTCGAAGAAGAGGTCGAGGCCGAGACCGAAGAAGTGCGATCCGAGCCCGCCTTTAACGAGAACCTTTTCCGAAGCGTTGACGAACTGGAGCTCTCCGTTCGGTCGGCAAACTGCTTGAAAAACGCTGATATCCGAAACATCGGCGAGCTTGTTCAAAAGACCGAACAGGAAATGCTCAAGACCAAAAATTTTGGCCGCAAGTCTCTTAACGAGATAAAAGAGATCCTCGCCGAAATGGGACTTTCTCTGGGAATGAAAATCGACAACTTCCCCCGCCGGGATGAGATCGAACAGAGAAGAAAGGAACAGGAATAATCCATGAACCACGGAGTTTCCGGAAGAAAGCTAAACCGGACGACGAGCCATCGACTCGCGATGTTTCGAAATATGGTTACCTCGCTTCTCGATCAGGAGCGCATCTACACGACCGTTCCCAAGGCGAAGGAAATCCGCCGCTGGGCCGAATGGATGGTCACCCTTGGCAAGCAGGGAGATCTGGCTGCCAGAAGGCGTGCTCTTGCCGTTATTCGGGAAAAGAAAGTCGTCTACAAGGTCTTCGATGAGCTGGCCGAAAGATATCGTGACCGGCCGGGCGGGTATACGCGGATCGTAAAGGTCGGCTTCAGGCGGGGCGATGCCGCTCCGATGTGCTTGATCGAACTCATTGCCGAAGGCGGCGCCCCGGCGGATAAAAAGGGGAAAACTAAAAAAACCCCCGAAGTCGCCAAGGCCGAATAGAGTTCCTCAGGTAACCATAATACAGTCTTTACCCCGATTTTTAGCGTCGTAAAGGGCTGAGTCGGCCCTTTCGACGATTTCCTCCGGTTTGGTATCGCCCTCTTCCACCTGTGTGAGTCCGATGCTGACAGATAGCTGTATTTCGGCCTCCTTGTACACGAAACACGTTTTTGAAATTGCCTGGGAAAGTTTGTCGGCCACTACCCGGGCGGTCTTCTGCCCGGTGTCCCCCAAAAAGACCACGAACTCGTCGCCGCCGTAGCGGGCGATGAGATCGTTTTGGCGCAATACTTCCTTCATTCTTACTGCCAGGATCTTCAAGCACTTGTCGCCAACCCGGTGGCCATAGGTGTCGTTTATCGTCTTGAAATCGTCGATATCTATAAAAATCACCGAAAATAGCGTCTTGTCCTGCTTATATCTTTTGATCTCCTTTCTGATATGACGGTCGATAACTCTGCGGTTTGCTATGCCGGTAAGCGGATCAAGATGGGCCTCCTGCTCGATTCTCTTCCTTTTCTTGCGGTCGCGTTCTATCTTGGACTGCATATCCGTCAGGCTGTTTTGGAGTTTTTCTATCGTCGATTCAAACGTCTCTTTTCGGGCCGTGTCTTCGGCTTTTTTTGTCTCAAGAGCCGATTTTATCGTCTGGAGCCTCCCGCGCAAAACCTCTCTTACTTCTTGTACCGATTCGGAGGACTCAGCCGAGCTCTCGAGTTGGGTGATTTCCGATTCGAGAAGATCCGTAAACTGTGTGTTTTCGCGATATCCGTTGGTTGTGGTTTCAATCAGCCCCAGACACTCTTTTTCCACTTCAACCAGTTGCGAGCCCACCTCGATTAGGAGGCGTGAAAGAGTCTTTTCCCTCACTTCCGAATCCAAGAGCGATTTGCTTACCAGTTCCACAATTCTTTCCAGCAGGTCATAGAGCCCTCCTAGGCTTTGAGCTTCCCGTGCAGTCTCTAGCAGCTCTTCGGCCCTTTGCCGGTTAACGCCGGTGAAGTGGGCGGAAAGACCCTCAAGGATTATTCCATATCTGCTCTTTAACTCACTGACATGATCGCTGGACGAAAGAGTGTAGAAAACGTCTGCCTTCTCCGAAAAAGCCTGGAGAAGATTTGCGCTCGAAATCGTCTGCCGGCTGGAAGAAAAGCTCTTTAGCTCGTCGATTACCAGTTCGCAGAGCGCATCCAGCATCTGCGGTTTTTCATTGCTGTTCGCGCGGGTCATAGTCTTGCTCCGAGTACGTGAGATAATTCTTCATGTATAAAAATCGGAGAAAAGGCGAAATTGGATTAGGGAAATGTGGGCGGGCATCGCAATAAATCTACAAGACCCCGGTTTGCGAAGTATCAGGGGCATGCGGCTTTAGACCGGGTTGGATTCAAGATGCGTCAATGTGTTGGGCTCCACTACGTTTCCCGGCCAGGTGAGCCGTAGGATGGGGGGGAGCGAAGAGAGACCGTGTCGTAAGAGAAATTCGCAAACTGAGTTCGATTCTGTCCGGCTATTTTCAAAAGCGGCGGCGAATGTGTAGAGTGGGCACAGTTTCTACCGTGCCCACCAAAAAGGTGGGCACGATAAGGCGTTGCCAACTCTAAAAAGACCGGCATAACATTTTTGCCCGAGTATCGGACTAATCCATGAATGCCGCGCAGACAGCGCTACCCAAGTTCAAATCAAAAACGGGACATTTGCTAAAAGAGCACTAGAAATCAAATGCTTATAGCTACCGATTCAAATTTTAGCGGACAGTAGTGAACTGAGTTATAGGGCGTTGGGGCGCTTAAATATTGTTTGCACTAAGCTCATGAGCAGTAATTTAGAAAGGGGCTTGTATCAATCGCCCCCCTTTTTTCCAAAGTTTTTAAAGGCAGGGCTGGGGGGGGGGGATTTCAACCCTTTTCGTATTGCGTGATTACCCGGCATCCAATCCCCCTCGAATCTCCTTAGGCCCCCCCAACCCCGGCAAACCGCCCTAATAAGTCAGGCGGTATACGAACCTGACAGTCGCCTTGCCACTTGAACCCGTTGCGGTTGAAAGTACAGTGTAAAAGATGCACCCGTTAGCGGCATTACTACTGTTGCATGCCGTATCGCTCGAATTTTTGGGCATCATGGAAGTGTCGATTACCTTGATATTCACGGTGTTTGTACCGGAGGCATAGGTAATATCGGGATTGGCTGTGGCGTCCGGGGTTGAAGCGCCGGCGCCGCTCGCGCAGTTCCAACTTGACGTATTGTTGTAGAGCTTCGTGTTCAAACACGCGGATGTGGTGGGGGTAAGACCGGAAAACGAGGGGGGGGTGCAGACGTGCGTGGTGGGGTTAACGTTAAGAGTAGAGTTGATGAACACCTCCGCCCCGGCCCTGGCAGCGTTAAGCGCTGTGGTATAGCCCTGCTGGAGGCCGGTAAGCTTTGTCGCCCGGGTTGTTAGTTGGAGTAAAACGGCCACGACCCCCAGCGCCAGCACCAGCATTATAAGCGTGGTTACGAGCGCTATACCTTTCTGGTTTCGGATTTGGCTTTTCATTTTCTCACCTTCGCGGCAACCCTCACCAGTTGCTGTGCAAGTTCATCGGCTTCATATCGATTTCCTTGACCCTCCAGCGGTACTGAGTGTACTGGGCGCCGGGCGTAAAGGTATGGACGCCGGCGGGAAACGACGTTTTCAAGTCACCTATGGACAGGGACCCTGAAAACCCGAAGCCTGGCGTCTTGCCAACGTTTCCCCGTCCTTCCTGGTAGATTACGAACACCTTGACTTCCCGCAGGTATTTCTGCTGGTCTGATGGTAGCATGAGTATGGAGCTGCTTCCCCCGTGCCCGTAATTGGTGTTCTCCGTGCCCAGGTCGGGTTGCCACACGATCCCCGCCCCGCTCGTGTCGACGCCGAAGGCTACCTGGAAATCCTCCACGCAGTCGATCATCGGGGATGGGGGCGCCACCAGCAGGCCGCCCTGTGTGGACGATACCTTGGTCTGGCTGACAGTGCCGCGGTAGAGTTCGAAGGTGCCCGGGGCGCAATACGAGGGCAGATTGTAGTTGTCGAGGTAGTAGTCCACCCGGTTAAAGGGCATCGTGTTGGTCTGACTCGGGCCAAGTCCATACAGGAAGCCCACCAGGCCGCTTCCGAGCGCGCCGGGCGGGCTGGCCGAGTTAAACGTATTGTCCCAAACGCCGGGCGCGCCGCCTTGCTGAAGCGCGCCGCTTGAGTCGATCGCAATGTAATGGTCTCCGGTTACCAGATCGGTCGCACTGGTCTCCAGGGCGGTGGAAATAACGCCGAAATGGCCGCTCGAATTATTTATGGAGGCCACACTCGATTTTATGGCGAGCACCGCCGGGGTGTTGCCCGAAAGGGTGCTGCCGGTAGCCCCGCCGCCCAGAACGAGCGCATGGGGCGGGCCGTTTGCGTTGCCAAGACTTGCCTCGTTTAGACTCGACGGATCGTATTGCGGCGTATAGCCGCTGTAGGAGCTTTGGGCCGCAGCTTCCGTGTAGGTAAACCCCGAGATGGCGCTCGGCAGTCCGTACCCGGCCATCTCGATATCATAGCGCATCAGATCGAAGCCTGTGAGATTGGACATGAAGTTTGCCGATATGGCGCTCTGCGACTTGTATGTCGTAATAATCTTGATGTAGCCCGCGGTCGCGGCCACTACAACCAGAAGCGTGATCGCAAGGCTGACCATAAGTTCGACAATTGTCATGCCGCTTTGCCATTTCATTAGTCCTGCCCCACTAGAGTCGGTAAAGTGTAAGAGAACTGGCGCACTTGATTGTCGTCCCTGCCGTTCCAGTAAACGACGAAGGTCAGCCGGTAGATCGCATGCGTGCCGCCCGTGGCGGGATATCGGTTATGAGTCAGACTGACAGTGTAGTTGACGCTCTGATTTCTAACCTTTCTGGTGACAGTGAGAGGGTAGCTATTCCCGGGATTGGCGTCAAAGGTTGCGAAAGGCTCGTTTTCAACCCATTCCACCTGTTCCTGGGCTATCTCCATCGCCTGGGCGCGCAAATCGTTTAACATGCTGTGGTTTAGCGCGGCCATAATCCCGATTATCGAGGCAAGCATGCCCAGGGCGAGCACCACCAGCGCCACCATGACCTCGATAAGCGTAAAACCGCCTATTTTGCCGACCCCGGGGGGCCCCTCTTTATTTCCATTTAGGCGCACAACTGCTCCCTTGCCATGTTCCCAAACTTATCCTGGTCAGTGAAACTGATACGCAATTTGTCAGCGAACCGGAGGCCGAAGAGATGTAAATGTTAATCGGAAGGGTGTTCGCCCCGGACACAAATCCCCTCCCGTTGAAGGTGAGGCTAAGCGGGTTTGGACTGGCGCTCATCGGTGAATTTGTCGGCCCCACCGTTTGCACCACACTGCTCCCGGTGCTCGTGACATAGGTGGAGGCGCTACCGTTTGTCAAAATCTGGTATTGGGAAAAGTTCGCTCCACTCCAGGATATTCCTGCCAGTTCTTTGTTCACATACGCTGTTGACCGTGCGAACTGGAGGTCGCTGTAGAGCTGGTTCATCTGGTTTTCGACATCATTGCGGTGTTTCCATGTCGAAAACGCCGGAATGCCGGCCGCAAGCATAAGGGCGGCAATGGCGATTACAACCATAAGCTCGACCAGGGTGAACCCGCGTTGTTCTCTCATCGTTCGATCCATAGCATCAACTGTCCCGTACCGCTTCCACCCGTTGCAGGGGGCTGAGTACTCAACGGCAGACCCGTTTCGGGGGGCGTGCCTACGACGTAGGCGGTCGATCTGTTGCCGTTTTTGTTGAAAGTCAGCGGTGGATTGGCCGAGCTGCTCGAACCCGTGGTGGAGATGTTGTATATGGCCCCCGTGGACGTTTGCAGGTACAGATCCGACATTGCCGTGGAGGCTGTATACCCGGCTCCGCACGACGTATCGGTTATGGCGCCGCCGGTCGCGCAGTTAAAACCCCACACCTCGCTTTGGCCTCCATAGCTGCACGGGTCTGAGGTCGGCTGGGTGCTGGTAAAATAGATTATGTTCGCGTTCGGATATGGGGTGGGGTCGGTGATCATTCTTTCCTTCAGCCAATTAGCCGTAGTGCTGGCATCGGGAAGATAATACACCCATCCGTTATTTAAGGCGCCGCTGTTTGCGACGCCGGTCGCATCCGGGGTGCTGCAGGCGTTGCCGGTGTTTACCGAAGAGAGTGTTTTCGACTGGCAACTCGATGCGGTAAACAGGTTGTCGCAGGTAAAAGGCATGCCCGTCATGAAGTTTAAAGCGTTGGTGGAACTCGGAATATCCGGGTCGGTGCCGTAAAAATACTTTCCGCTTCCCGCGAACAGATAAGTTTTGGCAAAACAGGACTCGGCCGCTATCGCCGAGGTTATCGGCGCCTGTGGCACATTGGCGAAGGTATTGACGTCATATGCCCAATATTTGGGATTTACTCCATTGATCGGGTCGATCACGGTAGCGCCGCCACTGGACTTGGTCGCGTCGGTATAGACAAGTCCGATCCCCCCTCCCCAGGTCGTGGAGTTCGATGTGGCGCCCGTTGTGACGGTCGATGAGGTGTAGCCGAAAAGCACGTAGTCCGTATATTGATCATTGCCCACGCTCAGGCCGGTTGTGAAAAGCCTCCCGCCAAAGCCATTGGGTATTGGCGTGTCTGTCTGCTTCTGGGTCACACTGTCGATCTGAAGGGTTATCGGATTGAGCTTGAGTACGAACACACGTAGCGGCAGGGCGGAGCTGCCGTCGGCCGGGTTGGTCGGACCCGACAGAAACATTACGTCATACTGGTTGCCGGTCATGTTGCTCGGATTTAGCCATTTGTGGATTACCGCCGGCCCCGAATAGGAATATCCCATCTGCGGATTGCTGAATTCCCACAGCAGTTTGGGGTTCTGCGGGTCGGTGATGTCCAGGGCGTAATAGGAAGAGAGCCCCGTGCAGGGGCTCGCGTTGCTCGATGAGAAGGGCGGAGTGTAGCCGGTCGTGGTCCCGTCGCTCTGAACATATGATGAGGGCGAGGCGCAGGTGTCCGAGGGGATGTTTGAAATAAAGCTGCATGTGCTGAAGGGCAAACATGCGGAATTATACGGCGATGTCGTGCAGGCCGAGGAACTGGTGCATGTCTGCCAATCGGTGTTGCCGTTGCTGTCAACGCAGTAGCCACCTGTCACGGTGGCGGACGAACATTGATTATAGGAGTTATTCCACCCCCAGCCGCCCTGCGAACAATCCGAGTTGACGTTGCATGGGGTCCCGTTGGAGTTGTTCTGCGAGTTTACACATGTTCCGGAAAAGGACGCACATGTGTTATACCAGGTGTACGGATTATTCTTCGTACAATCCGAGCTCTTTGTGCAGGCAGTCCCGTTGCTTTGGCCGTACCAGTTTACGCAGTAGTTACTGGTATTGGTTGTGGTTGCCGATGGGCAGGAACCGCTCGGGCCGCATGCCCACCCGCTGGAGCCGCCCTTGCTGTTCACGCAATAGTCTCCCATCGCTCCGCCTCCCAGTCGTAATCCCCCTATCAGGATCGTCTTTGTCTGTTGTCCCTCCGATACGCATGTCTGACCGCTACCGGTATTGCAATCCAAATCCTGGGCGCAGGGCGTGGTGGTGAATGTGCGGTTGTTATTGCTGTCGGTGGTGGCGCAATAATCGTTATCGACGGTCATGGTCGTGATGTAAGGGGTGAGATCGTTGTAGTAGAGGTGGCACTCATTGCTGCCGGAAGCCAGGCACCTCAGATAGGGTAGGACGTTTCTCGGTATGAAGGCCCACAGTTCTTTCCCCATCGACGATGTTGGTATGCCCGTAAGCTGTGCGACCCGGGTGTCCGTCGAGGTCGATGTCAGCCCCGTGGTACTCAACGCTCCGCTTTGGAAGGCGTGAAGCATCCCGTCGTTTGCCCCCACAAAGATGAGGTCTTCTTTAGGCATGCATGAATACGAGTCGCTTGAGAGCGTGGAACAGGTGGAAGCCTGGGTGCAGGCGGTGCTGGTGAATGAGGATGTGGTATTGTCGTAGCAATACGTGTAATTGGCTTCCACTTTGGGTGTCGAATAGACGATGTCGCCAAGCTTCCAGGTATTGGAAACGCAACTGCCGCCCGTACCCGTGCAGTCGGATGTACTTGCGCACGCAGTGTTGGTGTAATTGCCGCCGCCGTCCGTGCACAGCCCGATGGTCCTGTTCCTGCAACTGGCCGTGTCCGGTGTGCATTGATTGTAAGTCGAAGACGCACAGGGGTTGCTTGCACTGCAGGGCGTGAGGGGAGATTGGAAACTGGTCCCGCTATAGCAGTAGGTGTTCGGTAAATCCTGCCCCCTCACATAGTTGATCAGATTGCCCAGGGGATTGGGCGAAGAGTTGGTGGGGGTGGGAGCGCTGAGGCAGGAATCGAGATTGGTCGCGCTGCCCAGAGGAGATGAGGAGCCGGTAAGTGTGGAGTCGCAGGAAGTGCCGCTGCAGGGACTACTGAAAGCCACCAGGCTGGTGCCTGTGCTGCCCGGGGTATAGATCGTCCTGTTGGCCGGCGCCGTCTGCCACAGCAGCTTTCCCGCTTCCCATAGCGGCGTGAGCGCGTCCATCTGGTATCCCGTGCTGGTCCCTACCTGGGACAAACTGGAGCCGTTGCCGCTGGTGTCCTGGTAGAGGGAGATACTAAGCGCATTCTGCGAACTCGTGGGGCTGAAAATATAGTCCAGGATGAAATCATTTTGAAGATCGAGGATGTAGTCGGGAGTCGTGTAGGTCGTGGCGCCGGGCAGAACTCCGTGGTTGTCCTCCCGGATGCCGGTCACCATTGATGTCGAAGTCGGTTGTTCTATTGTGTACCACCAGTCGTAGAGGTATCCGGGCCAGCTTATCCCCGTGGAAGCGAAGCTTTTCGCCGGGTAAAAGACGCCCTGAAGCATGTTGTCGCCGGCCTGGCTTGTGGTGGCGATAGTGGATACCGAGCTGCCCGCCGCGACATTTGAGAAAATGAGCGCCATAATGTTTTGAAGGTTTTGGATAAAGATGCCGGCGTTTGCGCAAATGTAGGCCTGGCCGTTGACCGCCGTTCCGCCGGCCGTCGCCATTGCGCCGAGTGCTATCTGGGCTGCGGGGTTATTGGTGATGTCCTGGCTGAGCCCCATAATGTAGGTCGGGATCTTAACGGTTGTCGCGGTAGAGTTGCCGCTGAAGGTAATGGCTACGTTCTGCCAGGAATAATTGCTGGAGCTGGTCGATGAATCGTTCCACGCGCCGGGATTGGGGTCATAGGTAAATGTCGAGGACAGAACACTGTCGTTGGAGCCTATTGCATTGTTTGTATAGGTTTTGCTACTGGAAGAGTTGAGGCCGGCCAGTTCCTCGAGTCCGAACATGGCTTCCTGAACTATCGGCTTGGTGACGTAAGTGCCGCCGCTGCCGCCCAGGGTTATGTCGGGCTCACCGTCGGTTACCAGGATTACGAAGTTCTGCTGGCACGGGTATTGGACCGGGCTGACAGAGCCGTTGGCTCCGCTGAAATATTGGAGGGCAGCTTGCAATGCCCCGGGGGTAGGAGTCCCGTTGTACGGGCTGAGACTGTTGATGGTGGCCACCATGCTCGCATACTGGTTGCCAGGGTCCGCAGGGTTGACATCGCTTATCGGATATTGCAGCACTGCTCCCGTATCATTATCATCGGGGAACGTCATAAGCCCGAAATTCGCCTTCGTCCCAAGATTGTTTAGCACCTTGATAATGGCTGCCTGCGCGGTCACCAGTCTGGTGTTGTTGCCACAGTTTGAGCTATTATCCGCATTGAAGCACCAGGCCATACTGCCGGAGGTGTCTAAAATTATCAGGATGTTCGGTTTGGCGCCGGTAGTGATGAACGGGGGCTCTATATCGGCGCAGGGACTTGCTACCTGCCCGCAAACATTTCCGGGCACTAAAGCGAGCGCGAGTACGGAAAATAACATTGCGATTTTTAGGGCTCGCTTCATAAACTACTCCTCATTATTTATTTATGGGTTGCCAGGGTCCATGAGAATCCCGTGCAAACCACTTCGGAAAGGACGTACAATCGGCCTCGCCGCCCCGACCATGGGCGTCGAAACCTCTTGAATGGCGTGTTTTCGACTCCCGTCCCGGGTTTTTTCGACCGATTGCTCCCCGTACCCTTCGCCTTAATGACCAAACAGCCACTGGAAGATGGAAAACTTCAGCGAGGTCGTGTTCTGCACCCATGGCGTTTGTGTGTTCGCGCTGATAAACACTACGTCGCTGTTCCCGTTGATGGTCCGCGTGGCCTCGACTTGGTAGCCATTGGCCGAGGGACTAGTTACCGAAAACGTGTAACCGCTGGTGGTGTCGGTGTAGGAGTTCTGGCATCCGCTTGCGCTGCAGTTACTGACACACGAGGTGTTTGCCCCGGCAAATGTTGGCAGGCATTGTAGCGTGTTTGCGTACTGGCCGTAATCGGTGTAGTGCTCTTCCTGCTCCAGCCGCGCGGTCATAAGCAGGCTTTCGGCATCGCCCTGCTTGGTCCGGTTTACATAGTTTATATAGGCGGGTATCGCCACCGTGGACAGGATGGCCACGATAGCTACAACCACCATGAGTTCGATAAGGGTGAAACCGTTCCTGTTCGCCATCCGAAAATATCTCCTCCCGCGGCCCACCGCTATCGTTTCATTTTTTAAGAAACGCCATTTACCCAACGGAAAGTTTGGTATGCATTTACTGTGCCTGTCCTTTGGCGCCTGCGGTGGCCGATCCCGGCAAAAGCCCCGGGAACAAAGAGTGCCGCCGCTCGCCGGGATGAGCCATATATCGCCGTGCGTCCCGGTAAGCGAACGCCCTGCCGGTTATGGTCAAGGCCTTGACCTGTCGTTTAATTTCGAAAAGGTAATTAGACGGAGAGAGGCGCCCTCGACTGAGCAACCTTCGATTTTTGAGCTTTGAGGGTGTTTAGTCCGACTTGGTCCGGACGGTGTAGCGTAGCGCCCGCTTTCTTAGCCAGAAAAGCCCTAGAATATCCATTAACGAGACCCACAGCCGGTTGCTGATGGAATACTTGGAGCTGCCCTTGATTCGTGGCCTGTGGTTTACGGGGGTCTCAGTGAGCGTAAAGCCCTGCATGGCGGCAAGGGTGGGTACAAAACGGTGCATGCCGGCAAATCTTGGCGCGGACTCCATGCATTCTCTGCGAAAGACCCTGGTCGAGCAGCCGGCATCCCTTACGGTCTTTCCGGTCAGCCAGGTTCTAAACCCGTTTCCTAGAACCGAGGAGATCTTTCTTTTGAGATCGTCCTGCCGGTGCGCCCGATAGCCGTTGGCCATATCGGCCTCTCCGGACTGGACCTTTCGAAACAGCGCGGGGATGTCTGCGGGGTCGTTTTGGCCATCCCCGTCGATTGTGGCTATTATCGGGGCGCGGGCTTCACCGAACCCGGCCCAAAGAGCTGCCGACTGGCCGGCGTTTCGCTCAAAGGAAATATACCTGTGGCGCGGATTTTCGCGCGCAAGTTTTTGAAGCTGCAAAAGACTTGCGTCGCTCGATCCGTCATCGACCCAGATGCACTCCCACTCGGTAGATTCCCCCTCCATTGCCGACTCGACCTCTCGGGCCAAAGACAAAATATTTTCTTCCTCGTCTTTTACCGGGATAACAATGGAGATGTTCAATTTTTTGACTTCATCCGTTACGCTCATGCATGTAAACCTTACCGATCGAAATTTTCGCCTTCCTGGGCGGCTTCCATTTCCTCACCATTTCCGGCGCCCGACTCGATGGGATCGCCCCGGTCCGCTGAAACCCTTTTTGCCACGGTTATAAAGCCGGTGTGAGCCACCATCCTGTCAAAGGGTCTCGCGCGAAGCCGGTCGACCTTCCAGTCTCTTCGCAAAAGCTCGAAATGAACGATGTCTCCAAACCCGTTTTCCTGCAACTGCCGGTGGGTGAGTTGGATCTGGCCAACATTGGGACTGAGGCTTACAAGAAGGCCCCCCATGCGAAGCATGCCGGCAAGGTTTCCGATGGCTCGCCACGGTTCCGGGAGATCGACGAAAATCCGGTCGGCCTCCCACGAAAGGCTAACACTTTCCATGTCCCCCACCACAATTTGATGGTTCTCGGGGGGGGCGCCATAAAACCGCCTGACGTTTTCGCGGGCATCGACTGCGAATTCGGCCCTTTTCTCTATGGATACTAGCCTGCCACGCCCGCACATCGCGCGCAAAAGAGCCAGGGTAAGCGCCCCCGAACCGATCCCTGTCTCGATTACCTCGCAGCCGGGATAGATGTCGCCATAGAAGATCATAGCGCTCAGATCTTTTGGATAGATGATCTGGGTGCGCCGCTTCATGCTGAAAATATAGTCCTCAAGGGAAGGCTTAAAGAGCATGATCCTGGCGCCTTTGGTGGTAAGGAGCCAATCGCCTTCCTCTTTTCCGATCACATCCCCCAGGGAAATACTGCCAAGGTGGGAAAAATAGGGTGCCTCCTCTACCCGCACGAGCCATTTCTTCCCTTTTTGAGAAGTGAGCAGCACCCAGTCATTTAATTCGAATTTACTCATCGACGCATCTCCAGGGGAAAACCCAAAGTTTTAAGGAGGTCCTTTCATCACTGTTTTTAACGCCGTTGTCAACCAGCAAGTTATTTCCGGGAAGCAATCGATTTCCTCACTGTTGACAGACCAGGTGAAAAAAAGTAGTTTCAGGGGCGGGAAACTCTCGATGCGCAATTACAAAGTCCACGGAGCCGTAAATGTTTGTGATCGGATATTTTCTGCAGGCGGTAGCAACCGTTTTACACTACGTACTATATACTTACATGCTGATCGTAATCGCGCGAGCCCTTTTGTCCTGGGTAAGTCCCGATCCGTATAACCCAATCGTTCGGTTTCTCTATAACGTGACCGAACCGGTCCTCTATCGCATTCGAAAGGTGGTCCCCCTTGCCGCGGGCTCCATCGACTTTACGCCCATGATTCTCATACTGGCCATCGTGTTTCTGGATCAATTCGTCGTGCCCTCTCTTATGAGAATCGCGTACATGTTCGGCGGCTAAAGCCCCGGGAGTCTTCGGCGGCTCGGAGTGAGTTCGATGGAAATGGGAGATTTTGAGGGGAAAAGATTCCGCAAGCGTTTGATGGGCCTGGACCCCTCCGATGTCGAGGCTTTTCTCCGGGATTTGGCTGACGAGCTCAATCGGTCCAGGGAGGAAAACGAAAACCTCAAAAATGACATCCTGACCCTGGATGCTGCGGTAAAAGAGCACCGGGAGCGGGAGAAAACGATTCGGGCCGTTCTGGTAACCGCCCAGAAAGGCGCCGAGCAGGTAAAGGCCAATGCCGAGCGCGAGGCCAAGTTGATTGTCTCCGAGGCCGAGGTCAAGGCGGAAGGCATACTCAAGGAAGCCAACAATCGCCTTATCCGAATGGAGCAGGAAATGTCGGAGATGAGGCGCAACCGGATCCAGTTCGGGGCCAGGATGCGTTCACTCCTTGACTCCTATAGCCAGATGCTCGACGATGATGGAAAACTTGCTCCGCTAAAATTTGAAGAAAAGCAGGAAAACCCCGATAAAACCTAAGATAATGGAGTGCGACCGATGGCCATAAGCCAAGAGCTTCTCGAAATCCTGCGGTGCCCGAAGTGTAAAGGGTCCATATATCTGAACTCCGATCAGAGCGGCCTTGTCTGTGATCAGTGCCGGCTTATCTTTGAAATCCGCGAGGATATCCCGATCATGTTGATCGATGAGGCAAAACCTTTGTAGCGGGAAGCGGGAAGCGGGAATGAAAACTCCGGCGCGATCGTTTACCGACCTTGATGCTTTGTAGCGGGGAGCGGGAAGCGGGAAGCAGGAAGCAGGAAGCGGGAATGAAAACTCCGGCGCGATCGTTTACCGACCTTGATGTTTGGAAAAACTCCCATGCTTTGGTTCTTGAGGTTTATCGCCTTACCGAGGGGTTCCCGGAGCATGAGCGTTTTGGGCTCACAAGGCAGATGCGCCGTTCGGCCGTTTCCGTACCCGCTAACATCGCCGAAGGATTCCGAAAGTACACATCTGCCGATAAGGCGAGATTCATGAACACTGCAGAGGGTTCTCTCGAAGAATGCAGGTATTATTGCATTCTCGCCCAGGCTCTGGGATATGGTCAAACGACATCTATGCTTGAAGCGATGGATGTCGTCGCGGGACAATTGGCCGCTTATGTTAGGCGGCTCCGACAATCAGGGGGGAAGGCGGGAGCGTAGGAGTTGTTCTGATACCAGGTTGCATTCAAGCCTGGCCGCCGCGTCCTCGGACGCGGTTTGAACGAGAACGAAACCTGGTGTGAGTAGCGGCGGCGTGAATCACCTGCTTCGGGCTCCACGCTTCCTGCTCTTTCAAAAAACGACTTCGACAATAAGGAGGGATGACGTAGCAGCGGCGTGAGGTTACTTGCTTCCGGCTTCTTCGCTTTAAGCGATGACGTAGCAGCGGCGTGAGATCACTTGCTTCCGGCTTCCGGCTCCAAGCTACTCGCTTCTTCGCTTGCGTGAGATCGCTTGCTTCCGGCTTCCGGCTCCAAGCTACTCGCTTCTTCGCTTGCGTGAGATCACTTGCTTCCGGCTTCCGGCTCCAAGCTACTCGCTTCTTCGCTTGCGTGAGATCGCTTGCTTCCGGCTTCCGGCTCCAAGCTACTCGCTTCTTCGC
>JARLHO010000160.1 GCA_031292215.1 Syntrophobacteraceae bacterium | reverse complement strand
TAGCTGCGTCGTTAAAATGGATAATATAGTGTAAATTCGAACTGTTGCAAATGATCTGTAGCTTTTGCTGTAAAAATGATCCTTCTGGATCTATCGGACAGGAATTGTCTGCGCTGTTCTGAGCACTTTTGCAAGAGGCTCCCTGGATAAAAAGAAAATCGCCGCCGCACAGAGGTCCGGGGGGCTCCAATTGCCCAAGGAGATGTACAGCGGCGGTAAGGATAAAATAGCTACCGAGGCAGATATTGTCAAGCCGTTTTACGAACAAAAACGGGCTTCCCGCTCCATCCCAACTTCCGAAACCCTCCCCGAGCACCCGATTCCCCTGGAGCATATCCACGAATACGACGATCTCCAGCGGGAAGCCGCCCGGCGGGCCTGGGCGCAGGTGGAAAAAGAGCACGGCAGGCAGGTCCGCATTTCCGAAAAGCAGCTGAGGGATCAGGGTGCGCAGCTCTACGACGAGCTTACGACGTCGAGGGTATTGGACGCTGTTAAAGAAGGCGGAATCAGCCGGAAGAGTTTGAGCGACCAAGACCAAGAGGCGGTAATTACCCCCCTTGTTCGAAAGTACCCGGGGCTTTTCAGAAATGACGCCAAGACCACAATTGATGAGCTCGCGAAAGATCACGGGTATGAGACGACCGACGCTCTTATCCAGGATCTGCAAAAGGCGAAGGGTAAGAAACAATTTCTAGACGATTATATCGAGGAGCAAAAGCAGTGGACCGGGCAGGAGTTGGGCCTTTCTCCCGAGGAATGGCATCGACGGTTGCTCGAAAAAGAGCAGGAAATTTTCAAGGAACTGACAAAATCGGCGCCCGATGAAAGGCTTGCCAAGATACGCGAGCGCATGGGCGCAAACGCTACACTCCAGCTTCCGCCCGGGGGGTTTGGAACCGGACCCCATGTCATGAATATTTTCGCGGTAAAGGATCGGTCGAGTTTCCTCCATGAGGCAGCCCATTTGTTTCTTGAGCGGCTTAGTCATGACGCGTATCACCCGGAGGGCTCGGAGCGGGCGAAGTCGGATCTCGGAACGCTGCAAAAATGGTGGGCCGATCACGCCGAGGATATGCACGGCCAATTCCAACAGGCTAGAAAGGGTGCGGAAGCCGCAGTAAAGGCAAGTCCCGGAGACGAGCAGGCGTGGGCGCGGGTCGCGGCCTACAGGAGCGCGGCGAAGTTGCTGGGGGAGAGCAGTGAATCGGGGGTGGAATTTTTCAAGGACTTCGCCGGCCATCTTGGGCGCGACATGGACCGCGGGGACGTTCGCATGTCGCTTATGACCCCTCTTCACGAATTGTTCGCCCGGACCTTCGAGGCGTATTTGATGGAAGGTAAAGCCCCCAGTCCGGGGCTGCAGCCGGTGTTCGACTCTTTCAGGGCCTGGCTGAAAAGGATTTACGAGCGCGTGACCGGGCGAGGGAGAGCGTTCGCCGGTCTCTCTCAGGTTGCAGGGACACCGATCGAGGTGTCGCCTGGGGTGCGAGGGGTCATGGATCGGATGCTTGCCACCGATGAGCAAATCGATATCACCAGGCAGCAACAGCGGTTGGGCAGGTTGTTTAAGACCGCGAAAGACGCCGGAATGACCTCGGCTGAATGGAAGGCCTACATCGGGTCTGTGGGAAAGGCTGTAGACGAGGCGCGGGCGACGGTCCAAAGGAAGGCCATGGCGCAGTTGGAGCGGGAAAAATCCGAGGAGTGGGAAAAGGAAAAGGAGCGGCTTCGCCCGGAGGTCGAGAGCGAGATTAACGCGAAGAGGGACGTGCAGGCCCTCCATTATCTGAGGCGGGGGCGGCTTCTCGGTGAAGAAGATACCGGGGAGAACCGGGCGCCGGTTCGGATGAACCGGGATGCGGTTGTGAGGTTGATCGGCGAAGACGGGTTAAAGAATCTGCCTTTCGGGCTCTATAAGAAGGAAGGCGGCTTTGATCCCCTGGATTTGGGCGAAATGTTCGGTTATCGGTCGGGCTCGGAAATGCTTAGCGATCTCCTGGCCATCGAGGCCGATAGGCGCGGCCTGGACGCAAAGGGGATGGGAGTCGCGAGCGAGGAGGGGTATAGACAGCATTTGGTTGACGATGCCCTGGATGCACGCCTTAAAGCCCATTTCGGCGACATGACAACCGATGGGACCATGCCGCAGGCGGCAATGGACGCGGTGCATAATGATGCCGAAGCGCAGGCCCTGGCGACAGAGCTTCGAGCGCTCATTAGACTTAGTGGACAGCAGCGGGGGGCGGATCGTCTGCATATTTTCGGGGGGACCCTGGATCCTAAGGCCTGGGCGCGGGATACCATCGGAGATCGTAAAATTTGGGAAGTGACCAATCTTAACCGGTACGCAACGGATGAGAGAAGGGCGGCGACGGCGGCCGAGCAGGCCATGGTTAAAGGCGATTTCGCGGGTGCGATCGAGGCTAAGCGCCAGCAGATTTTGAGCCATGCCCTTTATGTGGAGGCGCGGAAGGCGAGTGAGAGTTTGGAGGGCCTAGAGGATCAGGCGGACAGGTTTGGCAAAAAGCGCATGATTGCTAGCCTGGATCAGGGGGCGCTCGACCAAATCCACACGCTATTGGAAAGATTCGGGCTCAAGACTCCTGGCGCCGACTTGCGGGAACGGGAAATACTATCTAATTGGGTCGCGAAGGTTCGCGCGGATTACGGGGATGTCTATGTCCCCGATTCGCTTTTCGATCCGAATCTGCCGCCGCGCTACAAGGACATGACCGTCTCTCAGATAAGGGATTTGAGCGATGCGGTAAAGTCGATTGCCCATGTCGGTCGGGACATGAAAAAGATATTGGTTGGCGGGAAAAAAGTCGGCGAGGCGGAGATCGCCGAAGAGATGATGCGGAGCGCCAACGAGAATGTAGAGCGCAAAGAACTCTCGCGCGAAAGGAATCCCGGGGTTGTGCAGGGGGATTTCGAGCAAAGGCAGAAAGCGCGTTGGGTGAAAGCACAAGATCTTTTCGGGGGATTGCATGCCTCTTTATCAAGGCTCGAACAAGAAATGATAGACCGGTTTGACGGCGGGGATTCAAACGGCATATGGAACCGGGCGATTTGGCGACGCATCAAGGATTCACGCGCCTACTTCGATAAACGGATGGACGAGATGAGCCAGGGGATGGAGGACCTCGGGAAAGTCTATTCCAAGGAGAGTTCGAATCGACTCGATGAAATGTTGCCCGACATAAAGGAGTTGATCGATAGCAAAACAGGGGAACCGCTCCGGATATCGAGGGGCGAACTCCTCTCGATGATGCTCAATTGGGGAAACGAGAGCAACAAGAGCAAACTGTGCCGGGGCGAGGGTTGGAGACCGGAGACCGTGCAGGCGGTGTTCGACCGCCTTGGGACCAAGGCCGATTGGGATTTTGTTCAAGGGGTTTGGGATCTCATGGAGCGGTTGAGGCCCGATGTTAAAGAGCAGAGTTTGCGTATGACTGGAATCGAACCGGAATGGATAGAGACATCTCCTGTCATTACACCTTACGGGGAGTATCGGGGCGGATACTATCCGATGGCCTATGATCCATCGAGGTCCGGGGATGCCTATGAAAGATTTCTTTCGGATAAGGCTCTAATGGATGATCAGGGACGTGCCGGCAGGCCTGTGACTTACGGCGGTCACAAGATGTCGAGGGCCGAAAGGTATGCGAGGCCGATAAGGTTTTCGTTGGATGTCATTCCACAACACTTTGACGATGTTATCCGTGATCTTGCCTGGAGAGAGACGATTTCCGATCTTTGCCGCCTCATTAAAAATGAGGCCATCCGGGACACGATCAACACTACCTTGGGCGAGAATTTTTATAAGCAACTCATCCCGATGCTCAAACGAACCGTAGGGGACGTAAGTTATGATCGGACAGGGAATGAGTGGTGGGAAAGGGCCGCGCGAGGTTTTCGGCTGAACGTAACAATGATGGGACTTGGCTACCGGGCAAGCACGATGTTGGTCCACGGCGCAACGGCCCTTTCCAACTCCATCGGCGAAATCGGAACGAAGTGGACCGTCGAAGGCTTCAAAGATTTCTACGGCCCGCCTGAGAAAATGGCGAGAATGCGTGACTTCATCAATGAAAGGTCGTCCGAGATGGCCCACCGGATGAATACGGTCGATTACAACATCCGGGAAGCCATGAAAAAGACCTTGGGGAGGAAAAGCATTTTCGAAGGCGCAAGGCGTTTTGCCTTTCACGGAATTGCGATGCTTGACATGGGGAGCGCATGGCCCACATGGCTGGGGGCATATGGTAAGGCTCTCGCCCCTGAGGTGAACGGTGGACTTGGGATGAAGGTGGAAGCGGATGCAATTTATTATGCCGACAAGGCGGTCAGGAATGCCCACGGGTCGGGAAACCCGGAAGATATAGCGGCTGTGCAGAACGTGGAATTCATGAAGCCGTTTACAATGTTCTACACATTTTGGAATCACTTTTATAATCGGCAGGTCGATATTGCTCGGCGCGGTGTTACGGCCCTAAGGGAGGGAAATGCGGGGGATTTTGCGGCAGTCCTGGCTAGGAGTTGGTGGTATTTCGTGATGCCTACCATGCTGCACGCGCTGATAAAAGGACAGAGACCGAGCGACGATGAGGGTTGGTTCAATTGGGCCGCCAAGGAAATAGGCTCCGGGCTATTTAGTGGGCTGCCTTTCATCCGGGACATTTCAAACGCGTTTCAAGGGCATGAGTATCGGATTACGCCCCTTTCGGATGTGGGTTCCGCCTTTATGCATACCGTGCACGATACGGAAAAATGGTGGGATGGAGAAGACGTATCCGCTTCGAAATTTATGCGCCACGCTCTCGACACGGCGGGCTATTCGTTTGGGTTGCCCTTAGGTCAGGCGGATCAAAGCGCACAATATTTATGGGATGTTTGGAACGGGGACCAAAACCCGGAGGACGTCGCGGGGTTTGTACATGATTTGGTGCTTGGGGCGCGGAAGAAGAAGTAAGACGTCACTTTTGGGGAATCGGTACGAAATCGGTACGATTTTTCAGGATGGTACGACGAAAAAGCCCCGGTTTCGAGTTTTGAAACCGGGGCTAAATTATTATCTGTGGCGGAGAGAGAGGGATTCGAACCCTCGGTAGAGGTTTACCCCCTACACTCGCTTAGCAGGCGAGCGCCTTCAGCCGACTCGGCCATCTCTCCTTAATACCCTTAACTGGCGGAGGGAGTAGGATTCGAACCCACGGTTCCGCTAGGAACAACGGTTTTCAAGACCGCCGCCTTAAACCACTCGGCCATCCCTCCAAATATGGAAGAAAGTCTCCGATCAGATTGGACACTTTAGCGTCCTCCTCCTCATCTGTCAAGATGGAGATCAAACACATTACCAATATTGCCCCACGCGGTCGACGATAAGAACTTCCGACAACTCAGTGCATAAGACGCCTTTAGTAAATAGGAACGCAGTGAGATGCCGATCAGTTCGGATACGCAAAAACGCGACGCTCCCGAAACCACGCTGCCCCTTTAAAACCTGACAATTACCCACACATGCGCCCACTTACCCCTTAGCGGAGACTCCCAAGAAAGAGGCTTGGCCTGATCGCCCCCCTTTTTTGCAAAAGGGGGGGCTGGGGGGATTTACTCTCCAGCCGCTTGCAATGACGCGAATGGACCGGCTGGGCTCGCTCGCCCCACTTATTTGCAACTTTGCGAAAGGAGATAGGGGGCGCATGTGTGGGTAATTGTAAGCTTTAAAACAACGTCCCTGTCGCTACCCCCGAATAATTTCCTGAACGGCCGCCCTCTTTTCAGTCTCACCCCGCTCGCACACGGGCCGTCTCCAGTCGCGCTCCTTTATTTTTGCCTTTTTGCCTTGCCCCTTCCTCTTGCCGTTTCTATTGCCACCTCTATTGCCGTCTCTATTTGCCGCTTCAGGTCGCCGTTTTGCGCGTCTCGATCTTTTCCCTATAATCATTTTGAAATAAAACCCCGAAAAACTTGGCAGATAGTGAAAACGGAGGAATCGATGAAGATGAAGCGGAGACGGAAGCGCCCAATTAAATTAACCCATTTACAGCCATTTATTTCGCTGTTACCGGCTGTTAACCCATGCTGTTTTCCCGCTGATATTTTCGAACTCCAAATACATAAAGTTCTACTAAATCGGCATAATAGGAAAACAGACAAAAGTTTTTTCCTGTATTATCAGCGAAAACAGCATAGGAGAGCCCACCCGATGGGGCGCCCTGCAATCAATTGCTATTTACGAGGTCAATCGGGGATTTTATAATCACATATAGGACTTACGACTTGCCCGCTCGCACCTTTACGCTAAGCGGGCGCGACCGATGGAAGGAAATATTAAATGGCTGATAAGCCTTCGCACATTACCGGAAGCCTGCTCACGATAGGCGATGAAATTCTTCTGGGCGACATTCAAAACGGAAACGCCCGCCATATTGCCGCCCAACTGCGCGCCCGCGGTTTTTTACTTGACCGGATGATCACCGTTGGAGACATCGAGGACGATATTATCGAAAACCTTGCGGCTTGCCTCACGGGCTCCCATTTCGTAATCGTTACCGGAGGACTGGGACCGACCGATGACGACAGGACCTGCGCCGCCGTATCGAGGGCGCTGGCAAGACCGCTTATCTGCAACCGCGACTACGCTCGATGGCTAAGGGTCCGCGTGGCCGAATTGGGCGTCGAGTGGTCCAGGGAAGTCGAAAGGATGGCGGAGCTGCCCGAGGGGGCGGTAAAGCTCGGTCTGGATTCGGCGGGGTTTTCCGTGGTCCATAACGATGTCCCCTGCTACTTTCTTCCCGGCGTGCCCGAGGAAATGGAGCTGCTGCTCGGAAAAGAGGTAATCCCCGATCTCGAATCGAGATTTCCCGATAGATGCGCCTACCTTAAGCACATCGTCCGTATCCAGGGGCTGCTTGAGGCGCAGGTAAACGGAAAACTCCGCTCGCTTGAGCGCGTTGAGGGCGTGGAGATCGGCTATTATCCCCAGCGAGGGGAAAACTGGGTTTCGATATTTGCCGCAGCCTCAAACGAAAAGACCTGCCAGACGCTTTTGAAAAGCGCAAAAGACAAGATCGTGGCCCTGATCGGCTCTCGCCACATTAGCGGCCACAATGACGAGTGCCTGGAAAAAGTAGTCGGGCGCCTTTTGCGCGAGCGCTCCTGGAGCCTTGTCACTGCGGAGTCCTGCACCGGGGGACTTTTAGCGAGAAAAATAACCGCTGTCCCCGGCGCATCCGATTATCTCGACCGGGGCTTTGTCACCTACAGCAATCGCGCGAAAAGCGAACTGCTGGGCGTACCCGTTGAGCTCTTAAATACTCACGGCGCGGTAAGCGGGCAGGTTGCGCGCGCAATGGCCGAGGGGGCCGCCCGCAACGCGGGAGCACAAGTCGCACTCGCCATAACCGGAGTTGCCGGCCCCGGGGGGGGATCGGCCGAAAAACCCGTAGGAACGGTATTTATCGCCTGCGTTACCCCTGCCGGACAAAAGGTGGAAAAGTACTCCTTCGGCGAGGATGAAGCGCGAGAAAACATCCAGGAAAGCTCGGCCCAGGCCGCCCTCGTGATGCTTTGGGAACTCCTCTTTGGAGATACCCCGCTCGTTTGCGATTAGCGCGCCCCATCGCCTGGATCGGTCGAAATCTCTACCAGGTTTTGTTTCAATCGAGTTTTGAGGATTTCTTAAAGAACATTTCTTTTAAGGGGAATAATTCCATGGAACCGTCCATTCGCAGCTTTATTGCAATCGACCTCACCGCCACGGTTCGACAGCAGATAATAGAACTCATCGAGGATTTAAGGAAAAGCGATGCGCAGGTGGCATGGGTGCGGGTTGAGGGAATCCACCTGACGCTTAAATTCCTGGGAAATATCGCCCCGCAGTTGATCGAGCAGATAAAGCCCGCGCTTATGCGGGCAGCCTGCCAAACCGGGCCGCTTCGCATCGAGCCGGCCGGATGCGGGGCTTTTCCCGATAGCAAAGCTCCAAGGGTTATATGGGTTGGCCTTGGCGGGCAGACCGGCCCGCTTGCCGAACTCGCGCGCCGCGTGGAAAATGAGTTGATCCCCCTGGGGTGTAAACCCGAGGAGAGACCCTTTAGGCCTCACCTGACGGTTGGCCGCGTAAAAGGCAGACTGAAACTCCACTCGCTCCAGGAGTTACTCGTGTCTCATGCCGGCTTTGCCGCCGAACCCTTTGACGCTGCTGAAATTGTATTGTATAAGAGCGAGTTGAGGCCGGATGGCGCGAGATATTCGCCGTTATTTACAACGCCATTTTCCGGGAACCCCGCCACTGCGGACGAATAAACCCATTCCCTCGTGAATTTACCCTGTATGAAAACTAAGGAGGCCCGCTCCATGGGTGTTGAAGACGACCGGCAAAAAGCAATCGATGCGGCGGTTTCCCAGATAGAGCGCATGTGCGGCAAGGGCGCCATCATGAGGCTCGGGGAAGGCGCAAACGTGGAAGTCTCAGTCGTATCGACCGGCTCTTTGTCCCTCGATATCGCGCTGGGGATCGGAGGCATCGCGCGGGGCCGCATCATTGAGATATTTGGCCCCGAGTCTTCCGGCAAGACCACTCTCACGCTCCACATTATCGCCGAAGCCCAGAAGCTCGGAGGATTGGCCGCCTTTATCGACGCAGAACACGCTCTCGACACCCAGTATGCCAGAAAACTCGGGGTCGTCGTCGAAGACCTGCTCGTCAGCCAGCCCGACTACGGCGAACAGGCCCTGGAGATCGCCGAAGTCCTCGTTCGCAGCAACGCCATCGACGTTATAGTCATCGATTCGGTTGCAGCGCTCGTTCCCAAAGCCGAAATCGAGGGCGATATGGGCGACCCTCACGTCGGACTCCAGGCGCGCCTCATGAGCCAGGCCCTGCGAAAACTTGTCTCCGCCATCAGCAAATCGAAGACCTGCGTGATCTTCACAAACCAGATCCGAATGAAAATCGGGGTCATGTACGGTTCGCCGGAAACCACAACGGGTGGAAACGCCCTCAAGTTCTACGCCACGATGAGACTCGACATCCGCCGGATCGGCCCGATCAAGGAGGGCCAGGACATCGTCGGTAACCGCACCAGGGTGAAAGTCGTAAAAAATAAGATTGCGCCACCTTTTCGCGAAACCGAATTCGACATCATCTACGGGCGCGGCATCTCCAAGGAGGGGGAGATTCTCGACCTGGGAGTGGAGTTAAACCTCATAGAAAAATCCGGCACATGGTATTCGTACAATGGAGAAAGACTTGGGCAGGGCAGAGAAAATTCGAAAACCTTTCTTAGGGAGCACCCTGAGCTGATTGTCGATATCGAGGGAAAAATTCGCGCGGCCTCCAACCTCAGGCCGGGCAATACCCCCATCGCGTCCGCGCCGGCCAGTTGATTTACGCCCGGGTGTTGGCCCCCGGGACAGTAGGAGTTGCTATCGGCTGCTTCGACATTCGATACGCGGTTTTGTTATAATTTAAAAAATACCCTGTGAAGTCGGGAGATTTTATTCAATGAAAGCCAGTCAGATCCGGCAGGCGTTTCTTGAGTTTTTCAAAAAGCGCGGTCATACGATTGCAAAGAGTTCTTCGGTAATTCCCCACGACGACCCCACTTTGCTTTTTACCAACGCGGGCATGGTGCAGTTTAAGAGGACTTTTCTGGGCGAAGAAAAACGTCGTTATTCGCGCGCCACCACCAGCCAGAAATGTATGCGGGCGGGCGGCAAACACAACGACCTGGAAAACGTCGGCCGTACGGCCCGCCACCATACCTTTTTTGAAATGCTCGGAAATTTTTCCTTCGGCGATTACTTCAAAGAGGATGCGATCCGGTTCGCATGGGAGTTTTTGACCGAAGAGCTGGCTCTGCCCAAAGACAAGCTCTATGCCACGATCCACGAAGGCGACCGGCCAATGGAGCTTGGCGCCGACGAAGAAGCGCGCGGGTTCTGGGCAAGATATCTTCCCCAGGAGCGGATTTTGGCTTTTCCGACAAAGGACAATTTCTGGTCGATGGGCGATACCGGTCCCTGCGGACCGTGCTCCGAGATACTTATCGACCAGGGGCCCGCCATCGGATGCGGCAGGCCCGACTGCCGGCCGGGGTGCGACTGCGACCGCTATCTGGAACTGTGGAACCTGGTGTTCATGCAGTTTAACCGCTCTGCGCAAGGCGCTCTTACCCCTCTCCCCAAGCCGAGCATCGACACCGGAATGGGGCTCGAAAGAGTCGCCGCCGTGCTGCAAAAGGTTCCCTCAAACTACGACACCGACCTTTTTGCCCCGATGATGGCCCGCATCGAAGAGCTGAGCGGCCACAAGTACGGGGCCGCGCCCGAAAAGGACGTATCTTTTAAGGTCATTGCCGATCACAGCCGCGCGGCCGCTTTTCTTATCGGAGACGGCGCTCTGCCAAGCAACGAAGGGCGCGGCTACGTGCTAAGGCGCGTAATACGGCGAGCCCTGCGCCACGGGCGCTTCCTCGGCCTGGACCAGCCGTTTTTGTCCAAGGTCGCCGAATCGGTCATGGAATCCATGCAGGACGCCTATCCCGAACTGCTCGAAAACCGCAGCTTCATAACCCGCGTTATCCAAAACGAAGAAGAGCGTTTCAATGAAACCCTCGATAACGGGTTGAGGCTGCTTCAAACCGAAATAAAGCGGCTAACCGACGAAAAAGCCCGCGTAATTCCCGGCTCTCTCATCTTCAAGCTCTACGATACGTATGGGTTTCCGATCGACATCATTACCGATATGTCCAGGGAATCGGGCTTGGAGGTCGATGAGGCAGGGTTTCATGATTTCATGGAAAAGCAGCGGGAGCTTTCCCGCGCGGCCTGGAAAGGATCCGGAGACCGCGAAATTTCCGAAGCCCTTCGCCGCATTTGCTCAAAAGGCCTATCCACCGAATTTCTCGGCTATGAAACGACCCGGGCCGATTCCACGGTAATCGCCATGATAAGCGGTGGGGAAGAAATCGGTTCTGCCTCCGAGGCTATGGAGGTGCAACTGATCACTGCGGCCACCCCGTTTTACGGCGCGGGCGGCGGCCAGGCGGGCGACAGGGGCTCTATCACCGGAGCGGGTGCAAAAATTACCGTAACCGATACCCTCAAGCTCCCCGGAAACCTCATCGTTCACACCGGAAACGTTGAAGCCGGAGCCGTACGCGTGGGAGATACGGTCCACTTGGCCGTAGATGAGGCGCTACGAAAAGACACAGAAATTCATCACACCGCGACCCATATCCTGCACGCCGTGTTGCGAAAGGTGCTCGGAGATCACGTGAAGCAGGCGGGCTCACTTGTCGCCCCCGACCGTCTCCGGTTTGATTTCTCACACTTTTCCGCCATGACCCCCGAGCAACTGGCCAGTGTCGAGCAACTGGCAAACGATCAAATCCGTCAAAACGGCCGGCTAAGCGTCCGGGTGATGGACATCGAGGAGGCCCTTAAGACCGGCGCCATGGCCCTTTTTGAGGAAAAATACGGCGAGCGCGTCCGCATGGTTGAGATTCCCGGCTTTAGCCACGAGCTTTGCGGCGGCACCCACACCCGGGCCACAGGCGACCTGGGGCTATTTGTCATAGTGCAGGAAACCGGAATAGCCGCAGGAGTGCGAAGGATCGAAGCTCTGGCCGGAAGACATGCGGTCGAATACATAAACCGGCAGAGGCAAACCCTTAACCGTGCCGCTGTCGCGCTAAAGGCCCCACCCCTTGAAGTTGGCGAACGGGTCGAAAAAATCCTCGCCCAGCTAAGGCTTTTGGAAAAGGAAATCGAGGCCCTGAAAGCCTCCGCCGCCGGCAGACGCTCCGCCGATCTGTTTGACCAGGCCGTAGAAGTCGGGGGCGCAACGGTCCTCGTTTCTCGAATCGACGCCGAGGACCCCAAGGCGCTTCGGGAAGTAAGCGATAAGTTCAAAGAAAAATTTGCCAAGGGCGTGGCTGTCCTCGGCGCGGTTGCAGGCGCAAAGGTCTATTTGCTCGTCGTGGTCTGCGGTGAGATTTCCGGCAGGCTGCACGCCGGAAACCTTATAAAGGAGATCGTAAAAGAGGTGGGAGGCTCCGGCGGCGGGAGGCCCGATATGGCTCAAGCCGGCGGCAACAGGCCCGAAAGAATAGAGGACGCCCTCCGCCTGGCCGAAAAATTGATCCGTGAAAAGCTTGCGTGAAAGCTCGTAGAGGTTTCTAAAAGGCTATCTCAAATCCGGTCCACCCGGCAATGGGATAGCTCCTTTTCCAGCTCGTCGCTGAGTTCATCGATATAATCAAGCAAGGTATAGGTCGCGCCACATTCCCGGCAGCGCAGGTGAGCCGTGCGTCATTTTTTTACTATTTCGACTTCTTTGTTGCATTTTTTGCAAAGCAATTCACCACTCCTTGATTGTACTCAAACGGATGATTTACTTTATATCCAATTCCGGTGGGAGTTCAAGGTTTAATCCGGCTCTTTTAAAAAAGACAGCGGGCCGTAGTGGCAACCTTTGGTTTCTTTCCGACGCCGGACGGCCGCCACAGCCCCCCATGTCGCCGAATGGGGGCAAGGCCCAATCGCCCCCTTTATTTCAGACGCGGGTTGGCTCAATCGCCCCCCTTTCTTTCAAAGGGGGGTTGGGGGGATTTCAAGTCTTTTCGCATAGCACGGATAAAACTCCGTCCAATTCTTAAGATACAAGGATGGGTGGAGCCAAGCGCAACCCATCAAAGACCGATTGCCGGTTATTGACTAAGCGCTTTAAATATCTTAACTTATTTATTATTGAAGTCGTCTCGCCAGTAGTGTAAGCTCGTGCTGGAGGAATGGCTGGTATTTTGCATACTGTTGGGGGGTGTGGCAGCAGAGACCGGTAGTTTTTTCCGGCTGCCGCAAAGGAGAAAAAAATGAAATCTTACGGCTCTGAAAAGTGCCTTCCGCTAGATTATTATTTGAAAAAGCCCGATTCGGAAGAAGACTTTGAAAGCCTGCTCCGTGGGCGAGCAATAGAGGGCCGTTTTCAAAGGTCCGAGTTGGACCTGGACCATCCCGACCGGAGAAGTACGGACGAAGAAGCCGTTATACCCGAGTTGGCCGAAATGGAAGTGGATGAAGAGGAAGAGCAGGGCGAGGCCGAAACTGCTGCGGTTGCCGTAGAAGACTTCGATGAAGACCACATCACCTGTTACCTAAAAGAGGTGTCGAGCTATCCTCTGCTCACCCAGGAGCGCGAAACCGAGCTTGCCCAGATCATCAGGCAAGGCCAGGACGAACTCGTCCAGATAGTACAGGATCATACGGACGATCACCGGATAATGGCCGATCTTAGCGATAAGGTCAAAAAACTCCTGGAGCACGAGAAAACCTTTCCCGGTGTGAGAGACAAGGTCCTTAAGGTAATCGTGCGCACTCTGGAGCGGGCCGTTTCCGACCATCCGGCAAACCCGCTTTTCCCGGCCGCGCTGCACAGGGTCAAGGCGATAATGAGGGCGGTGGACACCGCTAAGCAGGAAATGGTCCGGGCCAATCTCCGGCTGGTTTTGAGTATAGCCAAGCGCTACAGAGGCCGCGGCATGACCTTTGACGACCTGATCCAGGAAGGAAACCTGGGGCTGCTAAAAGCCGTCGGCCGCTTTGACCACACCAAGGGCAACCGGTTTAGCACCTATGCCACCTGGTGGGTAAGGCAGAGCATCATTCGCGGTATTTACGACAAAACCAGGACGATCCGGCTCCCTGTCCATTTTATCGAACTAAAGAACCTTTTTTTCAAGGTCTACTACGAACTGCTAAAGGAACTGGGGCGGGAACCCACGGCCGCAGAAATTGCCGAGAGATCCAAGCTGCCCGTGGAAAAGGTCCAGATGGTCCTGACCCTTGCCGCGCAGCCCATATCCCTTGAAACTCCCATCGGCGAAGATGAACAGCGGCTGGGAGATTTTATCGAAGACGAAAAAGCCCTTTCCCCTGCCGATGAATGTTCGGACCGGGAGCTGGCCGAAGTTACGAGGACTCTTCTTTCCACGTTGCAGCCAAGAGAGGAAAAAATCCTGCGGCTACGATTTGGACTTGATGGACAGCCGGCTGAAACCCTTGAAAAAATTGGTAAACTTTTCCATGTGTCCAAGGAAAGGATACGCCAGATCGAAAAAAAGGCGCTCCGAAAGCTCCAAAACCCCAACAGGCAGGCCTGTCTTAAGAACTTCATCGACTAGCCCCGGTCGGGATCTGTAGGTTGGGCTAAGCGTAGCGCAGCCCAACAATTGGAACAAACGGCAGGTACTAAGTAAGGTTTGGGCTAAGCGCAGCCCGGCCCGGCAACGATACCTTCCAGATCGTAATCATGCGAAGCCGTGATGCGCACGGGTTTCATTTCTCCGGCCTCCCCTGCGCCGTCGGTGATGATGACGCATCCGTCCACTTCGGGGGCCTGAGTGGGCAGGCGCCCGCAAAGGAGGAGATCACTTTCGGGGTGCGGCCCCTCGATTAGGACCGGCAGAGTACGCCCCACCAGCTCTTCGAGTTTTTCTCTCGAAATCTCCCGTTGCAGTTCGAGAAGGGCTGCGCGCCGGCTTGCGGAGGTCCTTTTGCCCGGCCGTCCGCCAAGGCGTGCGGCCCTTGTCCCGGCTTCGGGAGAAAAGACAAAGACCCCTGCGTGATCGAACCGTACCCGTTGCATAAACTCTAGAAGCGACTTAAATTGTGCTCTCGTTTCACCGGGAAATCCCACCATGAGCGAGGTGCGAAGCGAAATCGCGGGCAAGATCGAGCGGATCTTTTCGATAATGCCCTCAGCGGAGTGAGCGGGACGTCCCATTGCCGTTAGGACCCCCGCAGCGCAGTGCTGGAGGGGTATGTCCAGATAGGGAACGATTTTGGCCGAATGGGCCATTACATTTAGCAGCCGGTCGCCGATGCGGTCCGGGTAACAGTAGAGAAGCCTTATCCAGGCAAGCGTCCCCGGGATCTCTTCGAGTTTTTCAAGTAGATCTGCAAGGGCTTCCGGTTCGTTTCGGTCCATCCCGAAGGCGGTGGTGTCCTGGGCGATGAGATTTATTTCCTTTATTCCTTCGGCCGAAAGGCGCCTTGCCTCAGCTAAAATATCGGCTTCCAAGCGGCTCCGCAAGGGGCCGCGCAGCTTGGGAATGATGCAAAAAGAGCAGGAATTGTCACAGCCTTCGGCAATTTTTACATACGCCGAATGGGCTCCGGTCGAAATCACCCGCCCCGGCGCGCGGTCTAAGATTTGCCCGGGCCTTCCGATCCAAAGCCGTCCGGGACGAGCGCCACGCTGTGATTCCACAGCGGTTTCAAGCGCCTGGTAGTGGGAGGTCCCCAGGAAGATGTCTACCTCGGGCAGCTCCTTTAGAAGCTTTTTCCCATACCGCTGCACCATGCAACCGGCGACAACAAGTGTGGAGCACTTTCCTTCCACCTTGTACCTGGCGGCTTCAAGGACTACTTCTATCGCCTCCTGAACCGCGCTTTCCAAAAACCCGCACGTGTTTACCACGATCACATCGGCCTCGCGGGCCTCCTGCGTCATCTGGTAGCCCATGTCCACCAATCGCTTCACCATGGTCTCGCTGTCTACGAGGTTTTTTGCGCATCCAAGGCTTATAAGACAGGCATATTTCATCGGAAATGTTTCCGTTCCCTTTCCCTGAATTTAAATGGAGATACATTGTAACAGAGGCCGGCCGCATATCCCAGATGTGGCGCATTAATCGGCCGCCGATGGGCATGCTTTCCAACGAGAAGACCAATATCGATTCAGGGGTTGAGGCAGGTACACGCCATCGCAGGGGATTTCTTCGCCAGTTCGGCTAACTATTGTAGTTTCGTTGAGACAGTTTCGAGCCTGGGCTTCCCTTCCCACCTTTGGGGTCCCACGGGGACGCTTCCCCCGTTCCTTGGCACCAGGAAAGCGCTCTCCTGCTTCCTGCCACCCGTCTCCTCGGGCTTGGTTGCCTTAGCCCTCAGATGACGCTTTACCACCCTGATTGTGTTCGCTCCTGTCCCCGGCCAGATGTGGACCGGAGCAGTCGAGCGGCTACCGCCACCCCCCAAATCCAGCTGACAATTACCCGCACATGCGCCCACTTACCCGATCGCCCCCCTTTCGCAAAGGGCTGGGCCCGATCGCCCCCCTTATTTGCAAAGGGGGGTCGGGGGGATTTACTCTCCTGCCACTTCCAGAGCCGGAAAAAACGAAACAACTGTCCCATACATATCAGTCCGGGGGGGGCAACAATCCGGGCAAAGACCGAGGGGCGACCTAGACGCTCCCGGGCCCGGGGGGATTTTTTAAATGGCTTTCGTGCTGTACGAACAAACTCGAAATCCCCCCAACCCCCCTTTGCAAAGGGGGGCGATTGAGCCAAGCCCCTTCTTGGGGTTCTCCGCTAAGTGGTAAGTGGGCGCATGTGCGGGTAATTGTAAGCAAATCCAGGCGGAGGTGGTAGGTCTCCCAGTTTCCCGGGCCCTCCCGATGCATGCATGCCCGCTCTTTGACCCCGGCACAAACCCGTTGTGATGCCGTTTTGTACCAGGACGCCCGCTACTTAGACCACGTCGGCTCCAGCAATTAGAACGATATCGTTACTCAAATCACACGGCCTACATGCTCCCGGTGGCGGGCTACCCCACCGCGCCACGCACCACACACCTCGCGGGACCGCTGGGCGCCGACGAGAAGCTTTAGAGATGTTCTCTTACAATATCTATACATACTTATAGATAGACTCGGGGATATAGTAGTGTCTCTTATTTAGGACAACCCCAAGTATATTTCCGCCAACCCTGGTAATGCTGTCGCGCATTGTTCTAACTGCCTGCCACCTGGTTTTTTCAGCCTCTACCACCAGCACGATACCGTCTACTTTGGAGGCAATCGCAAGACCGTCCGGAGAGAGCACCAGCGGAGCTGAATCGATTAGAACCCAGTCAAACCCCCCCCTAAAGCCCTGACACATGTTTTCGAATTTGGAATTAAAAATCTCGGGAGTGGAAACTGCGGAATTGGACCCCGGGCTGATGAACAGCTTGGAGTCTCCGACCTGGTGAAAAGCCTCGCCGCCGCGCCCCTCGCTTCGTAGAGAATGCAACCAGCCAAACTTGTCCGGCATATCGAAGAAATTATCCTGGCTCGGGTGATGCCGATCCGCATCCAGCAAAAGTACGGAATGTCCGACCAGGTCAGCGGCAACTTTTGCGAACTCGCGAATGATCGTGGAAGTCCCTTCCCCCTCCCTGGCGCCAATGAACTGAATGATCTTCGATTGCCGGTCGGGCAAAAGGGATTCGATAACCTTGTAGAGACTAAGCATTTCGTCTTCCAGACCAGATCGAGACGCTCCTTCCAGGGCGACAGGAACGGGCACGGGTAAGGATGTGAGAGTCCCTGCGACCTTTTTTCCTCGATGATTTTTCTGTAATGCTTCGTAGAATTTGCTCATGGCCGCACCCTTTTTTCAGTAGAAGGTGTAAGGCATTAAATGCGTTTATCACCTGCAAACCAGCCTTTGGTCCAGACTGGGGCTAAAAATATGCATTGCATCTATGGCTTCGCAGACTCGACCTGCGGAAGAATGATTGTTTCCCCCGCCGAAATTCTGTTTATGTTTTTAACCTGAGGATTAAGAATTTTAAATGACCTTATCATGTCCTGGTCCACCCTGCCGTAGACGCCAAGCAGAACCTTATAGAGGCTATCGCCCCTTTTGACCACCAGAGCAGACGACGAGGGTTTACTCTTCAGGTGGGCGCCGTTGGTTAAAGCCTCCTCGGGTTGCGCGGAAGGCTTGAGGTGGGTTGACAAACCCTCGGGCGCCTTTTGTAGGAAGGCTTCACCTCCCGGGGCGGGCTTAGCGCCGACAACCGCTGCGGTGTCGCCCCCGGGCGCGCTGCGCGTCGAAGGCTTTGCGCCGGTTGGGGCGGGCAAGATTTCCGGTTTGGTCCCAATTTCAGACTTGGACCCGACTGCTCCACCTGCCCTGGACTTTTGGCCCGCGCCCGCGCCACTTCCGGCCAGCTCTGCGGAGGAGGGCTGCCCGGGGTTTTCCTCCATAACACTCACAGCAGGATTGGCCCCCACCAATTGTTCGGCCTCATCAGCCCCCGAGGGCGGTCTAGTAAGTTTGGGCCGAAAGGATTGCTTGCTCGTAAGCTGGCTTGCGAAGCGGGACCTTATGCCCGGCGAAACATAGAGGGCCACAGCAAAGCACACAGCCACGGCAGGGACCCAAATAATTTTCCACCCGATGGCCCGACCCGGTTTTCCCGCCTCAAAATCTCTAATGACCTCTTTTACTATTTCATGATCAACGGGCTTGCGCTGATAGCCGAAGGCCGTAATAAGCGCATTGTCGCACAGGATATTTATCGTGCGCGGAATCCCATTGGCGTTTTTGATGATCAGCCTGAGCGCCTTTCGGCTAAAAGCCGGATTTAGGAACAACGAGGCCTTCATCAGCCGATGGTAGATATACGCGATGCTTTCCTCGGGAGTAAGGGCCAAGATACGCGACCGGATCGCTATCCGCTGTTTTAGCTGCCTCAAATCGGGCAGATTCATCTTGGCCTCAAACTCGGGCTGACCGACAAGGATTATCTGCAGCAGTTTGTCCTGATTGGTCTCAAGATTTGAGAGCATCCGCAGCCGATCCAGGGTTTGAGCGGGCATGTTCTGCGCCTCGTCGATTATCAAAACGACATTGCGCTCATTTTCGTATTCCTCGCTGAGGTGGTGGAACAGGGCGTCAATGAGCTCGGCCGGGTCATCGCCCCCGCCTTGGATGCCAAGCTCGCAGCAGAGCTGTTTTAGCAGCCGGTCAAAGGAAAGGTCGGGATTGACTATATAGACGATCCTGATTTTTTCCGGATCGGCCCCCTTAATAAAGGCCCTCAGAACAGTCGTCTTCCCTACTCCGACTTCCCCGGTCACGGCAACAAACCCTTTTCTGGTTTCGATGCCGTAGAAAATCGCCGCGGAAGCCTCCTTGTGAGTCGGGCTCAAAAAGAGAAAATCCGGATCAGGAGTTATGTGGAATGGACTCTTCTTGAATTTAAAAAAATCCAGGTACAACTCAGCCATTTCATTCCTTGATCGGAATGGTGATCAACACCGGAAGGTCCAATCGTTTTTCCGCCTCCATTGCGGTGCTCATCACCTGCTTGTTAACCTCCAAAAGATAGGCGATCCCAAGGCTCCCGAACAAAGCGAACACGATTGCAACGCCAAACAGAAGGACCAGGGGCTTGGGAGGGTTTACCGGCGAGACCGGCGGCGCAGCAGGCTCGATCACGCTTACACTCGTCATTTTATCCCGGCCGAGTTCATTATATACGTTGGCCTCTTCGAGCTTTCGCCGGTAATCGTCGTATACTCGCTTGTTGGAGGCCACGGCGGCAGCCAGCGTACTGTACTGGATTTCGTTGGTCTCAAAGAACTGGAGTTCTTTATTGATTGCAGCAAGCTGGTTCTGCGTGCCGGTGTAGCGCACATTCAATGCGCTCAACTTTGCCCGGTTGTCCAAGATCTGCTTCTGGATTTCCTGATACACCGGGTCGGCGGGAGCAATATTGGGGTTTGAGGCGGAATAGTTTTTCATAAACTTTTCCACAGTTGCTATCTGAGCACGAACGGCGTCAATCAAAGGGTTGTTTCCCTTGTATTTGGCCGATAGCTGCTGCTCCTGGAGTCTTAGGCCGAGCAACCTGGATTGAGCGTCCCCCGCACGGTCGGAAGCAGCAGCCGTAAGCTCCGACTTCGGGATCGTTTTCAGTTCTTTTTCCAGTTCGGCGATCGTTTGCGCCACTTCCTTAATTTCATCCGCGGTATTGTTTAGGGCAATGCTGAGGATGGAACGGCGCTCCACAAGCATCTTGCGCTGCTGGTCGAAGGCGATGATCTTGGTGCGCTCGGAAAACGCCTTCAAGTTGTTCTGCGATTCCGCAAGTTTCTGCCGATAGAAGTCAACCTTGGTTTGGAGAAACAGAGCAGACTTGGGGTCCTTGTAGATCTCGCTCCGCTTCTCGATGTAGGCGCTAACGAGCTGGTTGACAACCTCGGCGGCGCTTTGGGGATTTGTCCCATCGAAGCCCACGTCTACAACGTTGCCCTTGGCAACCTGGATTTGCAGGTTTTTGTCAAGGAGCAAAAGCGCTTCGTCCTGTTTGCTAAGGCCAGTAAGCTTCCAGGTGGCAAGAGAGGGGAAAATGGCTTCAGGCGACAAGGCGCTGATGACTTTTTCCTTCAGATCTCTGCTGTTTAGAATGCTCATTTCGGCCCCGAGCATCTCTTCGGTGTTGACCGCAGGCCCCTCGCGCTTGCCAAGCGAGGGGTCCGGATAGAAATTTTCCCAGCCAAATTTTATAAGGAGGGCGGCTTTGGCCTCAAACTTGGGCGAATAGATCACTTTATTGTATAGCAACGCCAGAGCGAAACCCAGAATGCACAACACCAGAAAAGACACGACAATGGTCCTCTGGTGTTTGAAGAATATGGACAGATAGTCCCGAAGATTGTTGGCCGGACGCACCTCCCGCACGATAAGCATTCGCTCGGACTGCAGCGACAGAGGACCCGCCGAACTTGAAGCAACTGGAACATTTCGATCCGAATATCGGGAACCAGCCATTTTGATCTCTTTAATGAGTAAAGTAATAATAAAATGAGAAGTCGCCGCCAAGAGAGCCTATCGTACGGCCGAGATACTGGTCGACCCAGAGGTCTACGTTTGCGATATTGCTTCTGGGTACAACAACCATATCGTAGGGCTTCAAATAGATATCCTGGGACAAATCAACGCCCTTCATTGCTTTTTCGGCATTCAAAGTAATTTGAAAGGGTTTATTATCCGGGCCTCGCCGGAGAACAATCACTTCGTCGAGCCGAGCGGTTGGCAAAAACCCGCCTGCCATATCAATGGCCTGCAAGACGGTTGTGGGGCCGGTTAGCAGCTCCATCGCGGGTTTTGCGACCTCCCCGCCCACAAAAAACCTGTTCCCGACAGCCTGGACCACCACTACGGAGAGTTCGGGCTGCTGGAGATATTTACCGTAGTCCTGGGTAAGAAGCTTTCTCAACTCCTCGCTGGTAAGTCCCACGACCTTTACTTCATGCACCAGCAAAAGGGAGATCGATCCGTCTGGCTGCACCGTCACATCCTGGTTCAGATCGGGATTATAAAATAGTTTCACACTCAGCTTGTCACCGATGGTGATCTGGTACGCCTGGGGCGAAGGAGGCGCGACCGTACCGGGGGTGCCGACTTTTACGGCGGTCTTGCTGTAAGAACCGCAGCCGTAGAGACCCAACAAAACGACAATTAAAATGAGAGCTCTTTTTTTCATTTTCCCTCGCCGGTTTGCAGCAAAGTTTCGATTATTCCGCTACCTCATGCCGAATACTGGAACTAATTTCGAGGCGTAATGAATCCATACGGAAGACGGTATGCGTATCCCAAACCAATCGGGCTAAGGGCGGCCTGGCTAAAGGTGGCCCATTCGGACACATCGCCCCCCGTGCGGATTCTAACCGACCAATGATAGCACGTGTTAGGCTGTAACGGTTTATCAATTCGGAAGTAATTCGCACTTATTCCTTGGACGTAGTATACCTGTTTTCCCCACTCTCTGGGCTCAAACGGTGTTCCGACGATGGATTTATCCGGCGTCTTCGACTGGGACTGCCATACTGCGACATCGTAGGTTTGCCCTTGCGATTTGGTGTCCTTCCAACGCAAGTCGGGCTGCAACGTATCGATGACCTGGTAAAAGTCGGTGACGGAGCCGCCCAGCTTCGGAGATATCGGACGTTGATCGGTGCTATAACTTTTCGGAAAAGATATGCATCCGGCAGCGGCCGCGCAGTATCCGATCAATACTATTATTCCAAGCTTTTTGATCTTCATTCTACAACCCATCCCATCTCTTAGCCTGGCAAAATCTTCGAGACCCGCACCCCGGGGGTACGATCATGCTACGGGCGGCATTGAAGCCGTTTTTCCACTTTCCGCGACAGCAGTAGAAGGCAGATCATCCCCGCAGCCAACAAAAGCAGGCTTGACGGCTCCGGCACGGGAGTGTGGGGAACAGAGGATCCACCACCACCTCCGGGCCAGAAGAAAAAAGGCGGGATAAACAACCTGCTTGCAAAACCTCCGACCGATGCCGGCAGCGGCGCGGGGAAAATAGCCGCTTTTACCGCTGCGGGTCTTCTTTGCGGAAGTTTATATTCGATAAAAACCGGCTGCTGGTTTCCGACCGACTGACAGAGAATGGCAACCAAATCGCCTGCGGCCGGGTTGTAATCCTTCCCCTTGAGGCTCGCCTCGTGTATCATGCGAACCGCTTTTGCGCTCATTTTCCCGTGTCCGCGGTCCTTAGACAGATGCCAGATCGCCTCCTGGACATCCTCCTTGGACCCCACCTTATGATTGATCACGTAATTGATCTGGCGCCATTGCAGACGCTTAAAACTCGGGGGCATGTTGGGATCCGAGCTATTATAGAGCCTCACATTGTGAACCGTGCCACCGGGCAGCGGCGCGCCCTTATCCAGGCACCAGGCCTTATAGAACTGGAAATCCTGAAGGTCATAGCCGTATTTCACATTGAGAAAGAACAGCTCAAACCGGCTGCTTGTTCCCCGCCGGACGAACATCTCAACCGGAAACTTCGGAATTTTGGGCGCCCCGCTATCCGCCCCCCCGGCTCCGACAAGAGGATCGCCGGCCGGAACACTTGAGGAGGAAACCGCTGGAGAAGTAGTCGCCAGTACCGGAGAAGAGGTCGCGATGGCTGAAGTTACAGTTGGCGAATCATTGCCTTGCACTGCCGGGCCAGGCATTGATTCAAGCGGCACGGCGAAACCATTACCTGCTGATCCGAGGATCAAAATGAGAACCAAAAAAAAGGATGCACGCATCATCTTAGACTCCAACACCATCAGTAATGGCTATTGAGCTAACCCCGGCAGCGTCAGTCGACTTGCCTCAAATGCCGATGGCTCTAGCTGATCCCGGAGAGGGTGCATTATTGTCGCCCCCCCCGGAAACCACCCCAGCTCCTGCGCCTTCACATCATCCCCGGGGGGAAATTCCCCACCACTTCCCGGGACATCCAGTCGAACACCTCAAACACTTTGGCCGGCAGGCTCGTAAATTCTTTTAAAAGGCTTTCCACCTCTGGTACACTTACTCCATCTCGCATCAGCGTTTTTCCTCATTCCAGTCGGATTGGTGGATAATCTTTCTCAAAGAGATAACGCCTTTTCTCGGTCACAGCCGAATACGACATGCGAGCACATACTATCATATTCCTGCCATTCGTCGATACCAATATGGTAATAACTATAGAAAAATCAAGGGGTAAATTGCTGTGGAGAAAACAGGTACTCACGTTACCTTAAGCCCGGTAAAAAACTGGGCATTACGAATTGTTACCTCAACATGACTTCGTCGCTGCGATCGGCAAGATTCTTTAGCCACCGGGTAAAAGATACAGTCGCACATTTTAATTCTCCAATAAGCATTGGGGAAGCGCCGCCCCGAGGCCTGCTTCGCGCCGCGTCACCGGCGGCAGATACTCTATGGACAATTGTTTTCCCGAACATAGATTACTATAGCAACCTATCGGTTGAAGCCCCTGTAAAGGTTAAGGTTTATGGCGATAATATCGAAGCTGAAAAAAATATCGGACACTGTTTGGGAGGTTCCGGCGGACTACAAGGAAGGAATGCGTGTTCCAGCCCGCATCTATGGAACCGAAAAGCTGGTGACGGAGATGGACGAAGGAGTCCTTGAGCAGACGACAAATGTCGCCACGTTGCCCGGTATTGAAAAATATGCTCTCTGCATGCCTGACGGTCACTGGGGATACGGTTTTCCCATAGGAGGAGTGGCGGCGATGGACGAGCGGTCGGGGGTCATTTCCCCGGGCGGCATCGGGTTTGACGTAAACTGCGGGATGCGGCTGGTTCTTACCAGCCTCACCTATGATGAAATAAGGGAGCATTTGAGACGTCTAGTCGACCGGCTTTTCGAGCGGGTGCCCGCCGGGATTGGCTGCAGCGGATTTGTGAAGGTTTCCCAGGATGAGTTTCGCACCATGGTCGAAAAGGGAGCGCAGTGGTGCGTTGAGAAAGGTTATGGCTGGGCGGAAGACCTTGAGCGAACCGAAGAATTTGGTCGGGTCGGGGGAGCGGACGCATCCAAAATCAGCCAGAAAGCAGTCGAGCGAGGATACAAACAGATCGGAACGCTGGGCTCGGGCAATCATTATCTCGAAATCCAGGTGGCGCGCAGTGAAAACATCTTCGATCCCGCACTGGCCAAAGCTTTAGGAATCAACATCGCGGACCAGGTTGCCGTTATGTTTCACTGCGGGAGCAGAGGTTTTGGTCACCAGGTTGCAACGGACTATCTGCAGACATTTCTAAAAGTGATGGGGCCAAAATACGGGATCAGGACGCCGGACCGTGAACTGGCCTGCGCTCCTTTTTTGTCTCCCGAAGGGCAGGATTATTTTGCCGCCATGAAATGTGCGATCAATATGTCGTTTGCAAACCGGCAGGTCATTTTGCACAGGGTCCGCGAGGTATTCTCCGAGGTGTTGCGAAAGGACCCGGTGGATTTGGGGATGCACCAGGTCTGCGATGTCGCCCACAACACGGCAAGGCTTGAGATGCACGATGTTGGCGGACGGCAAAAACGGCTGCTGGTCCATCGAAAAGGGGCGACAAGAGCGTTGGGGCCCGGCGCCGAGGGGCTTCCTGCGCTGTATCGCCTAACCGGCCAGCCGGTAATTATCGGCGGGAGCATGGAGACGGGGTCTTATCTGCTTACCGGCGTAGATTCCGGAGAACAGACGTTTTTTAGCACTGCCCACGGCAGCGGCAGGACCATGAGCCGCCACAAGGCAAAAAAAATGTTTCACGGCAAAACGCTCCAGCGCGATATGGAGCGAAGGGGAATTTACGTCCGAACGGCCTCGCTGTCTGGTCTGGCCGAAGAGGCCGGACCGGCGTATAAGGATATCGATGAAGTCGTGCAGGCCACCCAAGCCGCCGGCATCAGCAAGATAGTGGCGCGGTTTGTCCCGGTGGGAAACGTCAAGGGATAGGCGGGGGACCGCCAAGCTTGGCTCTCGTCGCTTCTCGTTCGATGCGGACAGGACTAAGCCTGCGAACAGGAAGAGCGGATGCCCTTTGAGTATATCGATGACATCGCGATAGCCGATGTGGCTTTCAGAGCCGTGGGACAAACGGTTGAAGAGATGTTTATCGCCGCCGCCGAAGCAACGATGGGCGCAATGGTGGAAAGGCTGGAGGCGATCGAGCCAAGGGAGGCGCGCCAGATCGCGCTCAGTTCCCCGGCTCTGGACATGCTGCTTTTCAACCTGCTCCAGGAGATCATTTTTTTTAAGGACGCCGAACAACTGCTGCTTCGAATCGAGAGCCTCACCATTACATCCGATGAGGCTCAGTATGGCGCCAAAGCCAGCGCGCGGGGCGAGCAAATCGATTCCGGCCGGCATGAGACGATCGTAGATGTCAAGGCCGTTACCCTCCACCGGTTTACCGTGGAGCAGACCGCGCGCGGCTGGGAGTGCTTCGTTATCCTCGACATTTAGCCCACTTTCCAAACCTTTGTTACAATAAATTAATGACAATTTTGTCCACATTTGTTATCTCCTGATTTTCCTCACTCAAAACATACGATTACAACATTGACGCAGGTTACGCATGACCGATAATTTTACCCTGATCGAACTAAGGGCGTTGCATGAGATAGCCAGGGTCCTTTCCCGCTCCACGGAATTTAAAGACCAGTTGCAGGAGACTCTTGACGTTCTCAGTGCGCGCCTCGGGATGGAGAGGGGGATGATCTCGGTTCTGGACTTGCAGACGGGCGAGGCGTGGCTGGACGTGGCGCGGGGGGTCGATTTCGAAAGCGGTCAAATCAGCTACCGGCCCGGAGAAGGAATTACGGGGAAAGTGGCTCAAACCGGCCGTCCCATGGCAATAGCGAACCTGGGTAAGGAGACGCTTTTCCTGGACCGCACGGGGGCACGGAAATCTTTAAACAGAGCCGAACTGGCCTTTTTGTGCGTTCCGATTTTTTACCAGGGACGCTGCGTCGGGATTTTATCGGCCGACAAGCTTGCTCACCAGGTCGAGGAGATAGGCCAGGAGTTGGCAATACTTGGCGCGGTTGCGGAACTACTTGGCAAGGTGGTCTATTTCCGCGCGGTCGAGGAGGAAAACGGTCGCCTTCGGCGGATGCTAGCCGAGGCGAGGCGCCCTACCACAAACATAACCGGCCGCTCGAAGGTAATCCAGGAGGTCCTTCGCCTCATCGACCAGGTCGCCGATACGAACACGACCGTGCTCATATCGGGTGAAACCGGCACGGGCAAGGAACTGGTGGCCAAGGCGATTCACGAAAACAGCCGCAGGGCAAGCGGGCCGATAGTGCAGGTAAACTGTGCGGCAATGCCTGACACGCTTTTGGAAAGCGAGCTTTTCGGCCACGAAAAGGGGGCGTTTACCGGCGCGATAACGCGACGGCGTGGACGATTCGAAGAGGCCCAGGGGGGCAGTATTTTTCTAGACGAAGTGGGAGAGCTCTCGCCGATCGCCCAGGCAAAGCTTCTGCGCGTTTTGCAGGAACGCGAGTTCCAACCTCTTGGCTCCTCTCGTATGGTAAAGGTGGACGTACGGGTTATAACCGCAACCAACAAGGACCTGGAATCGGAAATCTCCCATGGGGCCTTCCGGCAGGACCTCTTTTACAGGCTCAATGTATTTCCCATATATCTTCCGCCCTTGCGCGAGCGGGGCCCGGACATACTGTTGCTTGCCGACTATTTTGTCCTAAAGTATGCCCAGGAGTTCAGCAAGGACATAAAGCGGATCTCTACGAGCGCCATTGACATGTTGATGTCCTATCACTGGCCCGGAAACGTTCGCGAACTTGAAAACTGCATGGAGCGCGCGGTCTTGCTCTCGCAGGGAAATGCAATCGATTCCTGGCATCTGCCGCCTACTTTGCAGATGAAACCCGAGGGCACGCTGAGCGTTAGCCGGGGAAAACTCGAAGCTCTTACCAGCGCATTTGAACGCGATCTCATTACCGATGCGTTAAAAGACGTTCGCGGCAATCAATCCCAGGCGGCCCGACTGCTCGGGACGACCAAACGGATTATTCAGTACAAAGTCGAAAAGTACGGGATAGACCCACGCAGATTTCGAATGAAGCAACCGGCCTGATTGTCGAGGGCGGCTTTCTCAAGGGAAAGCGCAAAATTTCCGCCCCTTTTTGAGGTTGCCGTTTTGAGTGGCTGGACTTACAAGTCGATATGGGTAATAATCGCCTAAGGGGTGATTATTGCACGAAGGCGCGCAATAAATCTTTTCGGCCGCGGGAAACGCGAGGTTTCACGTCTGCGGGCCGCTTCGAAATTGTCGTTTAGGAGGCTTTCCAATTGAGTCCATTTTATAAGAATCTGGCTCTCTGGCTGGTCATCAGCTTGATGGTGATTCTTCTTTTCAATATGTTTCACCAGACCCAGAGAACCAGCACCGAGACCACTTACAGCCAATTCATAAGTTCGGTGGAGAAGGGCAATGTAGCCAAGGTGACCATCCAGGGCAGTAACGTTCTGGGGGTTTTAAACAACGGCACGTCGTTTAAGACCTATGCTCCCCACGACTCCGACATGATCAAGATGTTGCGGGACCACGGCGTCAACATCCAGGCCAAACCGGAGGAGGAATCTCCCTGGTACATGAACATTCTTGTGAGCTGGCTGCCTATGTTGCTGCTCGTTGGCGTGTGGATATTTTTCATGCGTCAGATGCAGGTTGGCGGCGGCAAGGCGATGAGCTTTGGCAAGAGCAAAGCGCGTCTGTTAAACGAGAGTTCGAGGAAGGTGCTCTTTAATGACGTTGCGGGGGTGGATGAGGCCAAAGAAGAGCTCCAGGAAATAGTGGAGTTTCTGCGCGACCCCAAAAAGTTCACCCGGCTGGGGGGAAGAATCCCCAAGGGGGTGCTTTTGGTCGGGGCGCCCGGGACCGGCAAGACACTTCTTGCCAAGGCCATAGCCGGTGAGGCAGGGGTTCCGTTTTTTTCGATAAGCGGCTCGGACTTTGTCGAAATGTTTGTGGGCGTTGGCGCATCCAGGGTGCGCGACCTGTTTCTTCAAGGCAAGAAGAATGCGCCCTGCATCATTTTCATTGACGAAATCGACGCGGTGGGAAGGCATCGGGGGGCCGGCCTTGGCGGAGGGCACGACGAGCGCGAACAGACTCTTAACCAGCTCCTTGTCGAGATGGACGGCTTTGAGTCAAACGATGGCGTAATCCTTATCGCGGCGACCAACAGGCCTGACGTTTTGGACCCGGCGCTGCTTCGGCCGGGAAGGTTCGACCGGCAGGTCGTGGTCCCCATACCCGATATACGGGGCAGGGCGGGCATCCTCAAGGTTCACTGCACCGCCAAGCCGCTCGCCCCCGATGTGGACGTTCAGACCCTGGCCAAGGGTACGCCCGGTTTTTCGGGGGCAGATCTTGAAAACCTGGTCAATGAGGCCGCTCTTCTGGCAGCCCGAAAGAATAGGGATCTTATCGCGATGTCGGATTTCGAAGACGCCAAGGATAAGGTCATGATGGGGCTTGAGAGAAAGAGCATGGTCATAAGCGAGGAAGAAAAGCGGGTGACGGCCTTTCATGAAGCCGGACACGCCCTGGTTGCAAGACTGCTCCCGGGGGCGGACCCGTTGCACAAGGTAACGATCATTCCGCGCGGACGCGCCCTGGGACTCACCCAGCAGTTGCCCCAGGACGACCGCCACAACTATAGCAAGGCCTATCTGCTAGACGAGGTGACCATCCTGATGGGGGGGCGCGTCGCAGAGGAAATTTCCTTCGACATGAATACGACCGGGGCCTCCAATGACATCGAGCGGGCGACCCAGATCGCGCGGCGCATGGTGTGCGAATGGGGAATGAGCGAAAAGATGGGGCCGGTTAGTTTCGGAAGGCGGGAAGACGCGCCGTTTCTGGGCCGAGAGCTTGGCCACCAGAGAGATTTTAGCGAGCAGACCGCACTAGACATCGATGTGGAAGTAAGGCGCATAGTCGATGAGAACTATCAGCGCGCCCGCGATCTTCTCTCCGAACACAACGCGATCCTGGAAAAAATCGCCAACTCTTTGCTCGAGCACGAGACGCTGGACAAAAAAGATGTCGATGCGATAATAGATGAACTTGCCCCCGGGCTTCTGGCTTCTCTTAAGGGCAGAACGTCCGAATTCGACCCCAAGTCTTTTGGCCACCCGATTGAAATCGACCTTGCGAGCCCCCCGGTCATAAGGGAAGAAAAGGGAACAGAAGAGGTCCCAACGGTAATTAATCCTAGCGCCGGTCCCGGTAAAGCCACTTAGCTCTCGATTACGGGCAGAGCGGTCGAAACGCTTCGGCCGCTCTGCCTTTGTAAAACGATCGAACCGATAAACCCGGCGAGCAGGAGCAACACCGCAGCGAGTAGAAAAACCGCCCCGAAACCCCAATTGTCGAGTATTTTTCCGTTTACAAGCGTTCCAAGGCCCCCGCCCACAAACAGGTTAAACGATACGAGCGACATGACCGTGCCGCGCCGGCCGGGCATGAGCTGCTGGGCTGTGGCCACAAGACTTGGATGGATCATAATAAATCCCAGCCCGAAACCCGTAAGAGATAACGAGATGAAAATAGGGGAATGCGAGACCCCCATGAGCGCCCACGACAGCGCGCCGAAGATGCCCGCGTAGAGCAGCAGCCGGTTTCCCAGCTTTTGCCGAAGCCGCGCCGTTTTCCTGCCGCCGACAACTGTGGCCAGGCCAAAGAAGGTCAGAATGAGTCCAACCTCAAAGAGGTTGTACCCGGTTGTGGCCTGAACGAATTGGCCGGCGTAGGCAAAGGATCCGAAAACCGAGCCCCCGACGAGAAACACTATGCTGACCGTCTTTACCAGATCGGCGTTTGCAAAAGCCTCCCGGTATGCATCTCGTAAGCTGAACCTGGCGACCGTCCCGGGAGACTTGTCCAGGGTCTTTAGCATGACGAGGGCCGTGACAAGCTCGGCGAGCCCGTAGAACAGATAGACGAGTCTCCAGGAACCAAAATAAGAGAGCGCCCCGCCAATGGCCGTCGCACACGCCCCGCCCAGAAACATGATGCCGAAGACTTTGCCCAGGGCGTGCTGGACTTTTCCCGGCTCTCGGCTGAACCGGTCCCCCACAAGCGACATGGTCACGGGAAGAATGGCCGCGGCAAACGCGCCGTTTACCGCCCGCAGGACGCACAGGGAGAGAAGGCCGGGAGCGGTTGCCGCAAGAGCACAGAAAATGGCGGAGCCAAATGCCGCAAAGTTAATGACCCGGGCCTTGCCGTAGCGGTCGGCAAGGGGGCCGAAAATAATGGTGAACAGTCCGAAGGGCAGCATGTAGGAGGTAACGGAGAGGGCCGCCTGACTGATGTTTACGTGGAACTCCCGGGCTATTTCGACCAAAAGGGGTGCGGCGGCGTAGTTTTCCCCGTTGCACCAAAAGGTCATGATACCTAGAATCAAAATCACTTTTCGCCCGTCAGGGTCTTTCATTATGCTCGATCCTTTGAGACCTGATTGCGTTCAAGATTAGCCTGATGGGTTGCGCTGGAAAAGACCTATTTTGCATGGAGCGCCCCGTCAAGCGATTGTTCCCTCCTGCATGGCTTCCCGGATCAAAGCCAGGAGCATGCGGTCGATGAGGTCGAAAAGAGCTGCGCACAAGCCTCCGTGATTCATCTTTTCGCCAAAGAGCGTGACGCGCAGGGAATCGACCGTCTCGTTTACTTTTCCGATTTTACTAAGGGTGGTCGTTTCGGAGATGAGTTTTTCTTCGAAAAGAAGCCGCCGGGCAAGCCCGCAGAACTTCAGAGTCATTTGTTCGAGTCGCTCTACCCCCTCCACAGGACCGCCGCCAACCTGTCTCGATCTTCGTTCGAGTTCCGCCATGCAGGCAAGACAAACGAAAAGGGCGCCGTACTCAAAGCCCCGTATGCCCCGCCTCCAGTTGAGCAGCCATGGCTTTCTCCAGTCCCAGAGCAGGTTGGCCTGGCCGAAGGCGATGAGTTCCCGGGCGGCCCGTTTTGCTCCAAAAACCCCGCAAAGCGAAGCGGTGCGGTTTTCCCCCGGGTCCCCGCCTGCCAACAGATCGTTTAGGAAAAAGCCGCCTTTGCTTTTCCCGAAAGTGATGGCCGCAGCCCTGCCCCGGGGGCCGGGGGAAGTGTTATCGAGGTATTGCAGGATGTTTACAAGAAGCCGGTTACCCCAGGAGTCCCCCGGGGTCTCTAGATGCGCATAGGAAAGGATAAGGGCGCCCTTGCCCCTGCGGACTTCGATTATCGCCGGCTCTCCGTAGATCCTGGCCGGATCGAGATTGATACCGTAGACTCTTTCCAGCTCGGCCCAGCCAACGGCCGCACCCAGGTCTCGCACTCTCAAGTCGGCTACCTGAAAATCTTCTCCCTGTCTCCGGGTGTAGGAGGCGAGGCGCAAGGCTTCGCAGCCGGTGGGAACGAGGAATTGCGAGGGCCACCAGATGGAAACGGGAATTTGGTCCGGAATGTTTTCCCAGGCCGAGTGGGACGGCATGCCGCAGACATAGACGCGGCCGCTTGCGCTCGGGAGACGCCGGGAGAGGGGCATCCTTTTAATCGGAACCAGATTGAGGGCCGGCGGGCTCGACAGGGCAAGGCCCGCGCCACCGCAAAAGCCAAGGTACGATCCGCCTTCGTCGATAAACCGGGCGATCCTCGCCCTACCCGTATCTCCCAGAGCGCAAGCTTTGTGAGCGGCCCAACCGCCTGGAACGATCAATACGCGGAAGGCCTCAAGGCGCCCTTCGCAAACATCCGATGCGCTAAGCAGTCGAAAGGGGATCCCCAGCACCGAGAGGGCATCCAGGCAAAGGAGCCCCCACACGAGCGAATGGGTCCAAAGGATCGCAACAGGGGGGCCGTCCCAGCAAGAAACGGCGCCGGTATCCAGGCGCGAGTTCGGGGCGTGAGGCAAGTGGGTATCTCCTTTGAACATAAAAGCAACACAATGGGATCGTTAACCGAACAGGGACATACCACTCGGGAAAAGAAGGCCCTGTCAGGCGTTTGGCTGAAAAAACAGGGAAAAATCAAGCACCAAATGACTTAAGATACCGTATTGTAAAGATAAAGTGGTGATAATTTTCCAAAAATAACAGCAGCGAAACAGCGTGGGAACAGCACGCCTAACAGCACAATAACAGCAATAACAGCGACAAGGGCCGGTGAATCGGTGAAACGGTGAATGGGTGAGTAGGGTGCATAGGGAAGCCATTTTCAGATTCCTTCCTGTCGATGACGAAAAAAGTGTGTCTACGACAGCGATTGTAGCAGCATGGAGGCGAGGGGTTCAAAACGGCGACTAGAAGCGGCAAATTGGAACGGCAATAGGAACGGCAACCAGAAGAGGCAAACGTAAAAAATGGGGACAGAAGCGCGGGGCGCTGTGCCCCCCGCACCCCCACGGGTTTCGGGTTCGCGGGCCTTGAAGCCCGCGACCCGGACGCTCATGCGCTTGGGGGGCGAACAATATTTAAACGCGCCGTCGTCATAACAGCTCAGTATGCGAATTTCTCTTATTAATCGGTGTTACCGCCTTCGCCTTCCGGGGCTTTGGGAAGCGTCCCGGATTTTTTGAGCGCGGCAACCCCGCCCTGGACATTTACGGTATTTTTGATTCCCGCCCTTTCGAGCTGACGCATAGCCTCGTAGGAGCGAACTCCCGAATTGCAAACGAGAAGCAGCCGCTTGTCTTTGGGCACCTCATCGATTCTTTTGTGCAGGGTCTCCTGCGGAATGTTTAGCCACCGGGCGCCGTAGCGTTGGACAAACGGGGCCGCATTGGCGGGGCTTCTCACATCCAGGCAGAGACAATCCGCCTGTTCATCTACGAGAAAACATTTCTCGAACTCGCCCGGATCCATTGGCCTGTTCAACCCATCGAGGATGTTTTCGGCCGTATTGCCCACTGCGTTTACCACGTCCAGCGCGGAGGCAAAAGGAGGGGAGTAGGCTATTTCGAGGTTGGAGATATCTTCTACCGTTGGCTCGAACGGAAGGACTGCGGCAATGGAGTTTATTCTGCCCGCAACCGCGTCGCCATTTGTGCCTACGGCCTGCGCGCCCAGGATGCGGCGAGTCTTTCGGTCCACGGTAAGTTGGAAATACATAAGGTCCTGGGTGGGATAGAAGTGCGCCCGGTCAGCCTGGACAACGAGCACCGATTCGGGATCGAAACCGTTTTTTAGGGCCGCCTGGGGGGTTATGCCGGTGGAAGCGATACCCAGGTCGAAGACCTTCATGGAAAAGCTGCCGACCGTCCCCTTAAATTTTGCGGCGCCTCCCGCAAGGTTGGTCCCGATCACCCGCCCCTGCCGGTTGGCAAGGGAGCCCTGGGGGAAAAAGACAGGATTTCCGGTAATGAGGTGGGGGATCTCGATGCAGTCGCCACCCGCGAAGATATTGGGGTCCGAAGTCCTAAGCATCTCGTCTACGATCAAGGCGCCGGAGCGCCCCGTGGCAAGGCCGGCGGTTTTAGCTATCTCCGTATTGGGCCGCACGCCCGCCGCGGTGATGACCAGTTCGGCGCGGATGGTCTCATCAGGGCCCAGGTCCACTTTGAGCCCCCCACCTTCGTCATCCCGCGAGATTTGAACGACTCGTCGGCCCAGTCGAACCCGCACCCCTTTTTCTTCCAGGTGGGTCGAAACGATTGCGGCAAGAGCCGGGGCGAGGATTCCCGGCATCACCTGATTTTCGATTTCCACCAGATGCGTTTCGATCCCCCACAGATCTCCTAAGGCCTCCGCCATTTCGCAGCCAATCGCCCCCGCGCCGACGATAACCGCTCGTTCCACCTTCCCTGCCGCAAGCATGTCCTTTACGGCCATCGCCGAGTGAAGGTTTGTAACCGAGGTCACCCCGGGAAGGTCGATGCCCGGAATCGGAGGTCTATTGGGCGAGCTGCCGGTTGCTATCACCAGCTTGTCGTAGGGCAGTTCGTCCTCGGCGCTCGAGGCCAGATCGAGGACCCGCACGACCATTTTCTCCCGGTCTATCGCGGTCACCTTCGTGCGCACCTTTACCAGGACGTCCTTTACGTCCTCAAAAAACTGAGGGGTCCTAAGCATGTGGAAGCTCGTGCTCATAAGATCCTGCACGGTGTTCACATCTCCCGAGATAAAATACGGGATGCCGCAGCCTCCGTAGGAAATGAATTCGTCCTGATCGACCATCACCACCTCGGCGTCAGGCTCAAGCCTTTTAAGCCTGCAGGCCGCTTTCGGACCAAGCGCCACGCCTCCGATTATCACTACCTTTTTTTTGCTCATCAGCTCCCTTTCCCCACGCTCCACGACCTTTGGCGCAATGCATCCCGACAGGCAGGACGCTAAGAGGTCCGGCCGGCGGCGCGCCAGCGCGCCTCAGTCATTTCCAAAACTGCGAATAGCCCCACAGTCAGGACACGTCCACAGGATTCCGTTGCAGCTCATACCCCAATAATTTTCCTTCATGCACCCCCAGCAAATCATAAAGCCGCAGGGGCAGCTCCAGCAAAAACTTTGCTCTTTTTTACAGGCGACACAAACATATTTTTCAAGCCGGCGCCATTTCGACTTGCGCCCGGCGTTTTGCGAACCGCTCATTTGCCTTTCCTTCTTTGTATCTTTGGTGGCCGGGTGGGCGGTAAATTGCGATGAAGCCCGGGCTTTGCTCCCCCCAAGGAGTGTTTTTTCTTCGCGGCTTTTAGCCCATTTTTATTTTAAACCACAATTTGACCCGGTGGCCATGAAAATCGGGCCGATGCAGGCAAGCGGGCCATTTAGCAACAAGACAGGGCCGGGATATTTTTTTTACTTGGCTGCATTTTGCCGTTTCTGTTTCCGTTTCTGGTTGCCGCTTCTATTGCCGCTTCTGGTTGCCGTTTGCACCGGTCAATGGTTCGCGATATAGCCTGTGGCCATGATAGTCACTTCTTTCTATGAAAGAGTCAATCCACACACATGGAGGCCGGCGACATGGGAGCTGTAAATCTTAGGATCGAGGCACGGGGCGTAGAAGAAATCAAAGGACGTGAAAAAAGGACCAGGCGATCTGGAGCAAGAGGCGCCACGGGAGGCGAGGTTTTTGAAAAGCCCCCGCGTTCTGCCGGTGGGCCGGGATGTGTTGATTTGGAATCTGCCGGGGACACGGACGCCATAAGCGGCGAGCTTGCGCTTTGGGGCGCGGTACTTCTGCAGGCGATAGAGGATTACCGTCGCAAGGGCGCGGGCTACGAGGTCTCGGTAAACGGAATCCGGCTTCGCGGATGGTACTACGATCGAGAAATCCGCAGTGACAAGCGGAGGGCCGAGGCGTGGTTTAAATCCCAGAGCGAGGATATGGGCAGCTATCTGTGGATATGCGACCTCTTGCAACTCGATCCCGAACGGGTGTGGGCGAGGATAAGGGAGAAGGATTTCGCACTGACCGTGTAAGGGGTGGTGCGGTCGAGAACAGAGGGGAGACAATCGCACAGTGGCGGTAACTTATCGCTCACACGCGAAATATTTTGCATGCTAAACAGGGAGTTAGAACAAACGTTGCGGGATTGGCATCCCGGTTTTCGGTTTTGCAAAGTCCCGAACTTTTCCCGCCCGTTTGAACACCACTTGTTTGGAGGCCTCTTTGTTACTCTTGGCTGAGAAGGGCAGCGAGATTTGGGCCTGTAGCACCTAACGCGTGAGATGGCATTCAGGATCCCGGTAGATATCTTTACTGTTTTTTGCGGATCATCGGTTACGAGTATGGCCGCCTCGGCCGCCAAAGTCATGATGGCATTTTTAAACTGGAATTCCGCTTCCTTTTCAGCGTTTGCTTGAGACGTAAGCATCATCAGGGTCCTGGCAATTACTAACATTATGACAACGGCAAAGAGTTCTTAACGGATACTGTTGCTCGTCCTGCCGTGGAATTTCTCGATTTCCAGAGCCAATTTCTCGGTCCCGTAATGATCCTCTACCGCCCAGCGGCGAAAGTATAAATCCACTCACTGCCGTCCGGTTAATTTCAAAAGCGGCGGCGAATGTGTGTGGGCACAGTTTCACCGTGCCCACCGAAAAGGTGGGCAAGATAAGGCCTTGCCTACCCTACAATAAACCGGAACAACATTTTGGCCCGAGTATCGGTTCTAATCCATGAATGCCGTGCGGACAGCACTACCCAAATTCAAATCGAAAACGGGAAACTATGCCAAAGAGCATTAGAAATCAAACGTTTATAGCTGCCGATTCAAAATTTACCGGACAATAGTGAAATCCACTATTTCTTCTTTTGAAAAATTGTTTTTGTTGTGTAGATTGGTATATCTACTCCCTTGCTCTTCCAGCCGGGTGGTAAAAGAGAGGATGAGCGTGTTCGGCTCGGGAAAGGGGAGTTTACGGTTACGGGTAAAGTCCGAATTGCACTGTTTGAGCAGGAGCGATATTTTTAGGGAAAGACCAAGACCTGTGCCATGACAGTCACCTCCTTGAAAAATTCTTGGATGAAAAAGAAGCCCTTATTAGTGATATTTGCGGGAGACTATCTCATAGAGGGGCAGGACCTGCAGGGGTATTCTCGCAATTGCGACCCTGTAAACGACGACCGGGTTGGAGCCCGCAGTGCTCCCGGCCATTAGGCAGTGGTTGAGCCCCGGTCGTGGACGCGACATGGAGGGCGATACCACCGAAGGCAAGCCGCATCCTCATGCGCCCAGAGGGGGCGCCAGCAAAGGCATTCGATGTCATCCACCCATCTCAGTCTCCATTATCATCTCGTCTTCGGGACGAAAAACCGTATTGCTTCGATCGACCTTTCCTGGCGTACCCGTCTTCATGAGTACATCGGAGGGACGGTTCGTGGGTTGGGAGGCTTTCCCGAGGTCATTGGCGGCGTTGCCGATCATGTTCACTTGTTGCTGGCGCTCAAATCCACCCATTGTCTGGCCGACGTTGTTCGCGAATTGAAGAAAGCGTCATCAGCGTGGGTACACGAAAAAATCGGAGACCGCACCTTCAGGTGGCAGGATGGATATGCGGCTTTCACCGTGAGCGCCACGGTTCGCGTTGCTGTGCACAAATACATCTCCAACCAGGAAGAACATCATCGATTCAAGTCATTCCGTGAGGAATTTGTCGAATTTCTCGAAAAGGCGGGGATTCAATATGATCAGAGATATCTAGATTGATGTTTCTGATCTGCGACCCCTTACGGGGTCGTCTCCGGGGGCCATTTCCCGGGGGTGTCGGCCTCACGGCCTCAACCCCCGGCTAATGGCTTTGATCCCTCCGGAATCACGATCGTTCTTTCCCGGGGGGGCCTTACGGCCATTTCCCGGGGGCCATTTTCCGGGGGTGTCGGCCTCACGGCCTCAACCCCCGGCTAATGGCTTTGATCCCTCCGGGATTTTGATCCCTCCGGAATCACGATC